>NZ_JBHSWW010000039.1:0-15637 GCF_042661865.1 Halorubrum tibetense
CCGGTAGATGTCGCGAACGCCCCGCCCCGAGTTCCGCCCCGACCCGTCGCTCTCGCACGAGTCGATGACGGCGCTCCAGCGCGAGATCGCCGCGACGGCGAGGTTCACGGACGCGGTCGGGTTCGATCCTGGCGCGGTCGCGATCGATGAGCCGTTCGACCTCACGACGGGACTCCCGGACCCCACGCCGAACGCGGGCGATCCAGACGCGCCGGTCGTCGTCGGGATCGACCAGGCGTTTCTGACCGGAGGTGACGACTCGGGCGCGAATACCGGCGACGCCGGCGACCGCGCCGTCTCCGCCGTCGTGGCGATCCGCGACGGGACCGTGATCGAGTACGCCCACGCCCTCACGCCCCTCTCGATCCCGTACGTTCCGGGACTTCTGGCCTTCCGGGAGGGAGAGTCGATGCTGGCCGCGCTCGACGCGCTCGCCGTCGATCCCGACCTGCTCGTCTGTGACGGCTCCGGCCGGATCCACTTCCGCGAGGCGGGGATCGCGACGCACATCGGCGTCATCCGCGATGTGGCGGGTCTCGGCGTCGCCAAGGGCCTGTTGTGTGGCGAGCCCGACGAGCCGGTCGACGAGCGACCCGCGGGCTGGCGAACCCCGATCCGTGCCGACGACACGGTGGAGACGGCGGCGGCGGGGACGACGATCGGCCACGCCTACCAGTCGCGGCAGTACCCGAACAGCCGGTGGGTGAACCCCGTGTACGTGAGTCCGGGCCACCGCGTGTCGGCGGCGACGACCGTCGATCTCGTCGCCGCGCTGTGTGCCGGCTACAAGCTCCCGGAGCCGACCCGGCTCGCCGATGCGCACGCGGATCGGGTGAAACGCCGACTGGTCGACGGCGACTGATCGGCGGGGCCGATCGACGGCTACGCTTTTAGTAGTCGGTGGAGTTGGTTCGACCATGGACTACAGGCAGCTCGGCTCCACGGGTACGCGGGTGTCGGAGCTCTGTTTCGGTACGTGGCGGTTCGGCCGGAAGACGGGGGGCGTCCTCGAAACCGACGAGGCGGCGGCACACGAACTGCTCGACGCGTTCGCCGACCGCGGCGGTACCTTCATCGACACCGCCAACGTGTACGGCGACCCCAACGGCACCAGCGAGTCGTATATCGGAAACTGGCTCGCCGAGCGCGAGCGCGAGCAGTACGTCATCGCCTCGAAGGTGTACTTCGGGTTCGACGACACGAACCCGAACGGCTCGGGGCTCTCGCGCACTCACATCCGGAACCAGGTCGAGGGGACGCTCGACCGGCTCGGCACCGACTACCTCGACCTGTACTACATCCACCGCTGGGACGAGGACACCCCGATCGAGGAGACGCTGTCGACGCTCGACGCGCTCGTCGAGGAGGGGACAGTGAACTACCTCGGCGCGTCGACGATGGCGGCCTGGCAGCTCACGAAGGCGCTCTGGCAGTCCGACGTCAACGACTACGAGCGGTTCGAGGTGACCCAGCCGCTGTTCCACGCCGGCTACTACGAGGACGTCGAGGAGTACCTCTCTGTCGTCGCCGATCAGTATCTGGCTGTCTGTCCGTACTCGCCGCTCGCGGGCGGGTTCCTCACCGGCAAGTACACGCGTGCCGACCCTGACGACCCGAAATCCGTCGAGGCACCCGATGGCTCCCGCGGCAGCTTCGACGAGCGGTTCGAGCGGTTCTACCTCTCCGAGCGCGGCTGGAAGGTGCTGGACGAGGTCCGGGCGGTCGCCGACGAGCTCGACGCGACTCCCGCGCAGGTCGCGTTGCGGTGGCTGATGGACCAGCGCGAGTTCACCTGTGTTCCCATCGTCGGCGCGCGAACGGTCGACCAGCTCGACGAGAACCTCGGCGCGGCCGATGTCTCGATGAGCCGGGACCAACACGACCGGATAACCGACGCCCGCTACGACGAGGACGGTCGTCGCTGGGGCCACTGATCGGGACGACTGGCGGCTGCCCGGCTCGGCGTTCCCGGATCGGCCCGGCTCGACGTTCCCGGATCGGTCCAGCCGGCGGGTCGCTTTTATACCGTCGCCCGTGAATTCGCGTGTATGGGAGACGACGACACGGGGAGTCCGATGTCGGACGAGGAGCTGCGCTCGCTGACTGACGGGTTGGTCCGACAGGGATCCGGTGGCGGGACGACCGTATATAAGAACGCGGCGGGCGTCGGCTGTCCGAACCCCGACTGCGACCTGGGCGTGTTCCAGACGCTGTTCGTCAGCGACCACGGCTGGCAGCGGATCGGCGCGACTCGCGACGGGATCGAGCTCTGCTTGGTGACGACCGACGAGAAACGACTCGTGTTCATCCACGACGAGTAAATGCCGGGAGACGGGAGCGGAGGCCACGCCGACGACCCGTCGGACGGGGAAGCGTTCGACCCGGTCGAGTCGCTCCACGACCACCTCGTCGCGACCGAGGTGCGCCCCGTCGAACGCGAGGCCGGCTGGCGGCTGGGTGAGGCGCAGGCGCTCGCCGGACAGATCGCGGCAGGGCCGGTCGACGACGACGTGATTCGGGAGCGCGCCGGCGAGATCGTCGAACTGCTCTCGGGGATCGACGGCACGGGCGATCGCGAGGCCGACGACCACGTCGCGGCCGCCCGCGAGCTCGCTTCGCGGATCGCGAACCGACCGCCCGCCGAGGAGTGAGTCAAGTGTGGTTCCGTGGTCGACGGTGCCGTCTCAATGGCGACCGATCACGGTGGCGCTCTTATATCCGACCCGGAGGGACTGAGGGGATCGGAAAGCGCATTTCGGTCCGTGACGGGAGTGGGTAGCACAACACGACTCCGGCGAGACGGGTCACACTCGACCGCGAGCGATGCCGGCGGTTACTTATAAATAGCTACTGTGGTGGCGCGCCCCGGCGAGCGTCGGTGACAGCGTGGCGCGACGCGCCACGGGCAGCCGGCGACAAAGCCGCCGCCGACGAGGTTGGCGAGGTGTGAGGTGCGGTCGCGGTTCGAGGTGGAGAGTTGGATGAGTTCACCGTCGATCCATAACTGTCCACTT
The DNA here is from genome assembly GCF_042661865.1 of Halorubrum tibetense. GTDB lineage: Archaea > Halobacteriota > Halobacteria > Halobacteriales > Haloferacaceae > Halorubrum > Halorubrum tibetense. Next base: position 3,015 of record NZ_JBHSWW010000039.1, read on the forward strand.
ATAATCGAACGGCTGGCATGCTGAACGCAGTCGCCCCGACAGTAACGAGTTATAAACTGCCGTCACAACACTGCTCGGTTATTTATAACCAACTGTCACCCGTACTGGGATATCCGCGCCGGCTATCGCTTGCTACAGTCCCAGCACGAACCGAGACGAAGCCCGAACGATCGATTGAAGCGGTGTTCGATGCGGGTTGGAGGGACCGCGGGCGACAAAACCCTTTTTACTTCCGCCGAGCAGCAGTTCGTATGGTTCTCGCTCTCCCCGTTGATGCCGAGGACATCTTCGACGCCCTGTTCCTGTCCGTCATGACGCTCGTCGGGTTCCTCGGTGGCGGCCTGATCGGGCTGGTGATCGGGTTCGCCGCCGGCTACGCGTACATCACGTGGACCGATCGGATCGCGGACCTGGAAGCGACCGTCAACGCGCTGATCAAGGAGAAAGAGACGCTTCGCCGACGGGTCGACGAGCTGGAGGCCGATGACGGCCGTGGCGACCGCGTGACCGACGGTGGCGTTGACGCGCCTGACGGGGACGGCACCTGACCACCCGAGACGGCACCCGACCGACGATCGGTCCCGGTAGGTATTTGAATCGTCTCCAGTAACGGTATATAAATGCTCAGCGACGTGATGGAGGACTACCTCAAGGCGATCTACGTCCTCCAGGCCGAGGAGGGGCCGCCCGTCTCGACGTCCGCCATCGCCGAGTACGTGGACAAGACCCCGCCGACGGTGACGGACATGCTCTCGAAGCTCGCCGATCGCGACCTCGTCCACCGCGAGCCGTACAAAGGGGTCGAGCTCACCGCCGAAGGGGAGGCGGTCGCGCTCGAAGTCGTCCGCCACCACCGGCTGCTGGAGGCGTTCCTGGCCGATCACCTCGATTACGACTGGAGCGACGTTCACGACGAGGCCGACGCGTTAGAACACCACATCTCCGAGGAGTTCGAACGGCGCGTCGCCGAGGCGCTCGGCGACCCCGAGTTCGACCCGCACGGCGACCCGATCCCGGGCGCGGACCTCGAACCCGTCAACGAGGGGAGCGGCCCTCGGCTCTCCGACCATCCCGCCGGTGACCGGCTCGTCGTCACCCGAGTCTCCGACCGCGACGAGGCGGAGCTCGAGTACCTCGCCGACGCCGGGATCACGCCGGGGACGACGATCGAAGTCACCGACGTCGCCCCATTCGGGATGATCACCGTCCGGACCCCGGCGGGCGAACAGAGCCTCCCGACCGAGGTTGCACAGTCGATCCGTGTCGAGAACGCCGGACGCGACGAGGGTGAGGACGGCCGCGGGCGCGACGAGAGCGACGACGACCGCCGACGCGAGCGGCGATAGATCCGCATCGGTCACCGACTCTCGGGGGTGATGTTCACTCCTGGCCAGTCGTGCCGACAGTCCGTCCGCGAGGTTTTTCACGCGAACGGGCCTCTACGTGGCCGTGAACACGGTCGGGACGCTGGCGGTCGGTGCGCTGTTCGGACTGGCGCTCGCGGCACCGCCGGGGCCGATGAACGCGGTCATCGCGGAGGAGTCGGTGCTGCGCGGCTGGACCGCGGGAGCGAAAGCCGGGCTCGGCGCGGCCACCGCCGACGTCGCCTTCTTCGTGCTCGCGTACGTCGGCGTCGTGGCCGTCATCGAGTCGGTACCACGGCTGCAGACGGCCATGGTCGCGGTCGGCGGCCTCCTGATGTGTTACTTCGCGGTCGGCGCGGTGCGCGGCGCGCGAGCGTCGTTCCGGCCGACGCAGGGGGAGGACCCGATGGTGGACGACGGGAAAGGGTTCCAGAAAGCGCTGTTATTGGCGCTGACGAACCCGTTCCAGGTGTTGTTCTGGCTCACGGTGGGTGTCGGGCTGCTCCGCCCGGGCGAGCTCGACGTGCTCGCGTATCTACCGGTCGTCGGTTCGGAGCTCGCGGGAACGCTCGTCGTCGCCACCGGCTCGCCGGCGCTGATCGTCGGGTTCTTCTGTGGCGTCGGCGCTTGGGTGACGCTGTTCCCGGCGGGGCTCGTCGTCGCCGAGCGGCGGATCGAGGCGTTCTCGCCGGTGGTCGCCGTCGGGTCGGCGGTCGTGCTCGCGGGGTTCGGGGTGTACTTCCTCGTCGATGCCGCGACGACGCTGCTGGCGTGGTGAGTCGCGTCGCCGCGCTCTGAGCGTTCCGTTCGGGTCACCGTGCTTTGAGCCGTCGTGCTTCGAGCCGTCGTGCTTGGGCCGTCGTGCTCCGTGGCGGCGCATCGGATGGCCGCCATGGACAACGGCTTTCACCCGCGGGCGTGTGGCTCCGATATGTTCGAGAAGTCCACGTGGATCAAGCTCCCGCGGAACGTCCTCGTCGGCCACGGCGTGGTCGACGACCTCGGGGCGGCGGTGGGCGAGCTCTACCTCACCGGCCGACCGCTCATTGTGACGAGCCCGACGCCGAACGAGATCGCCGGTGACCGGGTGCGCGCGCAGTTCGACGACCCCGCGACCGCCGTCGTCGAAGAAGCCTCTTTCGATGCGGTCGAGGAGCTCAAAGCGACCGCGGAGGCCGTCGATCCCGGCTTCCTCGTCGCGCTCGGCGGCGGGAAGCCGATCGATACGGCGAAGATGGCCGCTGACCACCTCAATGTCGGCTTCGTCTCCGTCCCTACGGTCGCCTCCCACGACGGGATCGTCTCGGGGCGGTCGTCGATCCCCGAAGGGGACACGCGCCACTCCGTCGCCGCCGACCCGCCGCTCGCGGTCGTCGCGGACACCGAGTTCCTCGCGAACGCGCCGTGGCGGCTCACGACCGCTGGCTGTGCGGACATCATCTCCAACTACACCGCCGTGAAGGACTGGCGGCTCGCGAACCGCCTCCGCAACGTCGAGTACAGCGAGTACGCGGGCGCGCTCTCGGAGATGACCGCCGAGCTGCTCGTCGAGAACGCCGACTTGATCCGCCCCGGGTTAGAGGAGTCCTCGTGGGTCGTGGTGAAAGCGCTCGTTTCCTCGGGGGTCGCGATGTCGATCGCGGGCTCCTCGCGGCCCGCCTCCGGCGCGGAGCACCTCATCTCCCACCAGCTCGACCGGATCGCGCCGGGGAAGGCGCTCCACGGCCACCAGGTCGGCGTCGCGTCCATCGTGACCGAGTACCTCCACAGCGGCGAGAACGGCCGCTGGACCGCGATCCGCGAGGCGCTCGCCGAGCTCGACGCGCCGACGACCGCCGCGGAGCTCGGCGTCGACGACGAGGAACTGATCGCGGCGATGACGACGGCCCACGAGATCCGCGACCGCTACACCATCCTTCAGGGCGGGATCAACGAGGAGGCCGCCATCGAGGTCGCGACCGCGACCGGCGTCATCGACCGGTAGTCACCGGTCGGACAGGAACATCGACCGGGAGCCGGCCCCCTGGCTCGCGACGTCGACCCGCCGAACGGGAGAACCCGAAGCCGACTTATCGGTTCGTCCCCTCGTTCGGGTATGTCCGCAGCCAGCGTTCGCGAGCGCGTCAAACGCCGCCCCGCGGCGACCGTGGCCCTCCTCACCGTCGTCGGATACGGCGCGGTGCTCGGCGCGTTCCTCGTTCCAGGCTTCCAGGCGCTGTTCCCCGACCTCTCCCGGTCGACCGTCGACCTCCTCACGCACGCTATCGCGGCCGTCAACTCGCTCACGATCCTCACCCTCTCGCTCGGCTGGTACTGGATCCGCAACGGCGAGGTACGGAAACACGCGGCCGCCATGACCACGTCGTTCGCGCTGATCCTCCTCTTTTTGGGGATCTACGTCCCGCGGGTCGCCGGTGGCGGGACGAAGTACTTCGATGGCCCCGAGCTCGTCGGGACGGTCTACCTCGTCATGCTCGGGATCCACATCCTGCTGTCGATCGTCGCCGTCCCCGTCGTGCTCTACGCGCTCCTGTTGGGGCTCACTCACTCCGTTGACGAGCTCCGGTCGGAGGTACCACACGCCACGGTCGGACGGATCGCTGCCGGCTCGTGGCTGCTCTCGCTCGTCCTCGGCGTGGTCACCTACGTCATGTTGAACCACGTGTACGGCTTCACGTACTGAGCCGCCGCGGTGTCGAGTCCCGGTCCTCCGCACGGTCTGTCGGCCGTTGGTTCCGGCACCGAACCGCTTAACGCGCCGCCCGATCAGGCTCACGCATGACCGAGTGGATCGGTGATACGTTCACGAGTGACATCGGCTGGGACCACCTCGAAACCCTCGTCGATGTCGGGAACCGCATGGCCGGGTCGTCGGGCGAACGCGATGCGCTCGAACACACCCGTGACGCGTTCGACGCCGTCGGCGCGCGTAACGCCCGGATCGAGCCGTTCGACATCCAGGGGTGGGAGCGTGGGGACAGCGCGGTCCGTCAGGGGGAGACGACGCTCGCCGCCGGCGAGGGGTCCTGTATCGCACTCCCGCGATCACCGGACGCGAGCGCGACGGGTGAGCTCGTCGATGTGGGCTACGGCACTCCCGCGGAGTTCGAGTCCGCTGCCGCCGAGCTCGACGGGGCGATCGCCGTCGTCTCGACGACCGTGCCGGACGAGTTCGACCGGTTCGTCCACCGCCGCGAGAAGTACTACCACGCCGTCGACGCGGGCGCGGCCGGGTTCGTCTTCGCGAACCACGTCGAGGGCGGGCTCCCACCGACGGGGAGCGTCGGGACCCCCGACGACCCGATCGGCGAGATCCCCGCCGTCGGCGTGAGCAAGGAAGTCGGCGCGCGGCTCATCCGCCGACACGAGGAGGAGACGGTGACCGTCGACGTCGACTGTACGACCCCCGACGCGACGAGCGGGACCGCTGTCGCCGAGCTCGGTCCCGACACCGACGAGTACCTTCTCGTCTCCTCGCATGTCGACGCCCACGACATCGCGGAGGGCGCGATGGACAACGGCGCGGGTACGGCGACGATAGTCGAGGTCGCTCGCGCGCTCGCCGACCGGGAGTCGGCACTGGACACTCGCGTTCGATTCGCCGCGTTCGGTGCCGAGGAAGTCGGCCTCGTCGGCTCCTCGAAAGCAGCAGCAGACGTCGATCCGGAGGCGGTGAAAGCCGTGATCAACGTCGACAGCAACGTGTTCGGCCGCACCCTCAAACTCGACCATCACGACTTCGACGAACTCGCCGCCGCGGGCGAGCGACTCCGGGATCGGTTCGACCATCCCGTGACGCTCGGGGAGGGGGTCGTCCCCCACAGCGACCACTGGCCGTTCGTCCAGCGGGGGATCCCCGGCTACATGGTGTCCGGCGAGACGGAGGACCGCGGGCGAGGCTGGGGCCACACCGCTGCCGACACCCTCGACAAGCTCGACGTTCGGAACCTCCGCGAACAGTCGATCCTCCTCACCGCCCTCGCTGTCGACCTCGCCCGAGACGACGTCTCGATCCCTCGGGCCGACACCGACCGCCTCGCGGCGTCGCTGGAGGAGAGCGGGGCGGCGACTGGAATGAAGGTCACCGGTGACTGGCCGTTCTGACGCGGCGACGCTTCGTTCATAGCCACCCTCCCCTCGCCCCCGAACCGGGGGTTTTTCCATCGTGCCGCGCGGACCCCTCGCGTATGGGAGATCCGCCGTCCCGGATCGCCGTCGTCGGTCCCGACGACGACCGGACGAGCCGCGCTCGACGGGCGGTCGGGGATGCGGGTGGCGAGCTCGTCGATCCGCCGTCAGCCGACGCCGACGCCGACGCCGTCGTCGCGCTCGGTGACGACGCTATCCACGACGTGGTCCGTCGCGCCGTGGCCTCCGATGGGTCGGTGGATGCGGACCAGACGCCGGTGTATCCGCTCCGTGAGCGCCTGCCCGACCCGCTCGCCGGGAACACGGTCACGGTGGACGACGCAGTCGGGAACGACCGGAACAGCATCGACCAGGCGATCCGGCACTTGCTGGACGGTACCACACGAACCGTTCCACACCCGGTCCTGGCGGCCGATATTGGCGGGACGAACACGTACCACGCCGCGCTCGACGTGGCGCTGGTGACGGACGAGCCCGCTCGGATCTCGGAGTACGGCATCGAGATCCCCGGGCGGCGTCACGTGACGGTCCGGTCGGACGGCGTCGTCGTCGCGACGCCACTGGGGAGCGAGGGGTACGCGAACGCCGCGGGCGGACCCGTTATCACTCCGGGTGCGGGACTCGCAGTCGTTCCCATCGCGCCGTTCACGACGAGACGCGATACGTGGGTTGTCGACGGAGAGGTGGCGCTCTCCGTGGAACGCGACGTCGAGGCGGTCTCGATAGTTGTCGACGGCGGTCGCCGAGAGCGGATCCCCGCGGGCCGACCGGTCAGGATCGGGGTCGGTGCTCACGTCGACCTCTTGGTGGACGGCACCGGTCCGAACCCCGGAGACGGCGTCGATCCCGCCACCGATCGGAAAGGTTCTAATAACTCGTGAACGGAAACGGAGGTATGGATCCACTGCAGTTCCTCGTCCCCCTCGACTGGCTGTCGGTCGTCGGGCCGATCTTGCCGTTCGCGATCCTCACGATGGCGATCGCGAACCTCGCGACCCGGCACGTCGCCCACAAGCGGCACGTCCAACAGGGACAGTCCGGGGACAGCGTCGAATCGTACGGTCCGCACGTGTTCACGAACGTCGGCCTGCTGCTGTTGAGCGCGCTGTTCGCGATCGACGCGCCGACGGGGGGAACCGTCCTCTCGATGCTCGTCGTGACCATGCTGCTCGCGGACCTCTTCGAGCTGGAGTCGCGTAACGTCGAGGCCCGGAACGACATGACGATCGAGGCACCGAAGAGCGCGATCGTCTCCTCGGCGCTCGTCCTGCTGTACGCTGCCTACTACGCGCTGTTCTTCCTCGTCGCGGACGTGTGGAGCGGCGGCGTGGTCGCGTAGTCGCGGCGGTTCTCGTCGGTCGCTCGTCCCGCATCGGTTCCCCTTCTTGTTGCTTCCGTGCTCGCATCGAACGAGTTCCGCTTCGTGTCGTTCGTCCGAACCCCCTGTTCGACTCCGGGATGAGGGCGTCTTCGTCTCACGTCGATCGGTTCGACGCTCGGTGGTTACCGTTCGAGTCCCTCTGTCGTCACTCGATCTTGGCGTGTCTCCGAACCCGGCCGGTGACCGTGTCGTCGGGGACTCGTGTGTTCACTCGACCTGACCTCGATAGTGACACGTATCGACCGCCGAACGTCGAGATCCCTCGCAGATCCGACCGTGTGAACGCCTCGCTACAGGCGGTGAACGAAGTGAGAGAACGGACCGGCCGACCGATCGCCTCGCAGTAGGCGGTGGGTTCGTGTCAGTTCGCGGCGTCGTCAGCCATCGACTCGCGGAGCTGCCTACCGGCCGGAAGCAACACCCAGAACACGATCGGTCCGACGATCATCAGCCAGAAGAAGGCGTCGCCGGCGAGCACTCCGATCTCGTCGTACACGGAGTTGACCCCTTGAGCGGGACCGAACAGCTGACTCAGATCGTAGTACGAGGGCGTCCGGTACCACCCGCCGAAGGTGATCCAGCCGAGACCCCCGAGGGTGAACAGGGTCAGCCCTTTGATGAACTCGTCTGCCATGTGTTATCCTTCGCTGGAGTCCTCTTGAGCCTTTCCCATTCCCTGAGCCCTGAACCGCGTCCCCAGGACGTACACCGCCGTTCCGAACAGGATCGAGCCGATCCCGACGATCGCAAGCACGGCGGTTAACACCCCCTCTGCGGGTGCGAGCCCGACCACGCCGAGGAGATAAACGATCGTCGCCCTGATGAAGCTGACTTGGAGAGTCGCCGCGTCAACGAGCGTGAACCCGATGAAGTACGCCACCACCGCGGCGAGCGTCGAGAACGCGGTGACGGTTTTGTACAGCCGAAGCGGGACGACGATCTCGCGACCGTCTGGACCGACACGTGGACCGACCGGTTCGTTCCGTGGATCGTCGGGGTCGTCCTTCGCTATCGGGTCCCCGGTGTCGTCGACCGCCTGAAACTCACTGTTGTCGGTATCGGACATAGTATAACGTGTACAGAAAACGACCGGTCGCCGCTACTTCGGCGGCCGCAGCATGTAGTACCGGCGATTGAGGTCGTACATGTACCCCTCGCGCATGGTTTTCAACACGGCGTAGGTGATGACCGCGCCGACGATCGGCAGCAGGAACACCAGGTTCAACAGCAGATCGAGCTCGATCGGGACGAAGTTCTGGATGGCGAGCACCCCCAGCGTGACCGAGAATATCACGCCGGAGACGCCTACTGCGGCCCAAAACGGCTCCTCGACCGGGCGCCGAGCGCTCCCCTTGTTCAGGAACGGCACGAGCGTGATGACTCCGAAGATCACGCCGTGTGCCACGAGCCCGTACAGCTCGTCGGACATAACCTTGTCGCCGCCGAGGATCGCGAGTTCGGGGTTGATCGGGTCGAGGTGGAGCAGCCCGAACGACCAGTAGAGGTACCAGTCGGGCAGGATGACCGCCGGCGTCGACCCGGGGTTCGCCGGATCCCCGAAGTGTGGCGGGAGGATCGCCGACACGAGAAGCATGACCCCGATGAAGAAGCTCGTGATAGCGAGGTTCCGGATCGTCTCGTGTGGCCACGCCGGGAAGCCAAGGACGTCACGTTCGACGTACGTTGACTCCGCGCGGAGGTCCTCGTCCTCGCGGCGGGACCGCTCGAAGTACTGATAAGTGAGACGGGAGAGCCCCTGGGACCGCTCCTTCCGCTCGGTCCACGTCGGTGTCTCGTCGTCCGGCGGCACCGTCGCCGGTGGCCCCCCGTCCGTGCGCGCTTCCTCGTCGGTTCCGCCGTCGGTCACCGCCCGCTCGGCGTCGGTCGCGTCGGTCGGTGTATTGGTGTCGTCGGTCATTGTATTAGTGCGGCTCCGCGATCCCCTGCACCCAGACGATGCCGACGTGGAGCGCGATGAGCGCCGTCACCACGAACGGCAGGACGAACACGTGCAGGATGTACATTCTCACGAGCGTCGCCTGCCCGAGGGTGAACCCCCCGAACAGTAGCTGGGCCGCCCATTCACCCACTAAGGGGGTTGCGAGCGCCATCTCGACGCCGATCTGTGCCGCCCAGAAGGACAGCTGCTTCCACGGCAGGACGTATCCGGAGAACCCGAACAGTAGCGTCAGGCCGATGAGCACGATCCCGAGGATCCAGTTGACCTCACGCGGCTCCTTGTAGGAGCCGGTGAAGTACACCCGGAGCATGTGGAGGAACACCGCCGCCACCATGAACTGGGCGGACCAGCGGTGGATGGAGCGGAGCATGAACCCGAACTGAACGTCCTGCATGATCTCCACGAGGGAGTCGTACGCCGCCGTCGGGTCACCCTGTGCGACAGCGCCAGCGGTCGACGGGGAGTAGTAGAACCCCAACAGCGCGCCGGAGACCGCCGCCACGAGGTACGCGATGATCGACAGCGACCCCAGCGAGTACAGCGGGTACCAGTACCAGAACTTGTTGTCCAGATCGTACTGTTCGGTGTGGCTCTTCGGCATCTGGAGGTTCGCGCGGTAGTACATCGTCTCCAGCAGTTCGAGGTAGTCGACGATGCGCAGCCGCTTGTCCATCCAGATGAGCGTGGTCAGAAAGGCGGTCTCGATGACCGTCAAGTCCTGCGTCTTGAGCCACGCGTTGTGGTCCATCTCGTCGTTCTTTTTCAGGCTCATTGGGTGATCACTTCTTGTAGTACGGGTAGACAGCCCGCTTCAGGGTCTCCACGGCGTTGCCGGTGTCGACGCCGACGCCGTCTTTGTCCTCTTCACGGACGTACAGGTCCTCCCACTTTCTGCGGCGCTTCTTGACGATCATCACGTCCGGGAGGAACTCCTTCCGATACAACAGCAGGATGAACGCCAGATCGACGAAGATCAGCGCCAACAACGCGCCCATGTACATGTTGCCGAACTCCGTCGACGCCCACCCGAACATCAGGCCATAGACGAACAGGAAGACGAAGACGACCTCGATGACCGTGAGGAGCACGATCGCGATGGCGGCGGCAGTGCTCTCGCGGGCCGGCTCGTACCGGTGGATGTCGCCGTACGAGGAGCCGCTTGAACTCATCGGCCACCTCCGTGTCCCGTGTGGGCGGACTCGCCGTACTTCAACATGTAGAACGTGAACACGAACGTGAGGATGATCCCGAACATCGACGCGATCCCGACCCAGTGGGCGTGGATCGGAACGCCGACGTGAGCGATGTCCTCCGGCCAGCCGGTGGCGCCACCGGCTTCGATGACGGGAACGTCGTCGCCGACGGCGACCGCACCGAACATGTTGACGCCCCGATGGGGCACACAGACGTACCCCGTTCGACCGGGGTCCTCGAACGTGTGCTCGTACTCGTGGCCGGCCTCGTCGACCGGGCTCCCGCTGTCGAGGTCGTGGGTGTTCTCGAAGTCGGTGTTCTCCCCGTCGGTAACGACGTTGTGGCCGCCGCCCTCGCCGGTCCACTCCCAGACCACCGTCGTTCCCTCGTCTATCCAGATCCCGGCCGGGCTAAACGCGAGGTTGCCACCGTTCCCGCTCGCGCCGACCTCGACGCGTACCTCGTCCTGGCCGCGGAGGTCCTGAAACCCCCCGTCGACGCCGCCGAGGTACCCCTCGAAATCGGGCTCTCCCGCCCCCTGTCCCGCGACCGATCCGGTGGCCGCGTTCGAGGCGGCGAGGGCGGCGGTAGCACCGCCGGCCGTTCGCACGAAGTCCCGCCGTTTCATACAGGCTCACTCAGGACGGCGCGCGCTTAAACCCACCGACTGTGGGCGTTCGCGCGGTGCGTGGTAGGATGTTTGAAACGGTCGAATTCGGCAGCTTCACCCGTCCTCGTTCTCGTCGGTGACGACCTCCCCATCGACCGGCACGAAGTCGGGTCGCTCCTCCGCCTCGCGGAGGGCGCGCAGGCGGTTTCGGTACTCCTCCGAGCGGAACCGATCCGACAGTCGCGCGTTCGCGACCATCGCGAACAGGAACACGCCTGCGAGGAGGAACGCCAGCCCGACTGCCGGGGCGATCACGCCCTCGAGATCGGTGAACACGGACGCGCCGAGGAGCGCCCCGCCGGCGATCGTCAGGACCGCGGCGACCACCTGGATCATCAGGTTCCCGAACTCGCCGGTTCCCTCCGGGACGGTATCCGGATGTGGGAGCGACCAGTCCGCCGGCGGCTCCGGGACCTCGTACGACTCCATCGCCGCCAGCGCGACGATCGGCTCCACGTCCCTGAGGACGGTCCCCCGCCCGCTCACCTCCCCCGTGGGACGAACGATCGCGTACCCCTCGTCCGAGTAGACGACGATCCGCTCCTCGCCGTCCTCGCGGACGCGCTCGAGGAGTCCGAACACTTCCCGTCGGGCGATCCGCGATTTCAGTTCGGCCTCGACCCGTTCGAGCAGCCGGTCGCCCGTGATCCACGTGTCGGGATCGAATGCGGCGTCCCACTCCTCCGCGCTCATCCGCGCCATGTCCTCCGGGCCGAAGTCGTCGAAATCGTACTCGGCGTCGACCCGCTCCCGGAGGGCATCGAGGTCGGCGTCGCCGCTCCCGTCGTCCGTCTCCGTCCCGCTCTCGACACCGGGGTCGGGTCCATCGGGCTCCTCGCCGGGTCCATCGGGCTCCGACCGCGTCGGGGAGTCGTCCATCGAACGCCGGTACGTGCTCCGACGGGTAACTGTTTTCGTCCGTCGTCGGAGCGCGGGAATCGTTCTCGACCGACCGCGGGAACCGCCGCCGGTGGCCGCCGTAGATCCTGCTCCCCGGGAACCGAAACCGCCGCTCCCATGATCGGCGTCCGGTCGCGGATCGCGGGGCTTTACGCGCTCGGGGCCCAACCGATCGATATGGTCGACGAGTCGGTGATCGCGGCGGTGGCGGGGCTGTCGGTGACCGCGAGCCTCCCGTTCCTGCTGTACGGGGCGTGGATCATGATCGACGCCGAGACGGTCACGTGGAACGTGTTGACCCGCCACTTGCGATACATCGTCGTCGGACTCCTGTTGACGACCCTCCCGATCCTCACGTGGATGCTCCCGCGGATCCTCGGCCAGCTCACCGGTGATGCGGTTATCCACGCCTTCTTCGGGCTCCAGGCGTACGCGCTCCTCGTGTTCGCACTCACCGGGATCGTTCGCATCTTTCAGGCGAAACGGAACGCGGACGCCTACGACGATCCCGACGTCGATATCGACGAGATCCACGAGGACATGGGTCACTGGCGGAGTCGCCTCCGGGTCGGAGTCGCCGGGTTCATGCTCCTCTGGTTCTGTGCGTGGCTGACCGGGCTGTATCGGTTCTACGTCCTCCATCTGGTCCCGCTGTTGTCCTGACGCCGGGAGGGTCGAGTGTCGGGGACGGGCGGATCCGACCGCTAGAGACGAGCGGATTCCGACCACCGGAGACGAGCGGATCCCCGACCGACAGGTTCAATCCCGGTTTCCACGTATGACGCGTATCGTGGCAGTAACGTTCGATCTCTTCGGCACGCTCGTCGACGTGGACTACCCGGCCGATCCGGCCGAGATAGTCGCACGCGAACTGGAGTCCCGCGACGTCCGGGTTCCGGACGACTGGCACGTTGCATACGGCGAGCGGCACGTGGACGCGCCGGCGGGCGCGGAGGTCCCGATCCCGGCACACGTCTCGGCCGCGCTCGACTCCCGCGGCGTGAA
>NZ_JBHSWW010000040.1:0-15515 GCF_042661865.1 Halorubrum tibetense
GCGAACGGGGACGCCACCGCGATCGCCCGCGAGGCCGACCCGACGGCGGCGTTACGGGAGCCGGAGCAGGCCGAGGGAACCCCCTCGCTCGCGGCCGACGGGGGGCTCCGACTGAAGGCGAACGGGAAGCGGCTGCTGGAGCCGGGGTACCACGAGGTGTACCCGTACCGCTCCAGCGACGAGCGGATCGTGCCCGACGTCGAGGTCGGCGAGACGCTCTCGCTGTCCGGCCGGCGGACGGACGCGAAGGAGACGCAGCCGCCACGTCGGTACGGCCAATCGCGGCTCATCGAGGAGATGGAAAAGCGCGGCGTCGGCACGAAGGCGACCCGCCACCGGACCCTGGAGAAGCTGTACGACCGCGGCTACATCGAGAGCGACCCGCCGCGGCCGACGCGGCTCGCGGAGTCGGTCGTCGAGGCGGCGGAGACGTTCGCCGACCACGTCGTCAGCGAGGAGATGACCGCCCAGCTCGAACGCGACATGCAGGCGATCGCCGCCGGCGAGAAGGGGTACGACGAGGTGACGGAAGCCTCCCGCGAGCTGCTCGAACGGGTGTTCGACGAGCTCACCGAGTCGCGCGAGGCGATCGGCGACCAGCTCCAGACATCGCTGAAGGCGGACAAGACGCTCGGGCCCTGCCCGGAGTGCGGCTCGGACCTCCTCGTCCGACAGGCGCGTGGCGGGTCGTACTTCGTCGGCTGCGACGGCTACCCGAGCTGTGAGTTCACGCTGCCGCTCCCCTCCACTGGCAAGCCCCTTCTGCTCGACGAGACCTGTGAGGAGCACGACCTCCACCACGTGAAGATGCTGGCGGGCCGGAAGACGTTCGTTCACGGCTGTCCCCGGTGCAAGGCGGACGAGGCCGACGAGGCGGACGACGAGGTGATCGGCGCGTGTCCGGAGTGTGGGGAGGGCACGGCGTCGCCGCGCGACGGTGACGGTGAAACCGCCGACGGCGGCGGCGAACTCGCGATCAAACAGCTCCGGTCCGGCTCGCGGCTGGTCGGCTGCACCCGCTACCCCGACTGCGACTACTCGCTGCCGCTCCCGCGTCGCGGCGAGATCGAGGTGACGGACGAGAGCTGCGAGGAGCACGGGCTTCCACATCTCCGGATCCACTCCGGCGACGAGCCGTGGGAGCTCGGCTGTCCGATCTGTAACTACCGCGAGTTCCAGGCCCGCCAGGAGGGATCGGAACTGGAGACGGTCGAGGGGATCGGCGAGAAGACGGCCGAAAAGCTGCAGGGTGCCGGTATCGACGGCGTCGAGGCGCTGAAATCCGCCGATCCGGACGAGCTCGCCGACGCCGTCGACGGCGTCGGCCCCGACACCGTTCGCGACTGGCAGGCGAGCGCCGACTGATAATCGGGGATACAGACATATACGTCCGGGGAAGGTTCGATACGACGACTAATGGATCGTGACAGGAACGAGAGGGGCGACACCGTCGACAACGGGGGAGCCGACGCGAGCGATCCAGCGTTCGAAGACAGTACACAGAGCCCGGAGCAGTCGGCGGCGGGGTTCGGCGACGAGACGACGGACGAGTCTGTCGAGGCCGCACGCGCCTTCGTCGCATCGGTGCCGACCGCGACGCTGGCCGCCGACCCCGAGACGAAGGCGATCCACGCGGCGAACGGACCGGCGGCCGCGTTGCTCGGACGGGACCGGTCGACGCTCACGCTGATGGGACTCACCGACATCGGGAGTTCGACGACCGTAGACGGCGACCCCGTCGATGCGGCCTTCGAGTCGGTCGTCGAGTCCGACGTGACCCGGGAGTTCCAGTGGGAGACGCGGACCGACGAGAAACGACGCCGGCTCGTCGTTCGGGCCCACACGACGGCGGTCGCCGACCGCGAGTGGCTCGTGGTCTCGCTCGTCGACGCCACCGACCAGGTCCGGATAGAACAGGCCGCACACGAGCGAGCGCGAACGCTCGACGCCGTCGCCTCGACGGTTCCCATGGCGCTGTTTCGGTGTGGTTTGGGCGGGACGATAACCCGTTGGAACGATCGACTGGTGGCCGACACCGGGTACGAAGCCGAGACGCTCGGCGGGCAGGCGCTCTCCGACTTGTTCGACGACACGAGCCGGAACACCGTCTCGGACGGCCTCGCGGCGGTGTACGCCGACGGCGAGGTCGTCGAACGGACCGCGAGGTTGTTGACGCGCTCCGGCGAGCGCACTCCCTATCGGGTGACGATGGGGCCAGTGGTCGATGTCGACGGCTCGACGGTCGGCGCTGTCGGCGTCGGCGAGGATCTCACGGACGCCGCGCTGCGTCAGGAACGGCTTGCAGTGCTGACCCGTGTGCTCAGACACAACTTCCGCAACGAGCTCAACGTGGTAATGGGGTTCACCCGACAGGCCAAACGGTCGATCGAGGATCCCGACACCCTCGCCCAGCTGGATCGGGTGATCGACACGGCGGGGCGACTGTTGCACCTCGGTGAAACCGCGCGAAAGGTCGAGCGCCTCCTCGCAGAACGGCCGACGCCCGGGCCCGTACCGGTTTCCTCGGTGGTATCCGACGCGCTGGGCGCGGTCCCGGACGGGCTGTGTGAACACGCCGAGATCGAAACGGACGTGTCCCCCGAGTTGACCGTGTCCGCCGTGGACCAGCTGTCGGACGCGCTCGCCGAGCTCGTCGACAACGCGATCCGACACAACGACGCGGATCAGCCGCGAGTGCACGTCTCGGCGGCCGAGCTCCCCAGCGAGTCGTGGATGTCGCTCGTCGTTGCCGACGACGGCCCCGGGATCCCGCCGGCGGAGCGGGCGGTGCTCACCGGCGACGAGACCCCGCTCGAACACGCGAGCGGGCTCGGCCTCTGGTTGGTGAACTGGGTCGTCACCGCCGGTGGCGGCTCCCTCGACATCACCGACAGCAAGGGCGGCGGGACTCGGATCGAGCTCAGCCTCCGGACGCCGAACGCCGGCTGACACTCCCAGGGTGGTCTCCGCCGGCGACCTCGATCGGGGAGGGCAACCTCGTCGCCGACGGCCTCACTCGCGGAGCACGACCTCGTCGCCGACGGCGACGCCTTCGGCCGCGCCCGCAGGGAGTTCGACGATCGTATCGGCGCGTCCTCGCCCGAGCCCGACGAACGGGGCGAGTCGTTTCGTCGCCGTCACCTCCTCGTCGACGAGCCACACCGCGTCGATGGCGAAGGGAACGAACAGCATGTGGAGCCACCGCGTGTCGGCGTCGTCGAACGGGAACACGAGCGCGTAGTCGTCCGGTATCGACCGACGGAACATCAGCCCGCGGGCCTGTTCGAGCGTCGAGCGGGCGACGTCGACGTCGGCGGCGAGACGGTCTTCCTCGCGGTCGTCCGACGGCCCATGGCGGTGAACGAGTCGCACGTGGGGGTCGTCGTCGTCGATTGATAAATAGGCTCGTGGGTTGCGGTTCGGTGACGACGCCTCGGCGGTCGTGTGGGCGCGCGACCGAGCGGTCGCGCGACCGCCACCGTGCCTAGCTCGCGTTCCCGTACGTCTTCTGGAGGTACGCGACGATGTCGTCGCTCTCGGACATGCCGTCGATCCCGTTCGCCTCGTCGACGAGAACGGGAACGCCCGTCTGTCCGCTTACCTCCTCGACTTCGGTCCGCTCACCGTGTGAGCGCGGGACTTCGATCGACTCGTACTCGAGGTCGAGCTCGGCGAGCGTATCCTTCACTTTCGCACAGTACGGACAGCCGGGGAGTTCGTAGAGTTGTAAATCTGCCATCGACCGAGAGTACGAGGTAGACGGGTAAAGATGTGCGGCCGTCGGTGTACCCGGAACGCACGAGCGTTCGGGTCGATACGGCGGGTGCTCACTCGCGGGTCAGGGGTATCGAGGCGGCGCTGCCGACGGCAGTTTATCAATGATCACCGACACCGCGGCGGTTGACTCGGAGAGCCACGGGCAGGGACGTACATACAGACGGCTCCGTTTGAACCCATCAGAGCTGATACGAGCTCCGTGCTCGATACAGGGGACGAGTCGGTCACGTCCGGGACTCTGGCTGTCCCGAATACCGAACGATCGAGGTCCACTATTCGACACCGAGATATCCAGCAGCGTCCCCGGCGATTGTGATGACCGTTCCCTCGTCGAGACGGCTTTTTTGCTGAATGTCGGCGGTGGGGTGAAGTGTTCTCATAGCGTGGCGATGGGGCAGAATACGTCTCAAGGTCTAATTCGTCGGATCTTAGATCGAGTTGGTTATACAAATAATGCGAGGGTGCCACGAAGGCCTGGGCGGTACCCCATCGTTTCAGTTCAGCCGATCGAGTTCTCCCCGTCGTTCGCGATGCATGATTCCGCCAGCGAACCGCCGTAGTTTGGCCACGAGGTCGGCCTCAGTCTCGTAGGTTTCAACGCGTAAATCCCACCGAACGGACGCCGACCGGATCATTGCACTCGTCACGTCATCCTCGTGGACGAAGATCAACCGGTCACCGTGGGTTGCCGCGAGGGTTTCGAGAACACTGCCAGCCTCTTCGCCGACGCCGAAGTTGTGACCGAGAAACGGCACCACGAACGCGGTTGCGTTGCTACACCGTGCGTACTCGATGCTCTGGGTCACCGCATCCACGTCGTCCGTGTCAATGTCGACGTCAAGCGCGAGAAACGCATTCACTCCCGGATCGGTTCGAAGCTCCCCTTGCACACGTCGCAAGAGTGCCTGTGCCGCGTTGATGTCGTCCTTGTTTCGAAAGAGCCGACGTAACGGCCCAGGAAGATCGTCGACGTCGATCTCGCGGCGGTCCTCCTCGCTGAGGACGTAGTTGAGATTGAACGATTTATACGGCCCCATCAGATAGAATAAAAACCGATCGTACGTCACACGTCCGAGCCGGTCGGCGATCAACTCGCGCGTGATTTCGACAGTCATGGTCGCCTCTATTCAGCAAAAGTATATAAAAGGCAGTATTTTTGAGAACTCTCGGCTTGACAACGACTAAGCGCTTCCGACGCGTAGCGTGTCGTACGATGGCGACGGATCAAACGCGAACGGTTAGCGGCGACGCCCCGGACGATCCGGCGGACCTGCTGCCCGAGGAGAGCATTCTCAGCCTCGACGAATACCTCGATATGCACGCCGCTGTCGGCCACCGCACCCGGTATGAGGTCCTCTATCGACTCGTTCACGTCGGCGAGATGAGTCCGAAAGAACTCGAGGCCGCACTCGACATCGACGACAGTACGCTCCACTACCACCTCAACAAGCTCGTCGGCGTCGGCCTCGTCGAGAAACGCCAGCGCACGGAGCGCGGACAGGACGGCCTGTACACGTACTATCGAGCCACCGTATTCGGCGAGGTGACCCTCACCGACGGTGTCGACGAGTTGATTCGTGGTGAGCAAGCATTCGAAGAGATGTACGACAGTTCGACCGCCTAACTGCGATACCGTCGCTACGGTTCACTTGCAAAAGTGGTGTGTGGATCCCACGGATCGATGGGAGTCCGGAAAGAGACACCCACCACTGGTTCAGGAATTAATCTAGCTGGAGCGGTGGAGCAGAAGCATTCACAGTCCCATATTTACCAATCTCAGTTCTACAGAGGATCTGATTTTTCTATAGAATGAGAAACTCAGCTGGATTTTTCTGTTTATGTGGCCAGCTCGATCTGAGATCCGACGAGTTAGATCTTGAGACGTATTCTGCCTCATCGCCAGGTAGTATATAAGTGGCCGACGCCGGCAAACGGCTCCGACGCCCCGATCGTTTGCTCGTAGCTGACCACCACCGGATCGGTAGCGTTCGTCGCCACCGTCCGGAGCCTCACGTTTATAAATGAATCCGGAGCACGCCACTCCGGGGTCGGTTGTACGGGACGGGCGAGAACCCTACGACCTCAGTCGTGGACACCACGCCGCCCGACTCAGGGCCGCGTTCCGAGCGCGGGACGCGTCTCCTCGCGCGGGATCCGGTCCGCTCGCCGGTCGTGAACGTCCTCGTGACAGTCCGGACACAGGGTAATCAAATTCGAGAGGTCGTTCGTGCCGCCGTTGGCGCGCGGCACGACGTGGTGGACCTCCAAGACCCGGGCGGCGGTCCCCTGCGTCGACTTGCCGGACGGTCGACGGCGGGTCCGACCGTCACGGGCGCGCCAGACACTCGCGCCGCCGACGGTTTCGATCCGTCCCGCCGGACACAGCGCGCACTTGAACTTGTCGCGGAGCCGGACCCTCGCTTTGGTTTCCCAAGAGGGCTGTGACGAGCGATACGATCGGGGACCGTTCTGTGAAAGCTTCGAGAACAGCTGGGTGATGGTGAGCCGTGGGGGATCCGGCAGCTCCCGGAGCTTCCACGCGCGGACCGACTCCCACTCCTCCATACGACCGGGTGGCGGCGGGCGGGTAAAAAGCGCCTGCCCCGGGTCCGTTTAGAAGACGAACCCGCCCGTCTGGAGCGCGTAGTAGGCGACGAGCAGGGCGGCAAGTACCCACTGTCCCGGGTGGACATCGTCGGTTTCGCCCATGGCGGCTTTGATGATCGGGAACGTGACGATCCCTGCCGCGAGCCCGTCGGCGATGGAGTACGTCAGCGGCATCACGAGGATGGTGAGCGAGGCCGACACCGTCCACGCAGGGTGACTCCAGTCGATGTCGGTGACTCCCTGGAACATGATCACGCCGACGACCACGAGTGCCAGGAACGAGGCGTAATCCGGCAACAGCGGGACGATCGCAACGAACGGGATCGCGAGCAGGAAGCAGGCGGCGACGACGAGCGCCGTGAGGCCGGTGCGGCCACCCTCCTCGATACCGGTCGACGATTCGATGTACGTCGTCACCGTGGACGTACCAAGCATCGCGCCAACGGTGGTACCGACGGCGTCGGCCATCAGCGGCTCGTCCATGTCGGGGAGCTCGCCGTCGTCATCGAGGAAGTCGCCGAACTGTGAGACGCCGATGAGCGTACCCGCCGTGTCGAAGAAGTCGACGAAGAAGAACGTGAACACGACCAAGGTGAACGTCACCGGGTCGATGTCGGCGAGCCCGTCGAGGAACGCGCCGGCGAGCGGCGTGAAGTCGAACTGGACGGTGGTGACGAGCGTCAGCAGCCCGCCTATCACCCCCTGCTCCGCGAACGTCCCGTAGAGCCCCTCATCGACGACGGCGGCGGGCGCGACGACGCCAGCGATCGCGGCCAGCCAGCCGGCGGTCGCCGTCGTCAGGATGCCGATAACGATCGAGCCGGTAACGCCGCGTGCCCACAGGACGAGCGTGAACAACACGCCGAGAACGCCGAGAAGCGCGCCGGGCGTCGCGACGACGTCGCCGAGCTCGACGAGCGTCCCCTCGTAGCCGACGATCACCTGCATCTCCTGGAGACCGATGAACAGCAGGAACGCGCCGATACCGGCCCCGACGGCGTACTTCACCGGCTTCGGGAACAGGTTGATGACGTACTCGCGCGCCCCGACCGCGGTGAGCGCGATGAAGAGGATCCCCTCGACGAAGACGGCCGCGAGCGCGGTCTGCCACGGGATCCCCAACCCGAGAACCACCGTGAACGCGAAGAAGGCGTTGAGCCCCATGCCCGGCGCTAACCCGAACGGGCGGTTCGCGTACAGCGCCATCACGACGGTGGCGACGACGGAAGCGAGGATCGTCGCGATGGCGATCATCTGGAACACCTGTATCTGTTCGTACCCCTCGATGACGATCGCCTGTGAGAGGATAGCCGGGTTCACCACGATGATGTACGACATCGCGAGGAACGTCGTGATCCCCGCGATCAGCTCCGTCCGTACGTCGGAACCGTACTCCGTCACGTCGAACCGCGCAGCCAGCGTGTCTGTGAGCCCCATTGAACGGGTACAGGTACCACGGTATCGAGTAATAAGCCTTGCTGACCGCTACCGCCAGCATATACATATGTGTGTATCAGTACTGGGTCAAACAGGCGGAGAAGGGCGCGGATATTGCGAGAACGTGGTTATTCGAACGTCGTCAGCGCGCCGACGGGTGCGTCCGTGATCTCGCGAGCGCGCGCCATCCCCTCGTCGCCGACGGCGATGAGCGTGAACACGCCGCCGACATCCGCATCTGCCTGGAGCGCGATATCCAGGAGCAGTTCCTGCGTCTCGCCCGACCGGATCAGGTCGTCGACGACGAGAACGGTGTCGCCCGCGTCGATCGCGCTCGCCGGGAGGTAGTAGGTGAGCTCGATACCGGAGGCGAGCCGCTGGCGCGACTCGATGAACTCCTCGACGGCGGTCTCCTTCGACTTCTTCGCGTACGCCAGCCGTGCGTCGAAGAAGGAGGCCATCGCCGCGCCGAGCGAGATCCCGTCCGTCGCGGCGGTGAGCACGACGTCGGGCGTCTCGAACGCGAACGTCTCGGCGGCGACGGGCGCGACGAGATCCAAGAACGGCTGATCGAAGACGACACCGGAGTTATCGACGTACCCCTCGTCGTCGAAGTTCACCCGGGCGACGAGCTCGTCCGCGAGCGCGTCGCGACCCACGTCCGCGACCACCTCACGGGCGCGGTCGGTGCCGGGTAACACGTGTCCGTTCACGTAGCGGTTGAGGTCCCCCGCCGGGAGCCCGGTAACCGCCGAGAGCTCCTCGTACGTTCGCGTCTCCTTGAGGCTTCGCAACACGGCGACGGCGCGTAACTGGAGGGCCGCCTTCTCTGCGCGGTTCATGAAGATGATCGTGATCGCACAAGTATGAATATATCGAAGTGTGCCGGACACGGGTTGTACATTCGTGTGGATTCGACCGGCGGCGTGCGTCCCGTTCGGACGGGCTATCGACACTCGAGGTGGCAGGCGACTCGATGTCCGGAGCTGTCGAGCTCGGGGTTGTCCCGCTCACAGACGCTCTCGAACGCATCGTGTAGCGACGCCGACTCCCACTCGTCGCGTGCGACGGCAGCGAGCGCGTCTTCGATGGAACTACGCTGGGCCGTCGGCACGGAGTGATCGAAGAACCGCTCGAAGGCGGCCTCGACGAACGCCTCGACCGCGTCGTCGTCGATCCGGTCCGGTGGTGTCTCGTAGCCCGCGCGGTCCCACACCTTCGTGACGCTGAGGCTCCGCGTTTCGAGCACCCGTCTGAGGTCCATCACCTCCCGATACGCTGCCTGATCGATAGCCATCCCGTCCGGCGGGATCACCTCCGGACATCGAGTACGGAACCGGCAACCGCTCGGCGGATTTCGCGGGGATGGTACGTCGCCGGAGAGGATATCGACGCTTCGGTCCTGTTCGGCGAGCGACGCTCGAGGAACGCTCTCCAGCAGCGCCTCGGTGTACGGGTGTCGCGGCGACTCGAACAGGTCGGCCGTCTCCCCGATCTCGACGATCTCCCCGAGATACATCACTGCGACCCGATCACATATATGTCTGATTACTGAAAGGTCGTGTGAGATGAGCAGGTACGTCAGGTTCAGCTCGTCTTGGAGGTCGTTCAAGAGGTTGAGTATCTGTGCCTGAACGCTCACGTCCAGCGCGCTCGTGGGTTCGTCAAGCACGACGAACTCCGGCTCCAAAGCGAGCGCCCGTGCGATGGCGACGCGCTGGCGCTGCCCGCCGGAGAACTCGTGTGGATACCGGTCGTACTGTGCGCCGGAGAGCCCGACGCGTTCCAGCAAGTCACGGACCCGCGCTTCCCGGTCGGCCTTCGATCCCACGTCGTGGACATCGAGCGGCTGCTGAACCGACTTCCCGATCGTCTTTCGGGGATCGAGACTGGAGAACGGGTCCTGAAAGACGATCTGCGCCTCCCGGTGGAACTCGTTGAGCGCCTCCCCGGAGAGGTCGTACACGTTTCTCCCCTCGAACTCGACGCGACCCTCAGTCGGCTCTTGGAGCCCCAGCACGGTCTCGCCGGTCGTCGATTTCCCGCAGCCGGACTCGCCGACGAGCCCGAGCGTTTCACCCCGCCGCACATCGAACGTGAGCCCGTCAACCGCACGGACCGCAACCGGGTCGTTTCCAAGCAGCCGATCCACGATCGAGTCCCGCTCCCAGAAGTACTTGCGAAGCCCCTCGACGCTGAGGACGGCGTCGGTCATCGCGACTCACCCCCATCGGTCGAGACGGACTCCTCGGCCGTCTTCCCTCCCTCACCGTCGTCCGTAGCCGCCCCTGAAGACCCGTCACCGTCGTCGTCGAAGTACTCGTCCGGGAGCGGCGGGCTGTCCCCGTAGGAGACCTCCCCGAGCACGCAGTTCACGAGGTGATCACCGTCGTCGTCGACCGCTCTCGGGTGCGGGCGCTCCAGACACGCCTCCATCGCCTTCGGACAGCGATCGGCGAAGTAACACCGGTCCGCCATCTCGTGATCGAGGAGACTCGGCACGTTTCCGGGCACCGGGTCGAGCGACCCGCCGACGCTCTCGAGGTCCGGTACGGAGCCCAGAAGCCCCGCCGTGTATGGGTGGACGTTGTCGCGGAATACGTCCGCGAGACTCCCGCGTTCGACGATCTCACCCGCGTACATCACCCCAACGCGATCACACATTCGGGCGATCACGCCGAGGTTGTGCGTGATAATCAGAACGGTCATCCCGGTCTCTTTCTGAAGATCGGACAACAGATCGAGCACCTGCGCTTGGATCGTGACGTCAAGCGCGGTCGTCGGCTCGTCAGCCACCAACACGTCGGGTTCGCCAGCGAGCGCCTGAGCGATCATCGCGCGCTGGAGCATCCCGCCGGAGTACTCGTGCGGGTACTCGTCCGCGCGCTCGACGGGATCCGGGATCCCCACCATCTCCAGCAGCTCGACCGCGCGCTCCCGGCTCTCCTCGCTGATGTACCGCCGAGAGGGAAGCGCGAACGAGAGGATCAGCGAGCCTAGCGAGTACTCCGACGAGTCGGTTCGCGCCCGGGTCGACCGCGGTCGCGAGCTCGCACGCTGCTGCACCTCAACCGCCTCGGCGATCTGTTCGCCGACGGTCAGGCTCGGGTTGAAACTGCTCTCCGGGTCTTGGAAGATCATGCTGAAGCTCGTGCCACGCAGCGATGTCCGGACCGCTTCGGGGACGCCGCGGAGATCGACATAGTCTCCGTCGACGGCCGCCGGAAACTCCTGCTGGAGGTCCGCCGCCAGCTCAGCGTCGCGGTACCACAGCTTCCCGCTCGTCACCTCGCCCGGGGACTCGACGAGGTCGACGAGCGAGAGGCCGGTGACGCTTTTTCCCGACCCCGACTCGCCGACGATCCCGAACACCTCGCCTTCCCGCACGCGGAACGAGACGTCTTCGACGGCGTTTACCTGTCCTTCACCGGTGAAAAAGCGGGTCGAGAGCCCCTCGACACGGAGGACGTCTTCGGACATCTCAGACACCCCGCTGTCCCTCGTCCATGTTCGGGTCCAGCGCGTCGCGGAACCAGTCGCCGAGGAGGTTTACGGCGATCACCGTCAGTACGATACCGATACCGGGGAGTGTTGAGACCCACGGGCGGGTTCGGAGGATGTCCTGTCCCCGCTCGATCTCGTACCCCCAAGAGAGCGTCGTCCCGGAGAACCCGAGGTACGCCAACGACGCCTCGAGCAAGATGATCACCGCCACCTGGATCGTCCCGAGCACGATGATCGGCGTGATACTGTTGGGAAGGATGTGTCCGAGCAAGATGTCACGGTCCTTCGTCCCGAAGCTCTTGGCTGCTTTGACGTACTCCTCGTTGCGTAGCGAGAGCGCCTCCCCGCGAGCGACGCGGGCGAACCACACCCAGATCACGAGCGCGGCGACGATCGTGACGGTCCCCGGTATCGGTATCGACTCCGGCATCCCGTCGGCGAGGCCGAGTGCCACGATCGGGTCGGGGACGTACACCGGGGACTCGCCGAACACCCCGATCAACGCCAGTGCGAGCACGAGCGCCGGGAACGCCAACATCGTGTCCGCCACGCGCATCAGCGCGTCGTCGACGCGGCCGCCGTAGTACCCCGCGATCAACCCGATCGGCACGCCGATAAGCATCGCTATCAGCGTGGCCGAGAAGCCGACCAGCAGCGAGATCCGGGCCCCGTACACGAACCGCGAGTAGACGTCCTGACCAACGTTGTTCGTTCCGAGGACGTGTGCGGACTCCGACGTCACCTCCACTTCCCGTATCTCGCCGTCGACGGCCACCTGTGTGGTGTAGTCGAATCCGATCGGCGGGTACGCGTTGCCACCTTCGTCGTAGTATCCGGTTCGTGTCGGGTCGTGTGTCGCCAGCAACGGCGCGAACACGGCCATCAGCACGATGCTTACGAGCAGCACCATCCCGATCTTCGGGAGGAGGCTCTCACGGAACGTCCGTCGGAGGTTCGAGGTTATCCTGTCGGAGATCATTCGTCGCTCACCCGCGGGTCGAGAGAGGAGTACAGCGCGTCGACGCCGATGTTGATCGTCACGAACGCGACCGCGATGAACACGATGATCCCCTGCATCAGCGGCCAGTCACGGGCGTCGAGCGCGTCTATCAGCCGGAGCCCGAGTCCCGGCCAGTTGAACACCGTCTCGGTGATCACCGCCCCGCCCATGAGCGTCCCCATCTGAAGCCCCAACACGGTGAGGATCGGGATCATCGTGTTTCTGAGGACGTGTTTGTACCGCACGAGGACCGCCGGTAACCCCTTCGCGCGAGTCGCCGTCACGTACGGTTTCCCGAGCTCGTCGACCATTCCGCTGCGGGTCAGTCGTGTGATGAGCGCGGTGAAGTACGTCCCAAGCGTGAGCGCCGGTAACGTGATATGCCGGAGCCACGCGAGGAGGTCGCCGACGGAGCCGAACGCGACGAGCGTCCAGATCGCCTCGCCAAGGCCGACGGGGCGGCGACCGGTCGGGAGGATCCCGATCCAGACGCCGAAAAGCAGGATCAACATCAGGCCGAGCCAGAAGTTCGGCGTGCTGATCCCTAAAAGCGAGAACAACGTCGCCCCGTAGTCCGACGGCTGGTTCCGGCGTGTCGCCGAGACCACACCGAGCGGGATCGCGATAACGAGCGCGACCATAGTTGCTGCGATCGCCAGCTCGAGCGTAGCAGGGATCCGTTCTATTACCATCGCCTCGACTTCCCGGTTCGACCGCCAGGAGTAGCCGAAGTCGCCGACGAGCAGCCCCTGAACGTAATCGAGGTACTGGACGTGGATCGGCTGGTCGAGACCTTCCTGTGCCCGCACCCGGGCGATCGTCTCGGCCGTTGCTCCTTCACCGAGCATCAGCGTCGCCGGATCGCCGGGCGAGACTGCCCGGAGGCCGAACATAATTGTCACGACACCCCAGACGACGAACACCGCCTGTAGGGTCCGCCGGAGGAGGAACTTCACAGTCGACATCTCGATGTGTCCTCGAAACCCGCCCCGCGATAATTAGCTTTCGACACGACCACCGTGCCGCCGCGTTCGGGGTCCGGATCTTACTGGTTCATCCCCCAGACGTACACGGTCTCGTCCTCGCGGGGGTCCCACTGGATGTCCTCGCGGACGCCGTAGATGCTCTCCTGCGTGTGCAAGAAGACGAATGGGGCCTTCTCGTGGGCGATCCGGTTGACCTCCTCGAGCTGTTCGCGACGCTCGTCCGGGTCTTCGATCGCCTGACTCGCCAGGATCGCGTCGCTGAGCTCCTCGTCGTCGAACGTTCGCGTCTCCGCCTCCTGACTGAAGAAGCCTTGAACACCATAGTCGGTGTCGCCCGTGATCGTCCCCCAGCCGATCATGTAGAACGGGATCTCGATCACGTCGGGGTCGATGCCCGCAGAGTTCGCGTCGGAGACGACCCCGAAGTCGACGATGTTCACGTCACAGTCGACGTTGTCGAGCTGGTCGATCTGGTCGGCCGCGGTCTCACCGACCGCGGCGTCGTTGAGGTACCGTCCCTGCGGAACGGTGAGCTCGATCTCGATCCCACCGTAGCCGCTGTCCTCAACGAGGCTTTCGGCCATTCCGATGTCCTGTTCGTACGGCTCGATGTCGGGGTTGAAGCCGTTGATCCCGGGGGCGACCGGCTGGCCCCGCGCCTCGCCGAACCCGCTGAGCACGGAGTCGACGATCCCCGCGTTGTCGACCGCGTAGTTCATCGCCTGCCGGAACTCCTGGCTGTCGAACGGTTCGACGGTGTTCTTCATCGGCAGGAAGATGTTCCGGAAGCTGGTCACCCGCCGGATCTCGACGTCGTCGGCGTTCTGTACCGTGTTGACGTCCTCGGGGAGAATGTTGATCGTCAGGTCAGTCTCACCGGTTTCGAGCGAGCTGACCCGACCGCTGGACTCGCCATCAGCGTTGAAGACGACGCGTTCGAACGGCGGCTCCTCGCCCCAGTAGTCGTCGAAGCGTTCCAAGACGATCTCCTCACCGGAGGTAAAGTCGACGACCTCGTAGGGGCCGGTCCCATTGAAGTCTTCGGGGTCCGCACCGGAGACCGACTCGCCCTCCTGGTCGGCGTCGTGGTTCTCGATCGACCAATCGCGGTTCATCGCGCGGGCGTAGTTCCCGAACTCGAACTCGGCGAGGCCGGGCGCGCCGTTGTAGTACACTTCCAAGGTCGTGTCGTCCATCGCCTCGGCACCGGTGATCGAGCCGAGCCCGAACGCGCCGATGTCGCTGGCGACACCGATGTCGTTGTCGACGGTCCGGTTGATCGTCCACGCCACGTCCTCTGCGGTCATCTCATCGCCGTTGTGGAACACGACATCGTCGCGGAGCTGGAGCTCGGTCGTTCCACCGCCGAGGATCTCCGTGTCCTCGACCACCCGCGGGAAGATCCCCTCCCCGGGCTCGAAGTCGAATAGCGGTTCGTAGATGTGGTCTAACACGTCGAAATAGTCACCAGTGATGTGATCGAGCGGATCGATCGTGTCGGGGAACTGCGTCAGCGTGATCGTGAGTTCGTCCGGTCCCTCTTCGCCGAGACAACCGGCGAGCCCGGCCATGGAAACACCGGCAACGCCGGTGGCTTTCAGGACGTCTCGTCGGCGCAGGTCGAAGCGTGAGCCTTGCGACATAGTGGCATCATTTGCCGATCGATCATATATAGTTGTTGGTACCTCTTCCGAGATGACGGATCGTCCGTAGATCGTTCGGATCGAATCCCGATGCCTATGTGATATGGAGGTATCAGACCCAGAGAGATCCGAGATCCCAAATGATAACAGGCGTGTATCCTATCGGATCCGAATAACAACGCGATTAGAAACCGTACAGAGCGTTCACCCACGCCGAACCGTCACCGCTCCCGAACGACGACGAACTCGGCGAGGTCCCGGAGGTACTCGATCGCCTCCGTCTCGGGTGGATCCGCGTCTTCGAGCGCTTCGAGCGCGAGGTCGGACTGCTCCCGTGCCCGAGCGTTGATCTCCTCGGGCGTCAGCGAAGTCACCTGTAACACCGACGGCCGGTCCATCTCGGCGTCCTGACCCGTCGGTTTCCCGAGATCGCCGGCGTCGGCGGTGGCGTCCAACACGTCGTCGCGCATCTGGAAGGCGACGCCGACGCGCTCGGCGTACTCCCCGAACGATTCCACCGCGTCCGGGTCGGCGTCGCCGGCGACGGCCCCGAGCTCCGCG
>NZ_JBHSWW010000041.1:0-15300 GCF_042661865.1 Halorubrum tibetense
GTTCGCGAACGCTCACCGGCATCCGGTCGCGTAGTCCGGCGGCGGCCCCCGGGCCGGTCAAGGCGGGATCCATGCTTATCACCTGCATCGCGCCGCCGTGGTACGCCGACGCCAGCGCCGGATGGTCGCCGGCGGGGTGAGTCACCGGCTCACACCACGTCGCCAACTTCGCCCGCCAGTCGGCCGCGAGGGACGGATCCGCAACCGACGCGACAACCGCCTCGACGTCATCGAGTAGCGGATCGCTGGCGACGAGCGTCGTCCACGAGTGCTCCCGCAACACATCGAGTGCGTCGCGGGCCGCTCCGCCGACGAGCAGGTCGGCCGCCAGTACGTCGGCGTCGGCGACGACCCGCGCGGGGCTCGGCTCGACGTCTCTACTCATGGGTCCTCGCCTCCGTCCGTGTCATCCGCTTCCCGATCACGCCGCTCCGCGAGCGCGGTGACGACGGCACTCTCGTCGACGTCGTACCCGGCCGCCCGCTCGAACAGCTCCTCGAAGGTCATACCGGACCGATCGTCGCCGCCTATATCGGTGTGTCGGCCAGGTGGGGCGACCTGTCAACTGACTATCTACCGAAATACGGGCGTCTGACGCGAATATAAGTCGCTCCGGTCGGTCGATCCCGGTAGGCGCGCGGCCCGGACCGGCTCCGGTTCGGCGCGCCGTTCCCCCGGTTTTCGCGTGTCGATCGACCCGCCCGTGTGAGCCATGGCGTCCCCGAGCGGATCCGCGGAACCGCCCGTTTTTATCACTTCGACCGTAGTGTGAGGTATGAGATCGCGAGACGAGCCGTTCCTCGATCGGATCCGACAACCCGAGTACACCGGCGAGAACCGGTGTCTCCCGTGTACTGCCCTCAACGTCGCTATCGCGTTCCTCGCGACGGCTCTCGTCGCCCCGCTCGGCCCCGTGGCCGTCGCGGCCGTGTTCTTCGGGTCGATGGGCTCGATCTACTTCCGTGGCTACCTGATCCCCGGCACGCCACGGCTCACGAAACGCTACCTCCCGGACCCGGTCCTCGAACGGTTCGGCAAGGCGCCTGCCGGCCCCCGCGACGGCTGGGAGGTAGCCGACGATCCGGCCGTGGTCGAGACGGGCGATACGGGAAGCGGACGTGACGCTGACGCCGGCGATGGGACTATCGACGCCGATGAGACCGCTACCGACGAAACCGCCGACGGCAACGATGAGGTCATCGCTGGTGACGATGAGACGGCTGCCGACGAAACCGCCGACGGCAACGATGAAACCGACGACGAACCCGAGTTCGAGACGGTCGAACGCATCCAAAACCGTCGCGAGAACGCGGTCGACCCGCTCGAGTTCCTCCTCGACAGCGGGGCGGTCGTCCGGACCGACGGGATCGAGGAGCTCGCGTTCGACGAGGCGTTCGCCGACCGAGTGGCGGAACACGTCGAGCGGCTCGACCGCGAGTCGGTCACGCCCGAGATACTCGCCGAGCTGTTCGACGTCGACCCCGCCGCGATCGAGTTCAAGGACCGGTCGTATCCGGCGGTCACGGTCCGCCGTCGCGTCCGGAAGTGGCCCGGAGACGGCGCGTACCTCGCGGACGTCGCCTCCCACCTCGCGCTCTCGGAGCGCACGGACCGATGGAAGGATGTCCCCGTCGAGCAACGGCTCTCGATCCTCCAGTCGCTGCGATCGTTTCACACGGCGTGTCCGGTGTGTGACGGGTCGCTCGCGGCGACCGCGGACACGGTCGAGTCCTGCTGTCTCGCACACGAGGTCGTCGCCATCCGGTGTGACGACTGCGGCGAGCACGTCCTCGAACTGAATCCGGAGGAGGTCGAGACTGCCGGCCCCGACACGGGTATTACGCCCTGAGGCGAGCGACCCGTCCCCGCGTCCGGCTCCTCCTTCTCACTCCCCGTTTCGTGACCCGATCTCGACCCGCGGGTCGAGCGAGCCGTACGCGACGTCTTGGACGAGGTTGCCGAGGACACCGACGCCGATCACGACGACCGTTCCGCCGAGCAACACCGGAAGGTCGCGCTCGTTGACCGCCTCGAGCAACAGCAGTCCGAAGCCGTCGATGCCGAACAACACCTCGATGACGAACGCCGCGAGGACGAGGAGCCCGAGCGCCTCCGTGAACAGCATCGAGACGAACGGGATCGCGGCGTTTCGGACGACGTGAGTGGCCATCCGGAGGCTGGATCCGCCCTTCGCACGGACGAGGGTGACGAAGTCGGCCACCGCATACTCCCGCGAGTGTGCCCGCGCGTAGCTCACGTACCCGCCCAAAAGCGTCGTGAACGCTAATAGGACCGGCAGCGCGTGGTCGTACAGGAAGGCCGGGCGGTCGATGACCCCCCCGACGGACAGCGAGAGGACCATCCCGCCGATCCAGAAGTTCGGCAGCGCGAACAGCAGGTACGCTCCCGTCACGCTCCCGTTCGCGACCCGACTCTCCGGGCGAAGTGCCGCGTACAGTCCGATCGCGACGCCGGCGAGGATGGCCAGCAACACGGCTGGCACCACGTACCCGGCTGTTCGGAGCGCAGCGTCGGTCACGAGCGGGAAGACGGGCTCCCCGCTCGCCTGTGAGACGCCCCAGTCGAAGGTGGCCATGTTCGCCATCCAGCCGAGGTACACCTCGTGGAGCGGGCCGTCGAGCCCGCGTGCGGCGAAGTACTCGTTCCTGATCGCGTCCAACGCCTCCGGATCGTTTTCGCCGGCGAACCGGGCCGCGCCGATCTGGCCTTGAAGCACCCAGTCCTCGGTGAGCGTGAACAGCGCGAATACGGACGTGAGAACGACCCATGCGGTGGCGAGCCCGAGGAGGCCGCGCTTCGCGAGGAGACGCAGGAGGCTCATCCGTGGTCGACCGCGGGACGGCCGCGAGTGGAGGGCGTTCGGCTGGACCGTGATGTCATGTGATCGGGACGGTCGTCTCCCGACCGTATAAAACTGATCCAGCGATCCGGTTCATCGGTCCACGACTGTCCACCGATCGCGCTCAGTATCTCTATTCATTTCGCGGGATGGGCGATTGTATGAACGCTGTGGTAGTGTGGATGAGTATCTTTAACACGGTAAAGGAGGAACGACTATCAGTCCCCCTCCAATGTCATCGGCCGACGAGTCCCCGCGATTCGAAGATATCGACTGGGACAGACACGAAAATACTCGACGATACCTGACCGCAGAACGCGCGGCACTGCTCGCCGGTCTCGTCGCCGTCGTGACTCTCCGAGCGTCGGAAGCCGTCGCGAGTGTACCCACCCTCCTCGCCGTCTGGCGGCTCGAACGCATCGACTGGGTGTTCCTCCTCGCCGCGGTCGTCGTCATCTCCTATGGGGTGGTTCCGCTGCTTCGGGTCGCGCGGGACCGCCTCTCGGTCGCGGCGCTCACGCGGTATCCGGCGGCGACGGTCGCCGCGGTATTCGTGCTCGTGCTCGCCGTTGTCGGCCTCGTCGGACCGCTTTTGACCGGCTACGCCCCGCTCCGATTTCAACACGCGTTCCACGCCCCGGTCGGCTTCGCGAGCTCCGTGCCGCCCAGCGAGTGTCTCGGCGCCGAAACGGGCGAGCCCTTCGAACGGCTCTGTCACGGCTCCTGGGAGTATCCCCTCGGGACGAACGAGCGAGGCCACCCCTTGGGATTCCTCCTGATCGAGGGCGCGCGCGTCGCCGTGTACGTCAGCGTCATCTCGCTGGCGTTCATCGTCCCGATCGCCGCAGCCGTCGGCGTCGTCGCCGGGATCCGCGGCGGGCTCGTCGACGATATCCTGAGCTCGTACGTCGACGTCCAGCTGTGTCTCCCGGCTATCCTCGTCTACTTCATCGGATATGCGTACTGGGGGCCCTCACTGTTGTTGTTGCTCGCCACGTTCGGCGTGTTGAGCTGGGGCGGGATCGCCCGGCTGGTCCGCAGCGAGGTGATCCGCAGGCGGGAGGACGGATACGTCCTCGTCGCGCGGAGCCTCGGCGCGTCCGAGTCGTACATCGCCCGCAAACACGTCCTCCCGAACAGCACGAACACGCTCGTTCCCGCGGCGTTCCAGCTGTTGGCCCTGTTCGTCCTCATCGAGGCGGGGGTCGCGTTCCTCGGCTTCCACCAGCTGGAAACGTACTCGTGGGGGTCGACGATCAGCGAGTCGATCAACGCCGAGGTCGCGGGACAGCTCCAGAACCGGGCGGACGTGCCTGCGTATCAGATCTGGTGGGTGTCGGCGCTTCCGGCCGCCGCCCTGACGGCGACCCTGATCGCGTTCAAAACGCTCGGTGACTGCGTCCGCGATGCCCTCGACCCGCGGGGTGAACGATGACCGCCGGGAACGCCCATGACGACGCGCTGTTGTCGGTCCGCGACCTCCGGACCCACATCGACACGGGTGACGGTCGCCTCCACGCCGTCGACGGAGTCAGCTTCGACGTCGCCGCAGGGGAGACGGTGTGTCTCGTCGGCGAGTCGGGCAGCGGGAAGAGCGTCACCTGTGAGTCGATCACCGGTCTCGTCCCCTCCCCGCCGGTCAACGTCGTCGGCGGCTCGGCGACGTTCGACGGTGAGTCGCTCCTCGGCCGCTCGGACCGGGAGCTTCGCGCCGTCAGGGGAACCCGGATCGCTCACGTCTTCCAGAACCCCCAGCGGGCGCTTGACCCCGTGTACACCGTCGGCGAACAGGTCGCCGAACCCGTGGCGATACACGGCACCCAGAACGGCGAGACGCCCCGTGATCGAGCGGTCGACCTCCTCCGGCGTGTCGGTATCCCGCGCGCGAGCGAGCGAGCCGACGACTATCCACACGAGTTCTCCGGCGGGATGCAACAGCGGGTCGCGATCGCCATCGCGCTCGCGGCCGACCCCGACCTCGTCATCGCGGACGAGCCGACGACGGCGGTCGATGTCACCGTTCAGGCGCGGCTCATCGACCTGTTCCGGGAGCTGACCGACGACGAGACCGCGCTCCTTCTCGTCACGCACGACCTCCGCGTCACCGCGTCGCTCGCGGACCGCGTGCTCGTCATGTACGGCGGAACGATCCTCGAACGCGGCCCGGTCGGTGACGTGTTCTCGATGCCGGCACACCCGTACACGCAGGCGCTGTTTGGCAGCTACGGGGAGCGTCAGGAGTCGACCGACCCCCGACCGGCGCGGGGTGACGTTCCGACGGACGGCTGTCGGTTCCGCGGCGAGTGCCCGCACGCGGTCGACGCCTGTACCGGCGGCGATCAGCCGGCGTTTCACCCCGTCGAGGACGACCCGGCACACGCCGCATCGTGTGTCCACTACGCGCCCGACGGCGACTCGTCGTCGATCCGTGCTGCTGCGGCCGCGTCGTCGCCAACGGGATCGGAGTCGCCGTCGGACGCCTCGCTGTCACCGGATCCGACACGCTCTGACGACTCCCGCCCGGGGGTGGACACGGATGAGTGACGACCCGTTGTTGGCCGTCCGCGACCTGGAGACCCACTACCCGATCACGAAGGGGTGGCTCCGCCGCGAGGTCGGCCGGGTCCGTGCGGTTGACGGGATATCCTTCGATCTCGCCCGCGGCGAAACGCTCGGGTTGGTCGGCGAGTCCGGTAGCGGTAAGACGACGGCCGCCCACTCGATACTGGGTATCGAGACCCCGACGGGTGGGGAGATACGCTTCGACGGGACGCCGATCGAGGAGCGCTCCGGCGAGTCGCTACGCGCGTTCCGAAGACGGGTTCAGCTCGTCGTTCAGGACCCGAACGACGCGTTGAACCCGCGGATGCCGGTCGGGGAAGCGGTCGCCGAGCCGCTCACGGTTCACGGGTTCGACGACGCGGAGCGTCGACGCGCGATCGCCGAGGACCTGCTCGAACGGGTGGGGCTCTCGGCGGCGGACCACGGCCGCTATCCTCACGAGTTCTCCGGCGGAGAGAAACAGCGGATCTCGATCGCCCGGGCACTGATCGTGAACCCCGATCTCATCGTGGCGGACGAGCCGACCAGCGCGCTCGACGCTCGCGTCCGGGCCGACGTGCTCGACCTCCTCGCCGACATCCGCCGCGAGTTCGATGTCGCGGTGTTGTTCATCAGCCACGACCTCGACGTCGTCCGTCGGTTCTGCGACCGGGTCGCGGTGATGTACCTCGGGGAGATCGTCGAACGCGGTCCGACCGACGCGGTGTTCCGTGACCCCGATCATCCGTACACCCAGGTGCTCCGGTCGTCCGTCCCGTCGCTCGATCCGACGGATCGGCGGCTCGGCAGACCGCTCACGGAGACGGTCCCGGAGCCGAGCGACCCGCCATCAGGCTGCCGGTTCCACCCGCGGTGTCCGGCCGTGATATCGCCGGACTCCATCGACCTTCCGCGGGAGACGTGGCGGTCTGTCGCGGCGTTTCGGTTCACGGTCCAGACCGGCGAGCTCCCGCCTGCGGTCGCACCCGGCCGGGATGCCGATGGATCGATATCGGCTGACACCGTCCGGGAGACCTTCGACCTTCCCGACGCCGTTTCGGACGACACGCTCGACGAGACGATCGACCGAGCTGCCGCCGCGATCGCCGACGGGAACGTCGAACAAGCGGGTACTATCCTGGAGGCCGGCGTGCCGACGCCGTGTGAGTCGACGACGCCCGAGGCGGTCTCGCGTGGCGACGGTCGAAGCGTTCAGTGTCTCCGCTTCGACCCGTCCGTCGATGCCGACCAGATCGCTGACGATGGCTCTCGCCTCGGCGACGACTGACGGGGGTTCGACCCGGTCGGCGTCGATCGGCTGTGTTATCGAATGATACGCACGGTCGTCTCGTCGGCCAATCCCTTTGCCGCCGAGTCGGTCGTGTTCACCGACGCACCGATGGTGTACTCCCCGGGCTCCGCCGGCTCCCAGTCGGTATCGGTCACACGGAACATCTGGTCCCACCGCTTGTGGAACCGCTTGTGTTCCCCGCGGTCGAACTCGAACCGACCGGTCTCGTCCGGCGGGTCGCGCAGCGGCACGGCGGATGCCTCCACGTCGCCGTCGACGTTCCACGTCCAGAGCACCGGGGACGCCGTGGTGAGCGACACCGGAAACGGGACGTGGTTGCGTATCGTGACCGTGAACGGGATCGATTCGCCGACCCCGTACTCCGACTCGGGCGTCGTCACGTCGACGGACACGAACCGGTGTCTGACGCCGTGCGGGACGAGGAGATCACTGAGCGTCGAGGAGGGGACCGAGCGCAGCGCCTGGAGCTTCGTCTCCCGTTTGATCTCGTTCGGCGCGCCCGGATCGTCGTCGTCACGGTGGATCGCGCCCGAGTCGTATATCCGTCGCATCGGCCGTCGTACGTGGTCGAGAAAAATAAAACGACGGACACGGTCGTCCGAGCGGGTTCGGCCGGTACCAGCGGTCGTTAGTCGTCCGCGTTCCCGCGGTCCGCGCTGGCTCCCGTGGTCGGTGCCGCGCCGCGGAACGTGTCCGTCGTCTCGTCGAACCGGTCGTCGTACCGGATACACGCGATGTCGTGTTCCGGTCCGGTCGCGTAGAACTCGGGGTGATGCTCCGAACACGGCGACGTGAACGCCTCGTCGAGCCGTTCGGCGGCCGCCTCGATCCGATCGTTGTGGAGCGCGTCGATCGCCTCCGTGATCACCGTTTCGGCCTCGGGGTCCCCCAGCGTCTCCGGGAGGTCGAACTCCGTACGGACCATCTCGTCGAACACGCTCCGTGCGGCCTCGGTCGCCTCCGTCCGGCTCCCGTCTGTCTCCCCTTCCAGCTCCGCGGTCACGGACTCCACCGTGTCCGCCTGTTGTGTCCGCAGCTTGAAATCCATGACCGAGCGCCACACCTCTTGTGTGAGGTCGTAGTCGGCGTCGCGGATCACTTTCGGACACCGCGTGTGGAACCGGCAGCCGGACGGCGGATTGAGCGGTGACGGCACCGTCCCGGTGAGGAATATCTGGTCTCCCTCCCACAACGGGTCGGGCTCGGGTATTGCCGAAAGCAACGCCTCCGAGTACGGGTGATACGGCGGTTCGAACACGTCCCGCGTCGGTCCGATCTCGGCGATCTCGCCGAGGTACATGACCGCGATCCGGTCGGAGATGTGCTCGACGACGCTGAGGTCGTGGGCGATGAAGATATACGACAGCCCGAACTCCTCTTGGAGGTCCTCCAACAGGTTGAGGATCTGTGCCTGGACGCTCACGTCCAGCGCCGACACCGGCTCGTCACAGACGATCACTTCTGGGTCGACCGCGAGCGCCCGGGCGATACCGATCCGCTGCCGCTGGCCGCCGGAGAACTCGTGTGGGTACCGGTTCGCGTGGCTCGCGTTCAACCCCACCGTCTCCAACAGCTCGTAGATTCGTTCCTTTCGCTCCTCGCCGGTGGCGATCCCGTGGATGTCGAGCGGCTCGCCGATGATGTCGCCCACGGTGAGTCGCGGGTTCAGACTCGAGAACGGGTCCTGGAAGATGTACTGGATGTCCTTTCTGACGTCGCGCAGCTCCGAGCTCGAGAACTCGGTCAGGTCCTCGCCTTTGAAGTACACCGAGCCGCCGGTCGGCTCGATGAGTCGGAGCATGCTCCGACCGAGCGACGTCTTCCCGCAGCCGGACTCGCCGACCACGCCCAGCGTCTCGCCCTCGTGCAGCTCGAGGTCGACGCCGTCGACCGCCTTTACCCACTGTGATCGGCCGAAGAGTTTGTCGATGAACCCACCGGTCGAGTCGTAGTACTTCTCGAGCCCGTCGACTTCGAGGATCGGCTCCCCGCGATCACTCACGGGAACCACCCTCCACGTACTGCCGAACCGTCTCGTCCACCGGCCCGTCTACCTCGACCGTGTAATCGAGACCTCTGGAGAGTCCCTCGGTGTACTCGACACAGGCGGCCGCACGTTCCGTCTCGATCCCGGCCTCGCGGTCGGTTTCGAGGTCGACAAGCGGCGGCTCCGTCCGGGTACACTTCTCCTCGGCGAACGGACACCGGGGATGGAAGCTACATCCCGAGGGCAGCTCGACGAGGTCCGGCATCGTCCCCGGGATCGTTTGGAGGCGGTCGCGCGGGTCTCCCACCCGTGGGATCGAGCTCATCAGCCCGACCGTGTACGGGTGTTTCGGGTCGTAGTACAGGTCCTCGACCGGCGCCTTCTCGACCGGCTTCCCGGCGTACATGACCATCACGCGGTCACACACCTGCGCGATCACGCCGAGGTCGTGGGTGATGAGCTGGATCGCGACATCGAAGTCGTCCGCGAGCTCGCTGAGCTCGTCGAGGATCTGTGCCTCGATGGTGACGTCGAGCGCCGTCGTCGGCTCGTCGGCGACGATGAGATCGGGATCACACGACAGGGCCATCGCGATGATCGCCCGCTGTTGCATCCCGCCGGAGAACTCGTGGGGGTAGTCGGAGAACCGTTCTTCGGCCTCCGGGATCCCTACCCGGTCGAGCAGCTGTATCGTCCGGTCCCGTGCCTCCGCCGAGCCGTAATCCATGTGGTGTTCGATCGCCTCGGCGATCTGTTCACCGACGGTGTACACCGGATTCAACGCGGTCTGGGCGTCTTGGAAGATCATCGCGATCTCGTTGCCCCGGATCGACCGGACCTCCTCTTCGGACATCTCGAGGAGGTTCTCGCCCTTGAATCGGATCTCGCCGCTCTCGATCCGGCCGGGACTCTCGATGAGTCGGAGCACGGACAGCGCGGTCACGCTCTTTCCGGCCCCGCTTTCCCCGACTACGCCGAACTTCTCGCCGCTGTCGATCCGATACGAGAGCCCGTCGACGGCGGTGACCACGCCCTCCTGCGTGTAGAACCGGACTGTCAGGTCCTCCACTTCGAGGAGAGCCATCAGTCGTCACCCCCGCGGCCGACACCCGTCTCCTGTGCGTCCAACGCGTCGTTGATACCGTCACCGATCATGTTCATCGCCATCACGAACGTGAAGATCGCCGCACCGGGGTACACCGTCGCCCACCAGGGGATCTGTCCGCCCGGCCCCTGGATCAGCGTCTCGCGTGTCTCGTCGAGCATCGTCCCCCACTCGGCGGTGCTCGGGTCCATCCCGAGCCCTAGGAAGCCGAGTGCGGCGACGCCGATCACGACGCTGCCGATGTTGAGCGACGCCAACACGATGAGTGGCGGCATCGCGTTCGGCGCGATGTGTCTGAACACGACCGATCGGTCGCGCGCGCCGAGCGCTTTGGCCGCCATCACGTACTCGTTCTCCTTGATTTTCAGCACTTCACCGCGGACGAGCCGACCGTAGCCGGCCCAGCCGAAGAGGCTGAACGCCAGCACGAGCTGCCAGTAGCCGCCGCCGAGGATGGCGACGATGATGAGCGCCAGGATCAGGCCGGGGAACGCGAAGATGGTGTCGACGATCCGCATCATCACTTCGTCGACGTTCCCGCCGTAGTAGCCGGAGATGGCGCCGTAGATCAGCCCGAACGACGCCGTCAGTCCGACGACGATGAAGCCGATCGAGATGCTGTATCGGCCGCCGACGAGGATCCGGGAGAACAGGTCACGCCCGGAGCCATCGATACCCATCGGATACTGCCAAGACGGCGGGTCGTAGATTCCGACGTTCGGGTCGACCGTGAAGTAGATGATCGTAGTCGGGTCGTACGGCGCCAGTGAGAACGGCTGGACGACGTAGCCGCCGATCTCGATCGGCCGTGCGAAGATCGCGATCAGCGACATCAGGACCACGACAACGAGCGCGCCCATCGCCGAGCGGTTACGGACGAACCGCTGGAGGCCGCGTCGCCATCGGCTCATCGTCTCACCGCTCGTCTCACCTGTCCAATCGGAGAGGGGTTCCCGGTTTCGGACGCGATCCGCGTCGAACCCGGAGATCCGGATCCGACCTCGTTCGTCGGTAGGGTTGTCGGTGTCAGTCATATCTGATCCTCGGGTCGAGTGCGGCGTACAGGATGTCCGCGATGAGGTTCGCGACGATGACGAAGAAGCCGGTGAACAGCGTGATCGCCATCACGACGTTGATCTCACGTTGGTTGATCGCTTGGATGAACTCGAAGCCCAGCCCCGGCCAGTTGAACACGGTCTCGACGACGACGGAGCCCGCCACGATCCCTGCAGTCAGGGTCGCGGCGAGCGTCACGACGGAGATGAGCGAGTTCCGGAGCACGTGTTTGAACACGACCGTTCGCTCGGGAAGCCCCTTCGCGCGGGCGGCAGTGACGTACTCCTTGTTCAGCTCCTCCGCCATTGACGTCCGCATCACCCGCATGATACTCGCGGCCGACGCCGTCCCGATCGTGACCCCCGGTAAGATGAGATACCAGAGCATCTCGGGGTGATACAGCGGGAGCCGCGACGGTGGTAACACCGGGAACAGGCCGACGTATAGCGAGAATATCAGGATCAACATCAGCCCGAGCCAGAAGTTCGGGATCGAGATGCCGGACAGTGCGATGAAGCGGCTTACCGTGTCACCGAGGCGGTCCTTGTTGACCGCCGCGTAGATCCCTGTCGGGATCGCAACGACGAGCGCGAACACCCAGCCGAAGATACCGAGCGCGATCGTCTCAGGGAGACGCCGCCAGACGATACCCGAGACGTCACGTCCCGTGCGGAGTTCCTGTCCGAAGTCACCGACCATCACGTTCGTGATCCACGTGAAGTACTGCTCGTAGACGGGGCCCGAAAGCCCCCACCGCTCCCGGAGCTGTGCTTCTTCTGCCGCGGAGACGTCCGGGTTCAACGCGACCAGCTGCGAAATCGGATCGCCGGGGGTCAGATGGAACAGCCCGAACGTGATCACGGACACGCCGAACAGGATCGGGATCACCGATAGTACGCGTTTCAGTATGAAACGTTGGAGGCTCATCGTCGCTGGGTCACCGTGGTGGGGTCATTGGTAAATGGTGGGTGGGTTGGCTGTCTGTTCGGTCGGGAAGAGAGCGTTCCGCCGACCGCGGTTCGGCGGCTGGCTTACTCCGCGTGGTCGTCCGCGACTTCCTGGAGCAGCTCCTCCGCCCGTTCGGGGTCGTACTCGTTCGTCGGCCGGATCTCGTCTTCGAGCGCGTCGTGATCGACGGTCCCGGAGCCGTGTGCCAGCTCGGGAAGGTCCGTCCAGGCGGGGCGGCCCCAGCCGTTCAACACGTTGTCGACGATCTGCTGGCGCGGAACGAGGTGGTTGATCGCTTGCCGGACGCGGCGGTCGTCGAACGGTTCGACGTCAACCGGGTACTGGATGTACTCGTACCCGCCGGTTTCGACGCCGTGGACGAGGTACCCGTCGTCGGCGTCGAAGTCGTCGAGCGTCCCGCTGGCGAGGCCGTACGTGATGTCGATCTCGTCGTTCTGGAGTGCGCCCGAGCGCGTCGCGTCGTCGGGAACGATCTCCAGCTCGAAGCGGTCGACGACGGGGCCATCCGGGAAGTCGGCCGAGCCGTCGAACCAGGAGAACGCCTCCTCGACGCCCTTCTGTTCGACCCAGTAGTCGTCGAACTTCTCGACCTCGTAGAACTGCTCGTCCTCGAACTCGTCGAACTCGTACGGACCCGTCCCGATCGGGATGTTCCCTTCGCGCGGATCGAGGTTCCCCTTCTCGATCTCGTCGAGTTGGGTGGAGTTGAGAATGAGGAGCCCGGGCAGCTCGCGGTCGCCCTCGGCGTCCGGAACCTGTGCGTACATGTCGACCGTGTACTCGTCGACTTCGGTCACGGCCAGCACCGAGTCGTACGTCTGCGGCGCGAGCTGGGAGCCCTCGGCGTACTCGTACGTTGCCACGACGTCCTCGGCGGTGAGTTCGTCGCCGTTGTGGAACTCGACGCCCTCGTGCAGCTCGTAGCGGAAGTGCATCCCGTAGGTGCCGTCCTCGGCCGCCTCACGAGCGTCCTCGTGGGTGAGGATGTCGACTTCGCCGTCCTCGGCTTCGCCCGTGATGATAGCGTATTCGTCGCCGGCGGGCACACCGTCCTCGGTCGCCTCGACGGTCCGCATGTACTCGTCGTACACGGAGCGGTCGATGTCTTGGACGTCGAGCAGCTCGAAGTCGCGGGCGAGCCACGGGTAGATGTTCCCCTGGGAGTCGGTCGCGGTGAGCGCCTCGAAGAGGAACCCCTGTGCCATCGTCGAGGTCGTGTCGCTGCTGTGTGGCGGGTCGAACGAGTCGACGTTCGCGCCGAGGCCACCGCGGAGCGTGCCTCCCTCCTGGAGGTCGGAGATGTCAGCGTCGAAGTCCGCCGCGGAGTCGCGGTCGAGCCACATGACCTGCTCGTCCTGCGGGGCGTACATGTTGTAGCTGAAGAGCCCCTCGTTGAAGGGCCACATGTTGAACCCGTGAACGTCCGTGCTGGCGACGGCCGTCGCGAGGTCGAAGTGCGTGATGGAGCTGTACGCTTCCTCGGCGAGCGTTCGCCAGATCTCGTCGTAGCGCTCCGCGCGCAGCTGCGGATCCTCCGCGACGTCGGCACCGTATCGAGCCGTGTCGAGGAGCTCGTCGAGATCGGAGTCGGAGATGCCCGTGAGGTTACAACACGCGCCGATGTTCGCGGTGTTGTGGAGCGCGTCACAGAAGCTGTGCGGGTTGAACGTCCCCGACAGCCCGATACAGGGAACGATGTTCTCGCCGTCGGGATATCGGGATCGAGGACGCGGCCGACGTACGTGTTCCACTCGTACGTCTCGACCTCCGTCTCGAAGTAGCCGGTCTGCTCCATCGATTCGGCGATGAGCTCGACCAGCTGGACGCGGTCGTCGTTGTCCGCGTTGACTTCGAGCTGGACTTCGAGCGGGAACAGTCCGTCTTCGTCACCTGGACCTTGGGGGCCTTCACCCTCTTGATCACCACATCCGGCCAGCCCGGCAGCGCCGGCCGCGCCGATGGTGGTGAGGACCCTACGTCGATTTATCGTCCGGCTATCGCCGGAGCCTTCGTGCCGACTTGGCATACCATGTTACTTCTACCGATCACTATAATATGTTACGAATACTGTCTCGTACGGTTGTCACGCCCTGAAACTGACGATTTCTCCAAACACCTCTGAAAAACTGCTGAAATTATCTTATATATACCCTCTGTGGAGAGTAATAATTGCATCTATCGGATCCGGACTGCATATGATTTCTTCTATCGACTCGGACGGCGTCGGTAGAACGGTCGTACTGAGCTGCTGTTCTCCGGATCACTCAACGTGATCATTAGCGGGAAAGGGAGAGCCTAGGCCGGGATTTGAACCCGGGCTCTCGTCCTTACCAAGGACGCGCTTTACCGCTAAGCTACCCAGGCGCAGTCGTTCGTTGTCCGGAACCGACTTTAGGGGTTTCGATCCGGCTTCGGTCCCGGACCCGTCGGGCGGTGCCGTCGTGTTCAGCGGTCGGTCGCGCTGACGGCCCGATCGGAGATATCCGCGATCCGGTCGGCGGTCGTCTCGGGGAGTGCGCGTCCGGGTGGCGGGAACTCGCCGTCGTAGTCGGCGGCGAGCTCGCGGGCGTACTCGAGCAGCTCCGCGGGAGGGTCCCCGCCGACGGCCGTCGTCCCGGCGACGACGGCGAGCTCGAGAGCATCGACTTCGAGACTCCTATCGAGGGCGACCGCCGCTTCGGGAGCGATACCCTCCCGGTTACGCTGTGTCTGGTCCCGGCCGAACGCTCGGACGACCTCGACCGCCGCGCCGGCGGCACCGGTGTGTGACAAAAGCGAGAAGCCACGGGAGACGAGCACCTCGGCGGCGAGCACGTCCATATCCGCGTCGATGTCGGCTTCGGCGGTCGCCGCCGACTCCCAGGGCTCCTCGTGGGACAGGCGGCGCGTGAGCCGGAGCCCCTCGTAGATGAGCTGGACGCCGGCGGCCCGGTCGACGACGTCGTCGGGGTCTACGTCCGGGTCGAGCGCGCGCGCCGTCACGAGCGACAACACCCCGGGCGTCACCGCCGCGTCCGCGAGCAGGTCGTCGAGGGTCTCCCGGAGGTAGTCGGGCTCGATGTCCGCGAGCGCTTCGAGCGCGGCGTCACGCGCCCGCACGACGTCGTCCATTACTATCGCTTCGTTCGACAGGGAAGGGCAAAGACCTTTGGAAACCGCCCCCACCGGAGTCCATGGTTCGGAGTCACGGGGACGGCTCGGTCCGCGTCCTCACGCTGGATCGTCCCGAGAAACGGAACGCGCTCCGCCCGAACGACCTCTCCGAGCTGGCGGCGGCGGTCGAGGCGGCGACGGAGCCGGTCATCTACCTTCACGGTGCCGGATCGGCGTTCTGTGCCGGGGCCGACCTCGACGCCGTTTCCACGCTCGACGACCCCGCCGCGTTCGCCCGTTTGGGACAGCGGGTCGCGTCGACCCTTGCGAGCACGGACGCGGTCGTCGTCTGTGGCGTCGACGGCGCTGCTCGCGGT
>NZ_JBHSWW010000042.1:0-15227 GCF_042661865.1 Halorubrum tibetense
GCGGCGTCGAGGTCGGCGATGTCGGCGTCCGCGGCGACCGCTGGATCCGTGGTGTCGACGACGTGGCCGCTGTCGGCCGCACGGGCGGTGTACGCGATCCGAACGAAGTCGCCGTCCGCGAGCGCGTCCGCCTGGTCCGTCGTCGTCATTCGGGGGCGATGTTCTCC
The DNA here is from genome assembly GCF_042661865.1 of Halorubrum tibetense. Lineage (GTDB taxonomy): Archaea > Halobacteriota > Halobacteria > Halobacteriales > Haloferacaceae > Halorubrum > Halorubrum tibetense. The sequence continues at coordinate 168 of NZ_JBHSWW010000042.1, forward strand.
GGCTTGAAGCTCATCCGTTCCTTCTGGTCGCTCTCGCCGAGCCGGCGGACGCGACCGGTGGCGTACTTGTACCCGGGACTGGGGTTCGCGGGGTCGAGATAGCCGGGGACGATGTCGTTGGCGACCTGGCCCGGATAGAGCCAGTACGTGAACGCGAGCCCCTCCGGAACGATCTGTCCCTGCACGGCGTCGTCGTCGTCGATGACGTACGCCACGGCGGTGAAGCTCCCCTCGCCGTTCTCGCCGTACTGGCTGTACACGTCGTCGTTGACGACCTCGACGAGGTCGCCGGCCTCGATCCCCCGGGCTTCGGCGTCGTTCGGATGGAGCTGTAAGACGTTCTGCTCGTAGCGTTTGGAGATGTACTCCAGCCGCTGGTGGGTGTACATGTTCTGCCAGAGCCGGTTGAGCCGCCCGTTGGTCACCCACAGCTCGTCGTTCTCGCGGTCGGGCGTCAGCTGCTCGTACACGTCCGCGACCCGGTCCCAATCGACCCTCATGAGGATCGCCTTCCCGCTGTCGGTGAAGAACCGACCGTCACCGGGCATCTCATCGCCGTCCGGCGTGTGGAGCCGCGGCGTCCCCTCGATCTCGCCGTCCTCCAACCGAGCGGGGAGCCGAACGCCGTCCGTGTCGAGGTCGCGCATCACCGTCGACGCCGTCGTCCCGTCCTGCTCGGCCTTCTCCGCGAGGGCTTCGATGTGGTACGGATAGCCGTCGCCGTGCTCGGCGGCGAGGTGATCGAAGAGCTCGTCGCTGCTCTCCCAGTCCATATCGTCGGCACCGAGCCGGCGGCCGATGTCGGCGAAGATCTCCCAGTCGGGTCGGGCGTTCGGCGGCCCCTCCATGAACGACGCGTAGTGACGGAACCGTCGCTCGCCGTTCCACCGGTGGTGGTTGCTCTGCTCGCCGGCCTCAACCGCCTTCGCCGGTAGGACGATGTCGGCGTACTCGGTGGTCGAGTTCGGATAGATCTCCTGGTGTGTGAGCACCATCCCGCCGTCGTCGATTCGCTCGCGGAACGCCGCCATGACGTCGTCGACATCGGCGGTCTGCGGCTGTGGTCCGCTCGTCCGCTCGCGGACGCGGTTGCGGAGCGACTGCGTGTCGTGTTCGTGCCGGAGCGGATCGTTACCGATCACGTGCCAGTGGTCGATCTCGCCGTTCCGGACGCGCTCGATCGTGTTCGGCGGGACCGGAACGTCTTCGACCCGCTCGCCCGTGAACGTCTGCGTGGAGTGTTCGGCGATGACCTCGCCGCCCGGACCGCCCTCCCACCAGCCCTCCTGGTGGCCGCCGAGCCGAGTGATCCCGGTCCCCTCGCGACCGACGCTGCCGGTCAGCAGCGCGAGGTTCGCCATCGCCGCCGTGTTCTCGTGGGACCAGCCCCAGATGAGCCCCTTCTCGTAGGTGAACAGCGTCCGTGTCTCGTCGCTGTCGGGTTGCGCGATCCGCTCGGCCGCGTCGCGGATGTCCGCGGCGTCGATCCCGGTGATCTCCGCGGCGTTCTCCGGAGCGTACCGGTCGTCCGACTGGAGGAGATCGACGTACTCGTCCGGTGTCATCCCGAACTCCTCCTGATACCACCCCTCCTCGTCGATCGCGTCGCGGTCGTCCATCACCCACTCGTCGAGGGACGCCTCGTCGTGCCACCCCTGATCGACGATGTGACGCGCGATCGCGTTCAACAGGACGGGGTCAGTCGCCTCGTTGAGCTGGAGGAAGAGGCCGTCGTTGTTCTCGGCGTAGTTCGCGGTGAACGTCCGGCGCGGGTTGATCTGAATGATGTCGGCGTTACCCGCGTCCACGTACTCGTGGAAGTAGACGTCCTGGTTCTCGTAGGGGTCGCCACCGGCGATGACCATCGTCTCGGCCTCGGCCGCGTCGTCGTAGGCGGTCGACCAGTCGTACAGTCCGGAGTGCTCGACGCCCGGACTCTCGGGGGTGTACGCCGGTCGGTTGTGAAACCCGAAGTTCGGCGAGCCGATCACGTCGAAGATCAGCTTCGAGCCGGCGAAGGTGTTCTCGACGAACTGGTACGCGTACATCTTCATTCCGTACCCGTTCGGCTCGTCCCGCGTCGCGTACTCGGTGACGCGCGCGACGACCTCCAGCGCGGTGTCCCAGTCGACGGGCGTCAGCGACCCGCCGATCCGGATCTGCGGCTGTTTGAGCCGGTCGTCGAAGTCCTCGTTGTGCTTGCTGTACAGCGACTGCGCCTGCGTCCCGCCGCGGATCGAGTGTGAGCCGCCGTTGACCTCGGCGTCCGGGTCGGGTCGGAAGAGGACGTGGTACTCCCGGCCGTCCTCCTCGATGATCTGGTGCATGTTCGGCGAGGGCCACTCCCCGTATCCCGCCGGGTAATCCACGCCGAGCGCGTTGTCCTCGGCGTCAGGTCCGCCCTCCTCGCCGACGGGCCACTTGTACACCTCGTAGCTGCAGCCGACGATACAGTACCGACAGGCCCGCGGCGATCGCTCGGCGTCCGCCGGCGGGATCGGGACCTCGCTGGTGCTCGGGTTGTCCGCCATCGTCACTCGCCCTCCTCGGGGACCGGCTCCCCGTCAGCCAAGTTGTTCCGCCGACCGTGGACGAGCCCGTCCATTCCGGTCGCGAACACGTCGCCGTCCGCGACGTCGAGGCGCACTTGCGGGAGGTCGGTGGTCGCGGGACCGACGACGACGAGTCCGCCCTTCGAGAGGTCGAAACTGGTGTAATGACACGGACACGGGCCGGCGGTACCGCGCTCGGCGTCGACGTTACCCGAGACCGCACAGCCCATGTGCGTACAGAGGTTGCTGAACGCGACGATACCCTCCTCAGGGCCGACGCCGGCGTCCGCGTCCTCCGTCAGCCGTGTGAGGAAGTTACCGGAGCCGTCGAGCGGGTACTCGAACTCGACCGTCTCTCCCACGTCGATCTCGTCTACGGCCGCGATCCGGAGACGAGGGTACCGTTCGATCCGGCCGACCCGTTCGGTCGGCGACTCCGCGGGGCCGTCCCCCTCGCCCGCCGTCGGGGGTTGGAACCCACAGCCCGCAACGGACGCGGCCCCGGCCGTGCCGACGGCTCCGAGCAGCCGTCGTCGCGTGACTGAACTATCACTATCTTTCATACTGTGATGTCGATTTATGATATGTACACTTGTATCTTTCTCATACGGAGTCGGAACTCGGTGGTGATGTTATAAGGAACAAAATAATGAAGCAGAAGGCTCATACAGCGTCTTATTCTACGATACATCCCTCTCAGCACCATGGAATCATATATTAGTCGTTTCTCATCCGTACGACGCAGTCCGCCCGGCGTTGAAGGGGACCGACGGAGTCACACGGCGACTAGGCCCGGGCGGGAGACGCCTCCCGTCTCACAGGAGGTGGTAGAGTCCCGCCGCGAGGAGTGCTCCGAGGATCGGTCCCACGATCGGCACCCACGAGTACGCCCAGTCCGACGGTCCCTTGTGTGGAAACGGGAGCACCGCGTGTGCGACGCGCGGGCCGAGGTCGCGTGCGGGGTTGATCGCGTAGCCAGTGGGGCCACCTAACGAGAGTCCGATGCCGAGCACGACGAGCGCGATCGGCAGCGCCGACAGCGCCCCGAGACCGAACCCGACCTCCTGCCCGTCGATGGTGATGGTTTGAAGCACCTCGCCCGACGCGCCGTCGAGAAATCCGGCTGAGTTCAGATACAACACGCCGAAGACCAGCACGAACGTCCCGATGATCTCCGTTAGCAGGTTCGACGAGTAGTTCCGTATCTCCGGGGCCGTCGAGAAGATCGCCAGCTTCGCGTCCTCATCTTCCGTCGCAGCAAAGTGATCCTTGTATGCCAGCCACACGACCACGCCGCCGAGGAAGCCACCGATCGTCTGCGCGACGACGTACGGCGGCACCTGTGCCCAATCGAACAGTCCTGCGGCAGCGAGGCCAACCGTTACGGCGGGGTTGATGTGGCCGCCGCTGACCTGACTGATGGTGAACACGCCCATGAACACCCCGATGGCCCAGCCCCACGTGATGACGATCCAGCCGCCGCCGTTTCCTTTCGTCTCATTAAGAACGACATTGGCGACGACGCCACCGCCGAATATAATGAGGATCGCGGTCCCGATGATCTCTGCGATGTATGGATGCATTTCGTGTCTTCACTAGATTTATATCTGCACATCTATTAAACTGAAATGGATCCCTCAGTTACCGACGTTTTTTGTAGTCTACAAACAGGCAAGGCGAGTGCCTCGAAGTGTGATCCCGAGACGATCGTCACAGACATCGCTCACTCGGACAGAGAACGTCTCACCGCCGTGGGCGACCGCAGTCGCTTACCGCGTCCGATCGAGCGCCTCAACGAGCGTTTCCGCACGCCGGGTCGTAGAATAGATCCGTGATCGCCCGTCCCTCTCCTTCTGGACGAGCCCCGCATCACAGAGCAGGGTGAGCGCGTGGCTAACGGCGCTGTCGCTGATGGAGACGTACGGTGTGATCTCGTCGAAAGACATCTCGCCGTCGGCGTGGACGAGGAGCCGAACGAGGCGGTAGCGCGTCTCGTAGCCGAGTGCGGAGAGCGTTTTGACATCTGTTGCCGTGATCTCGTCGTCGATCACCGCGCCCAGATCGATCGTATCGGTTTGATCCGACGACGCGTTCGTCATAGGTCACCCGTCGTCAGTATCGGGTATAATCGTTGTGTTGCCCGTTGTCGGGCAAGCCGGGTCGGATCTGGGATGTCCCTATCGCCGACGACGGTCGTGTGTTACCATCGGGTGGTGGCGATCGCTCCGCGACAGCGATCATTCGGCGGCCGCGATCACGTCGAGCTGGACGTCCGCACCGCCGGGCAGCGAGCAGACGCCGACCACGGTTCGTGGCGGAAACTCGACGTCATCGAACCGCGACTCATACACCTGATCGACCACTGCCGCGGCGTTCGGGTTCGTGAGCTGCACCTCGAGTTTCACCACGTCAGCGAGCGTCGTGTTCCGGTTCCGGAGCATCAGTTCGAGTCGATCGAGACACATCCGCACCTGCTCCTCGATCGGTCTCGTCCCGACGATATCGCCGTTGATCTCCGGGAGGACCCCCTGAAAGAACACCAGATCGGACTGGCCCGTACGCGTTCCGAGCGGACCGACGTTCGTGACCGAGTCACGCTGCCGTGCGCTCTCGACACTCAGCTGACGGTCGACGTTCAACTCGTCGTTACGAGCCGATCTTTCGTCGACGGCACGTGCGTTTTGCGACACACGATTGAATATACCTTGAATCAATTAAGCCGTTTCGATCGGTTCTAGAGACGGATCGGTCCCCGTCACTCGGCGGTTACGGCGGAGGGGCGACAGGTGCCACAGGTTTCGGGGTCCGGACAGTCGAACGGGTCGGTCCGCTCCGCGGATGTGGCGGTGTTGGAACTCGTTTCAGCGTCGCGATCGGCGGCGTAGAGACCCGTTCCCGGCTGTGTGTTCGTCTGCTTGTACAGTCCGTCGCCCCTCGTTCGGAGCCCACCGTAGACGGTACGCGGCGGGCCGTCCGCTTCCGACGAATCGTGTCGCGTCTCGAAGGCGCTCCGGATCGCTGCGAGTATGGTTTCCAGCATCTACCAACAATTGAGCATATATTAATGTAAATTGCTCGGCCGAGGAAGCGCTGTTGGAGTCGAGTCCGGACTGTGGTGTGGGAAAGCCGGATTTGCGCCTTCTACTCTGTCGATGACGGTTCGGTGCCGGTCAGTAGGTACCCGCGACGTGTAAGGATCAGCGCGACCGCGGGCATGAGCACGAACGCCGTGAGAAGCGCCGCGCCCATCGCCAGAGCGATCGCGATTCCGAAGTTCGATAGCACGGGGAACACCGAGACCGTCAGCACGCCGAACCCGAGCATCGTCGTCGCTCCGGAGCCGAGCACGGGGCGGGACTTCTGGACGAGCGCCGTGGCGATCGCCCGGTCCGGCGACGAGCCGCCGCCGACCTCCTCTCGGAAGCGCTCGTAGATGTGCACCGCGTAGTCGATCCCGATCCCGAGGATGATCGCTGCGGTCGTCACGGTCAGCGGGTTCCACGGCACGCCGAGCGCATACATCCCGCCGGCCGTTATCGCCAGTGCCCCTCCGGAGACGCTTCCGACGAGCAGCACCGACTCGCGGCCGGAACGCAACACGAGCCCTAAGAACAGTGCGCCGAGCCCGAAGCTGACGAGAGTCGTTCGAGTCAATCCTGACGTCACGTTCTCGATGACGTTCCGGTTGAGAACCATCTCCCCGGTCACGCGCGTCTCCATGTGGTCCGGAAGCGTCGCGTCCGCTGTCGCTTTGGTGTCGTCGATCACCTCACGTTCGGTCTGTCCCTCGATGTCCTCAACGAACACCTGAACCACGATCCGGTCGGGGTGGTCGGCGGGCGTCAACCCGAGCTGTGGCGGCCGGTCAACGCGTGTTCGATGATCGAGCGCCGCGTCGAATTCGTCCGGTTCCGGGAACGTATCGCCTTGTGGGCCGGTCGCGGGCGGGCTCGCCTCACCCACCTCCATCGCACGAGCGGGGCTCATAACCGTCACGATGTGTTCGTGTTGCTCCGCCTCGTGTTGGAACTCCCTTACTGACTGGAAGTTCTCGTACGTGTAGGCGTCGTCCGTCTCGATGATGACGTAGTTGATGTTCGGACTCGGAACCGTCGCCTCGAGCTCCCGGATCTCCTGTCGCTCTTCGATGTCCGGCCAGTAATCAAGCATGTCCTCTTTGGTGTCGACCGCGGGATATGCCGTAGCACCTCCGACGACGACCGCACTGAGTAGTAACACGATCAGCAGCGGACGCGCCGCGATCACTCCCGAGAGCCGTCCGAACACGCCCTCCACAAAGCCGGTCGTCTCGTCCACGGTGTCGTTCCGCCCCGCGCCGTCGGGATCGGTCGTCGATGTGACCGCCGCCTCGGGCTCATCGAACGTCACCAGCAACGCGATGAGGAAGGTGATCGATAACACCATCGCGGCGAGCACGCTGAAGACGACGGTGATGCCGAACTGACGGACCGGCGGCACGTCGGCGATCAACAGCGATCCGAGCCCCACCGCTGTCGTTCCGAGGACGATCGCCAAGGAGCGACCTGTCGTCCGCGCCGCGACTTCGGCAGCATCGATCGGTTGACGGCCGTGTTCTCGTTCCTCAACGTATCGGGTCTGGATCTGGAGGCTGTAGTCGATCGCGAGTCCGAGGGCGATCGGCATCACGCCAAGCATGATCGCGTTGAAGTCGAACCCGACGAACCCCATCATTCCGAGCATCAACAGGACGACCGACAACGACGTGACGAGCGGCAGTGCGACACGCCGGGTCTTCCGCAGCCGCCCGTGCATGATCGCCACGACTAACAGGAGAATGATCCCGAACGCCATGGCGAACAGCTGGATCATCTCCGGGAGCATCATCCCAAAGGCGGCCTCCTCGAAGACTGGCGTTCCGGTGAACGTCAGCTCCATTCCGTCGAGGTCTGCGTTCGCAGTGGTCTCTCTGAGTTGCTCCTCGACGATCTCGTCCTCGCTCGTCGGTAGAAAGCCGAACAGTTCGCCGTCCCGGTCTTCGGGGACCTCGATGTCTCCGTACTGCACGATGATGATACCGGTGTCCCCCCCGTCGAACATGTCTTCGGCGTCCTCAACGACCATCGGATACGCATCCGGGTCGACACCGTCGGGGATCTCCGGATACTGCTCTGTGTCCTGAATATCCGGGTGTAGGTTCGCGATGACACCCATGTTCGACCGGTGTTCGTTATACGAGTAGCTCAGGGAGTAGAGGATGTCCTCCCTCGTTTCCGGCACTTCCCCGCCACCCGGCCCAGCCTTGACCGGATGGACGGGACTGGTCACGAGGGCAGCAGCGTCGACATCGTCGTAATACGACCCGTACAGATCTGACAGCTGTTCTTGTGTTTCCGGGTCGTACAGATCCGTCCCGTCGTCAGTTTCGACGACGACGAAGACGACGTTTCCTTTGTCGAAGTCCGCCTGGATCTCTTCCCAGTCCTGCATCGTCTGGGAGTCGTCGTCGACGTACAGCTCCATACCGAGGCTCATCTGGACGCCGGCAGCACCAACGACCGAGAGGAGTAGCAGAACGAGAACGCCGGCGAACACCGCTCGTCGATTGCTCGCAGCTGTTCGACCGATCCGACCGAGTACGCTCCGTGTGTTTCTGTCGTCTTCAGGCATTCATTTGACCTCCAATTTGTTGTCTACTGTTGTGAGCACTATACATCTCTATATCCACAATTTCGGTCCGGCACCTGATCACGTGTTGTCGATATGACCGCATACTGGGAGGAGGCGATTAGCTGGACAGATCTCCGCAAACTGCTTTGAACGGGTTTTAAACCGGAAAGAGCGGAAATCACGATCAACAACTCGTGGACTGTCCATGCTAATTCGATACCGAGAAGCGTGACTATGCCGGATATACAGTGCACACTACTTTCGTATAGTCTTGCCATTTCTACACAAGATAGTTAAACGGATTTAGCCACTTAAATCTGTTTTCGACGTACGATCGAATACGGCGGATCGACTGATGGTGGCTCCCGACGCGACGAGGACGACGGAAGTCGACATCCGAGTAGCGAACATTGAAAACGCGGTCCGGATCGAACCGATCGTCGAAGTATCGTTGATCGAGCAGTCCACTCGGCGTCGAGGTGGTCGTCCGACGTCGAGTCGGTACTGATGAGACAGGGAGTTATCGACGTGGGAGATTCACACTGGGTTAGGAGGTTACCGGCGTGACCCGTCGAGTGCGACCAACAGGGCAGTGGCTTGCGCTGTGGCCTCGTACTTCCGCCACTTTCCGTCCTTGCGGCGAGTGACGAGACCGGCGTCGGTGAGCTGCGAGAGAGCGTGGCTTATCGCGCTGTCGCTAACGTCCAACAGCGGCGAGATCTCACAGACACAGAGCTCGTCGTCCGCGGTGTGGAGCAGGCGGACGATCTTGTACCGGGTCCCGTTGGCGAGCGCGGACAAGAGGTCCACGTCGGCCTCGAAATCGGATTCACCGGTCCGCTCGTCCAGCTCCTCGAGTTCGGCCAGTCGCTCGGAGAGATCCTCGTCGGTACAGCTCCCACACTCGTCGGCGACGTACCGACGAAGCCGATCGGTCGATGACATACGGGATATTTGAGCGAATGAGTGATTAAGCGTTGTGGATCGGGGGGATTCGACCCGGCAGTTGAACCGGAACGAATTAGTGCTTATTCAATCAATTCGGTGTATGCGATCGAGTACTTCGCGCCCCCCGAACGCGAACCGACCGGAGTGTGCCGTCTGATGGCCGCGTACGAGCGAGTCAACTACGCCGACGTCGAACCCGTCTCGGGAGCGATGCGCTCGCTCACCGAGTCGCTCGGCAGCGAACAGGTGGGGGTGTCGATGGTGCGGTGTGAACCCGGCTGGCGGAACGAACCGCACGACCACGTGGCGGACGACCACGAGGAGGTGTACGTGCTCCTCGAGGGCGAGGCGACCGTCGTCGTGGACGACGACTCGGTGTCGATGGAGCCGGGCGACGCGGTGTGGATCCCGCCGCGGGCGACTCGTCAGATCCGCAATTCGGAGACCGATAGCGCGTTCGTGTTGATCAGCGCGCCGGCGTCACAGTGTCGGACGACAACGTGTACGAACGACGTCGATTCGTGGTCCGCGGACGGGTTCGTCGGGTGACCGGTCAACGCAACGCCCCACCACCCACGCGCTTCTCTCCACCGAAGGGTTTATGAATAACTGAGCGTTTCTTCAAATGAAGTCGGTTGAGTGATGCACTGGCGGTCCGATCGCGAACGGAGAGAAAGTTCAAACGAACCGTCCTCCATTGACCGCCGGCCACTAACCACCGACGACAGCCGATCAACCCACACATGACCGAACTCACTCTGTACGAAGAAGCGATGTGTTGTTCCACGGGCGTCTGCGGACCGGATCCCGACGACGAACTGGTCGAAGTCAGCGCGGCCCTCGACCAGCTCGAGGACGCGTTCGACGACCTCGATGTCACTCGGGCGAACATGCAACACGACATCGACCGGTTCCTCGAAACGCAGCGGATCTACGACCGCGTTCAAGAGAACGGTCCGTCGATCCTCCCGATCACGGTCGTCGACGACGAGATCGTCGCCGAGGGGGAGTACCTCTCGTACGACGAGCTGACCGCAGCTATCGACGGAAACCTGACCCCGCAGGAGGCCTGAACGATGGCACGGACAGCACAACAGCCGGAAGCGAGTGAAACGACCGCGCGCGAAGTCGTCGAGCCGAGCGGCGACGACACCGAGTTCGTCTTCTTCAGCGGGAAAGGCGGCGTCGGCAAGAGCACCGTGAGCTGTGCGACCGCGACGTGGCTCGCCGACAACGACTACGAGACGCTGCTGGTGACGACCGACCCCGCGCCGAACCTCTCCGACATCTTCGGGCAGTCGATCGGCCACGAGGTCACCGCGATCGACGGGGTCGAGAACCTCTCCGCGATCGAGATCGATCCGGACACCGCCGCCGAGGAGTACCGTCAAGAGACGATCGAACCGATGCGCGAACTGCTCGGCGAGGAGGAGATACGGACTGTCGAAGAGCAGCTCAACAGCCCCTGTGTCGAGGAGATCGCCGCCTTCGACAACTTCGTCGACTTCATGGACAGCCCGGAGTACGACGCCGTCGTCTTCGACACCGCCCCTACCGGCCACACGATTCGACTGATGGAGCTCCCGTCCGACTGGAACGCCGAACTCGAGAAGGGGGGCTCGACCTGTATCGGGCCCGCCGCCTCGATGGAGGACAAGAAGGCGCAATACGAGCGCGCCATCGACACGCTCCAAGACGGCGAGCGCACCTCTTTCGCGTTCGTCGGCAAACCGGAGGACTCGTCGATCGATGAGATCGAACGGAGCGCGAGCGACCTCGCCGACCTCGGGATCGACTCACAGCTCCTGATCCTCAACGGCTACCTCCCCGAGTCGGTGTGTGAAGACCCGTTCTTCGAGGGGAAACGCGCGGACGAACAGGCGGTCATCGAGCGCGCTCGCGAGGAGTTCGACGCCGACGCGACGGCGACGTACCCGCTTCAACCGGGTGAGATAGCCGGACTCGATCTGCTCGCCGACGTGGGGGGCGTCCTCTACGACGGGGCGGACGCGACCGTGGACGTCGGCACGGCCGCCGACGAGGACGGCGCAGGGGCAGCCAGCGACGACGGGACTGACTTCGAGGCAGTGACCGATCCGGACGCTGTCGTCGACCAGCTCACGCCCGGCGAGGAGACGGAGTACCTCTTTTTCACCGGGAAGGGCGGCGTCGGCAAGAGTACGATCGCCTCGACGGCGGCGACGAAACTCGCCGAGGCGGGCCACGAGACGCTCGTCGTCACGACCGACCCGGCAGCACACCTCGAGGACATCTTCGGCGAGCCCGTGGGCCACGAGCCCACGTCGGTGAGCCAAGCCAACCTCGACGCGGCCCGGATCGATCAGGAGGAGGCGCTCGCCGAGTACCGCGAGCAGGTCCTCGACCACGTCACCGAGATGTACGAGGACAAGGAGGACACGCAGATCGACGTCGACGCCGCGATCGCGAACGTCGAAGAGGAGCTGGAGTCGCCGTGTGCCGAGGAGATGGCCGCCTTGGAGAAGTTCGTGAGCTACTTCGACGAGGACGGCTACGACGTCGTCGTCTTCGACACCGCCCCTACCGGCCACACGCTCCGGCTGCTCGAACTCCCCTCCGACTGGAAGGGGTTCATGGACCTCGGGTCGCTGACGAAGGGTGCCGCGCCCGCGAAGGGCGACAAGTACGACGAGGTCATCGAAACGATGAAAGACCCCGAACGGAGCACGTTCGCGTTCGTGATGTATCCCGAGTACACCCCGATGATGGAGGCGTATCGGGCCGCCGAGGACCTCCGCGATCAGGTCGGTATCGAGACCTCGCTGGTCGTCGCCAACTACCTCCTCCCCGAGGAACACGGCGACAACGCCTTCTTCGCGAACCGGCGCGCCCAGCAGGCGACGTACCTCGAGGAGATCCGCGACCGGTTCGACGCGCCGCTCATGTCCGCACCGCTTCGGCGCGAGGAACCGATCGGGTTGGCGGCGCTCCGCGACTTCGGCGAGGAGATCCCGGGACTGGCGGCTATCCCCGAGACGGACGCCCCGGAGGTGACGCCCTCGTGAGCGACGCGCGTCCGTCCGAACCCCAGGGCGAGCCGAGCGTCGAGCCGAAGCTGCAGGCGTTCATCGAGACGATCAAGCGCTCCGGCACGTATCGAGACTTCATCGAGGCGGACGAGTCGCTCGCGGACGACCCGGAAGCGATGGCGCTGCTCCGGGAGTACCGGGAGACCCGGATGCGGCTCCAGCGGAACGGGTTCGACGAGTCGACGATGGCGGAGCTCCGCGACCTCCGCCAGGAGATGGCCGACGTCGAGACGATCCAGCGACACCAAGCGGCACGGGACGCGCTGGTGGAGCTGTTAGCGCGGACGAACGACGTCATCAGTGAGGAGATCGGCCGCGAGTTCGCGCAGTCGACCGGAGGTGGGTGCTGTTGAGCACCCCGGACGACCCCATCGCTGGGGACGACGGCCCGGTCGACTACGCCGACGAGGACGTGATCGCTGCCGCCGAGGCGCTCGCTACGGAGCTGGCGGCGGCACAGGCCGAGTCGACGACGGCGGAGATCGACTCGCTACTCATGCGGTGTACCGAGGAGATATCCGACGAGACGGGGGTCGACTACGGACGCGCCTGCGGTGCCGGCGGGAGCTGTTGAACGACAGCTGTCCCTCGTAGGGATCGCCGCCGACACGTGGCGGTCCGGGGCGCGACCCGCATCAAAAGGTAAAAACCGTCTCGCCTCGAAGCCGCTCGTAACATGGACGTCCCGTACGACCTCAACAGTTACATTCGCGTGTTGAAACTGGCGAGCACGCCGAGCACCGGTGAGTTCCTCCAGGTGTCGAAGATCGCCGGGGCGGGCATCATCCTCGTCGGGTTCATCGGCTTCCTGATCTTCGCGGTCATGAGCCTCCTCCCGGGGGTCGGCGCGTAATGCCGATCTTCTCGGTCAAGACCACGGCGAGCCAAGAGCGCACCGTCGCCGACATGCTCGCCGAGAAAGAGATGCCCGAGATCCAAGCGGTGATCGCTCCCGACCAGCTCACGAGCTACGTGATGGTCGAGGCGAGCGACGGGAGCGTCTTCGCCCGGATCCTCGACGAGATCCCCCACGCCCGTGGCGTCATCCAGGGCGCGGACGGCCCCGCGGAGAGCCCGTTCTCCGAGGTCGAACACTTCCTCTCGCCGACCCCGGACGTGGAGGGGATCGGTGAGGGTGACATCGTCGAGCTGATCGCCGGACCGTTCAAAGGCGAGAAGGCTCGTGTCCAGCGGATCGACGAGGGGAAAGATCAAGTGACCGTCGAGCTGTACGAGGCGACCGTCCCCATTCCGGTGACGGTCCGTGGCGACCAGATCCGCGTGCTCGACTCCGAGGAGCGGTAACGCGCGTTCTTCCGGTCGGGCTCCCAACCGTTTCGTTTGTCCTCTCCAGCGTTCCCCGTTCCGCCGTCAGTCGTCCGTTCCGGGCGGCGCTTCGGTCTCCGTCCCGTCCGGGTCGACGATATCCGCGACCGCATCGACGACATCGATCTGGTGGGTTCGGTACGCCTCCACGAGCCGGAGACAGACGAAATATCCCGGGACCGCGGCGACGACCGCCAGGATCAGGTTACCGACGAGGAGCCGGATCACGATCTCCGGGCCGGCCGACAGCGACACCTCCGCGGGCGTTACGCCCGGGACGGGCCCCAGTATCAACACCCCGAGGGTGAAACTGGCGGCGTACACCCCCCACTTCACTACCGGGTTGAACACGATCACGGACGCGACGAGCGCCGCGCGGTTGATCCGATCGAACAGCCACGCGAGGAGGAAGAAAAGCAGGAGGCCGGTCCCGAGCGTCGGCAGCATGGTGATGAACACCCCGATCGAGAAGCTTCCCGCCGTCTCACGCGGGGTGTACTCCTCGGCGAAGGAGTGCTGTAGCTCCGTTTTGATCCGCCCGAGCCACTCGTTCGTCCGGCCAACGATCATCTCCCTCTGCTACACCACCACACGGAAAGTAGTTGTCGCCGACTCCTTGTTCCTCAGGCGTTCCGGAGCGTCGCCATGGCCGTCAATCGGTCGTGACCCGAGCCGTCCCCCGCTCCGCGGCCAAGTCACGGGCGTAGCCGACGAAGTTGTCGAACAGCGCCTTCGCTTCACAGGCAGCGTCGTACGCCTCGGGGGTGATCCCCGCGAGCACGTCGTCGACGCGGGCGTCGCCGAGCCGGTCGCGTTTCCCTTCGGTCACCTCTCGGGCGGTATCGAGGTCGTACTCCGGGTGGAACTGGACCCCCCAGCAGTGACCGTTACGGAAGGCGTGGACGCCGTGTTCGTTCTCGGCGAGTAGCGTCGCACCCGGCGGGAGCGTCGTCACGGTGTCGCCGTGAGTGGTGAAGACCGTGAACGACTCGTCGATGTCGGCGAACAGCGGGTCGTCACGGACGCGGTGGACCGCGTTGTAGCCGATCTCGAACCCGTCCATGCCGGCGACGTGGCCGCCGAGCGCCTCCGCGAGCACCTGATGGCCGTAACAGACGCCGAGGACCGGAACCCCGGCTTCGGCGGCCTCGGCGACGTACTCGACGAGCGGCGGGATCCACGGCTCGTCCCAGTAGACCGAGGAGCGCGAGCCGGTGACGACGACGCCGTCGAACTCGGTGTGGTCGGGGAGATGGCCGTCGACGGCGTCGAACTCCGCCAGGTCGGCGTCGAGCTCGCGCCGGAAGTTCCGACGCGTGCTCGCGCCGTCGTGTGCGGCGTTCAACAGGGCGAACCGGAGACGTGTCATCGGGTGTACGGAGGGGCGAACACCCCAAAACGGTTACGTCGCCGGACCGGCCCGGTCACGTCCGCGGACTGCCCTGGTCACGTCGGCGAGTCCGCCCGATCACGCCGACGGGTCGGCGGTCCGCTCCGCGAGCCAGCCGACGACGCGG
>NZ_JBHSWW010000043.1:0-15093 GCF_042661865.1 Halorubrum tibetense
CCCCGACGGCCGTGTCCTCCGGGATCCGGGCCAACACCGTCGTGTCGAGGAGCTCGCCGACGACGTCGTCGGCCGCGTCGTCGGACCCGCTATCGACGCGGGTTATCGCCGCCCCGGCGACGTGGCCGCCGATCCGCTCGGCCAGCTGCCGGGTCTTCTCGGTATCACCGAGTGCGCTCCGTTCCGGAGTGGAGACGAGCAGCGACTCGTCGGCGATCCCGAGCGGGAGCGTCGAGTCGTGTGAGAGCCCCGCACCGGCGTCCATGAGGACGTAGTCGGCGTCGTCGAACGCCTCCACGACGTCCGAGAGCCTCGACGGGTCGGCGGCCGCATACGCGTCCAGGTCGGTCTCGCCGGGGATGACCCTGAGGCCAGCCGGCCCCGCGTGAACCGCATCGGTGGGGGACGCGTCGCCGGCGAGCACGTCGTGGATCGTCGTCCCACTGGGATCGATCCCCAGCGCGTCGGCGAGGTTCGCCATGCCGATGTCCGCGTCGATCGCGACGACGTCGGCGCCCGATCCCGCGAGTAGGGTCGCCACCGCCGCGGTCGTGGTGGTCTTCCCGACGCCACCCTTCGCCGACGCGACCGCATACACCGTTGCCATACCGTCAGGGTCCGGCGACTGCTACTTAAATGTAGGCGGCGACGGTCCATCCGTCGACCGGACGGCCGGCGTCTCGCCGAGACGGCTGGTGTCTCGCCGGGACGGTCGGTAGGATCGTTGTCCCAGGCCCCGCGTACCCGCCCACGCGGTTCCGCAAACACCTTATACGTCGCTCGTAGACGTTGAAGCGATCAGTAGAATGGCGAGACCAGAGGTGCTCGACCGGATAAAGGAGGCTGAAACGGAGGCTGACGAGATCATTGCGGAGGCGGAATCGGACGCCGACGAGCGCCTCGCCGAGGCCAGAGAGCGCGCGGCCGAGATCCGCGCCGAGGCCGAGGAGGAGGCGGACGCCGAGGCCGAGGAACGGCTCGAAGCCGCCCGCGAGGAGATCGAAGCGCGTCGCGAGGAGATACTCGCCGCGGGCCAGGAGGACCGCGAAGCGCTCGAATCGGCCGCTCGCGACCGCACGGACGACGCGATCGACTACGGCGTCGAACGCTTCGAGGAGGCGGTGTTGCGCCACACGGGGGAATGAATGGTTCTTAGACCCGAACGGATGAGCAAGGTGTCGGTGACGGGGTCGAAACGCGTCATCGACGACGTCATCGAGGCGGCGTACGAACACCACTCGCTCCACGTCAGCGAGTACGACGGCCGCTACGACGGGTTCGAACCCGGCGACTCGCTCGCGGGTGCCGAGGGAGTCAACGAGCGACTCGTCACGGTCCGCTCGCTCGAGAGCATCCTCGACGTCGATGCCGACGACCTCGACGCCGTCGGGTCGGTCGACGACGACGAGCTGGCGGCCGAGCTCGAACGCACCCGCGAGCGGGTGAACGAGCTCGACGATCGGCGTGACGACCTCCGGGCGTCGATCCGCGACCGCCAAGAGGAGATCGACCGAATGGAGCCGTTCGCCGACCTCGGTATCGCGCTCGACCTCCTCCGTGGCTACGACTCGCTGGAGGTCGTCGTCGGCGAGGCGAAACTCGAGGCGGTCGAGGACGCACTCGCCGCCGCCGGGGATGTCGCCGCTCACGAGACGTTCTCGGGCGGAGGTGTCGTCGCCGCGTTCGCCGCGCCGGCCGACGGGGCCGACGACGGGTTCCTTCAGGATGCCTTCGTCGGCGTCGACATCGCGATGCTCGAGGTGCCCGACGCGGACGCGAGCCCGAGCGAGTACGTCGCCGAGCTCGAACGCGAGCGGGCCGAGCTCGAGGCGGAGCTCGACGAGATCGACGCGGAGCTCGACGCCGTCAAGGAGGAGGCGGCGGGGTTCCTGCTCCGCGCCGAAGAGCAGCTCACCATCGAGGCACAGAAGAAGGAGGCGCCGTTGTCGTTCGCGACCACGAAGAACGCGTTCGTCGCCGAGGGGTGGATCCCGACGGCGACGTTCCCCGACTTCGCCGCGAGCATCGCCGACGCGGTCGGCGACCACGCCGAGGTCGAGGAGCTGGAGCGGGCGGAGTTCGGCCCCGACGGCGACCACCACACCGAGTCGGTCGCGGGCGGGGGCGCTGACGCGACTCCCGAGCACGCGGAGGCAACGGAACGCGAGGCAGCCACGGACGGCGGCCACGCTACTCACGGGGACGAAGACCCGCCGGTCGTCCAGAACAACGGGAAGGCGGCCGGTCCGTTCGAGCTCCTCGTTCAAGGGTTCGGCCGGCCGAAGTACTCGGAGTTCGATCCGACGCTCCTTGTCTTCCTCACGTTCCCGCTGATGTTCGGGTTCATGATCGGGGATATCGGCTACGGCGTCCTGTACGCCGCCGTCGGTTGGTACCTGTACGCCAACTACGACGGCGCGTTCCGCGAGATGGGCGCGGTCGCCATCTGGGCCGGCGCGTTCACGATCCTGTTCGGCATCTACTACGGGATCGACCTGTTCGGCTACCACGCGTACCCGCTGCTCGGCATCGAGTCGTGGGAGGTCTCGAAGGGGCTCTCGCCCGGTACCGGTGAGTGGGCGCTCGCGTGGCTCGTGATGAGCGTGCTGTTCGGCATCCTGCATCTGAACGTGGGGTACGTCCTCTCGTTCGTGAGTAACTACCAGCTCCACGACCTGAAACACGCGATGTACGAGAGCGCGTCGTGGCTGCTGCTGCTCAACGGGATCTGGGTCTGGATCTTCAGCAGTCAGGCGGCGGGCGTCCGTCCCGAGTTCCTCCGGCCCGACGTGACGATCCCGCTCGTCGGTGCGAACGTCGCCGAGCTCGACTTGGCGGCCACGGGGCCGAAACCGGAGTTCCTGTTCGACTCCGTCGCGGTGTTGACGTTCGGCGCTGTCGAGTTTGCCGGCTTCCCGGAGCTCGTCGGCGTTCTCGGGTTGATCGCGGCGTTCGTCGGCTTCGTCCTGCTCGCGATCGGCGAGCCGGCCGAGGTCGTCGAGGTGCTCTCGCCGGTCGTTAACGTCGTCTCGTACGCCCGGATCATGGCGGTGCTGCTCGCGAAGGGTGGGATGGCACTCGCCGTCAACCTGCTCGCGTTCGGCGCGTACATCGACGACGGCGGCTCCGGGAGTTTCCACTTCATCTTCAGCGCGGAGCGGCTCGCCGAGGTCCAGGCCGATCCGGCCTCCTACGAGCTCGTCTTCGCGGGGATGTCGACCGCGTTCGACCCGAGCTCGATCGGGCTCGTCGGGATCGTCGCGCTAGTCGGCGCGGTCCTCGTTGCCATCGTCGGACATATCGTCGTCCTCCTACTCGGCATCACGGCCGCCGGTATTCAGGGGATCCGCCTCGAATACGTCGAGTTCTTCGGCAAGTTCTACGAGGGCGGTGGCGACCCTTACGCGCCGTTCGGCTACGAACGGACCTACACGTCCGAGGAGTAGCGGCGGCTCGAACGGGTCATTCGACCCTCTCGATCAGTTTGGTTGACTCCTCTCGATCCCGGCTCGTCCCGAACCGTCGGTCACGGCCGCTTCCGTTTCGACCTCGAAGACCGAACAACCCGGACTGACACCTGTGAGACCCCGTCTCCCGGCGGTTCCGGTCGGTCGTTTTGGGAAGCTTTATGACTCCCGTGGCGGCAACTACGTACTGTTCGGAGACGAGCAACTGCAACTACTACCAATGCTTGAAGCTACCAACGAACTCGGGAACGTCGTACTGGAGGCTGGGGGAACACTGACTGACGCCGACGCCGCGGCCGCGCTCGCCGTCGGGCTCGCCGCGCTCGGTGCAGGATACGCCGAGCGGGGGATCGGGTCCGCCGCCGTCGGCGCGATGGCTGAGGACGATGACCTGTTCGTCAACGGGCTCATCCTGACGGTCCTTCCCGAGACGATCGTCATTCTCGCGCTCGTCGTCGTCTTCATCGTCTAAGCGGCTCCCTTTCCACCAATGAGTTTGGAAACCGTCGTTGAGGACGTTCGAGACGAAGCCCGCGCGCGTGCAGAGGAGATACGCGAGGCGGCCGAGGCGGACGCCGAAGAGGTTATCTCGGAGGCGGAGGCCGACGCCGAGCGTATCCGTGAGGAGCGGCTCGCGAAGGTCGAGAGCCAGATCGACCAGGAGCGCGAGCAGACCCTCTCGTCGGCGAAGCTCGAAGCCAAACAGGAGCGCCTCTCCGCCCGCCGAGACGTCCTTGAGGACGTGTACGACGGCGTCGAGGCCGCCATCGAGGAGCTCGACGGTGACCGCCGCCGTGAGCTGACCGAAGCTCTGCTCGATGCCACGCTGGCGGAGTTCGACGACGACGAGGAGGTCGCCGTCTACACTCGCACGGAGGACGTCGAGCTCCTCGAGGAGCTCGTCGCGGGCCGTACCGCCCAGGTCGACGGCGAGGTCGAGTGTCTCGGCGGCGTCGTCGCCGAGAGCGACACCTCCCGCGTCCGCGTGAACAACACGTTCGACTCGATCCTAGAGACGGTCTGGGACGACGAGTTGAAGAACATCTCGGAGCGACTGTTCGACCAATGAGCGCCGTCGGCAGCTCGAACCCGGAGTACGTCGTCGCGCGGGTTCGCGCCCGCCGCGGCTCGCTGTACGGGGATGAGGAGTACCGTAAGCTCGTCCGGATGAGTCCCGCCGAGATCGCCCGATTCATGGAGGAATCGAGCTACGAAACGGAGATCAACGCGCTGGGGAGCCGGCATGCCGGCGTCGACCTCATCGAGTACGCGTTGAACCGGAACCTCGCCAAGCAGTTCGAGGGGATCCTCGACTGGAGCGAGGGTGGGCTGTACGACCTCGTCGCCCGCTATCTCCGGAAGTTCGACGCGTGGAACGTGAAAACCGTGATCCGCGGGATCTACACCGACGCCGGTCAGGAGGCGGTCGAGGTCGACCTCATCCGTGCCGGCGAGTTCGACGATCGCCGCATCCGTCGGCTGCTCGAGGCCGACTCGATCGAGGCGGTCGTCGAGGTGCTCGAGGACACGATTTACGGTGATCCGCTGCGAGCGGCGTACGTGGAGTACGAGGAGACCGATACGCTCGTGCCGCTCGAGAACGCCGTCGATCGCGCGTTCTACGAACGACTCCTCGCGAACCTGCCGGGCGACGAGCCGACCCGGCAGTACGAGGCGTTCCTCAAAGCCGAGGTCGACTTCCGCAACGCCGACAACGCGTTGCGTCTCGCCCGGTCCGGGGCGGACATCGATCCGGCGGCGTACTTCATCGAGGGTGGCGACCTGTTCACCCGGGACACGCTTGCCCGCCTCGCGCGGAACCTCGACGAGCTCGTCGAGTACATCGCCGACAGCCAGTACGCCGACGAGCTCGGGCCCGCGCTGCGCGAGCTCGAAGAGGCGGACAGCCTTATCGCGTTCGAGCACGCCACGGACGCTGCACTGCTGGCGTACGGCGATCGGCTCGGAACGATCCACCCGGTGTCAGTGACCCCGGTGATCTCGTACATCCTCGCGAAGGAGCGCGAGGTCGAGAACATCCGAGCGATCGCTCGCGGCAAGGAGGCCGGACTGTCGGCCGACGAGATCGAATCGGAGCTGGTGATAACATGAGCCAAGAGATCGCCGTGATCGGCAGCCCGGAGTTCACCACCGGTTTCCGGCTTGCTGGCGTCCGGAAGTTCGAGAACGTGCCGGACGACGAGAAGGACGAGCGGCTCGACGACGCCGTCGAGCGCACGCTCGACGACGAGGAGACCGGCATCATCGTGATGCACGACGCGGACCTCGACCACCTCTCGCGGGGGACCCGCGAGCGCGTCGAGGGAAGTATCGAGCCCGTCCTCGTGACGCTCGGCGCCGACGGTGCCGGCAGCGGCGGGCTCCGCGACCAGATCAAACGAGCCATCGGGATCGACCTGATGGAGGAGGAGGACTAATATGAGCAAGGCAGAATCCACGGAGACCACCGGTGACGGTGTCATCCAAAGCGTGAGCGGTCCGGTCGTGAGCGCCCGCGACCTCGACGCCCGCATGAACGACGTCGTCTACGTCGGCGACGAAGGACTCATGGGGGAAGTGATCGAGATCGAGGGCAACATCACGACGATCCAGGTGTATGAGGAGACCTCCGGGGTCGGCCCCGGCGAACCCGTCGAGAACACGGGCGAGCCGCTGTCGGTCGACCTTGGTCCGGGGATGTTGGACGCCATCTACGATGGTGTCCAGCGCCCCCTGGACGTGTTGGAGGGCAAGATGGGAAGTCCCTACCTCGACCGCGGGGTCGACGCCCCCGGCATCGACCTCGAGAAGGAGTGGGAGTTCGAGCCGACCGTCGAGTCGGGCGACGAGGTCGCGGCCGGCGATGTCGTCGGCGTCGTCGAGGAGACGGTCACCATCGACCACAAGGTCATGGTGCCGCCGGACTCCGAGGGCGGCGAGGTCGTCGCCATCGAGTCGGGCTCGTTCACCGTCACCGAGACGGTCGTCGAGCTCGACACCGGCGAGGAGATTTCGATGCATCAGGAGTGGCCGGTGCGCGAGGCACGGCCGACCGTCGAGAAGCGCACGCCGCGTCAGCCATTGGTGTCCGGCCAGCGCATCCTCGACGGACTGTTCCCGATCGCGAAGGGCGGGACGGCCGCGATCCCGGGCCCGTTCGGCTCCGGGAAGACGGTCACCCAGCACCAGCTCGCGAAATACGCCGACGCGGACATCATCGTCTACGTCGGCTGTGGCGAGCGTGGCAACGAGATGACGGAAGTGATCGAGGACTTCCCCGAGCTCGAGGACCCCGCCAACGGCAACCCGCTAATGGCGCGGACCTCGCTCATCGCAAACACCTCGAACATGCCCGTCGCGGCGCGTGAGTCCTGTATTTACACGGGGATCACCATCGCGGAGTACTACCGCGACATGGGGTACGACGTGGCGTTGATGGCCGACTCCACCTCGCGGTGGGCGGAAGCGATGCGGGAGATCTCCTCGCGGCTGGAGGAGATGCCCGGCGAGGAGGGGTACCCCGCCTACCTCGCCGCTCGCTTGGCACAGTTCTACGAGCGGGCCGGCTACTTCGAGAACATCAACGGGACGGAAGGGTCCGTCTCCGCCATCGGCGCGGTGAGCCCGCCCGGCGGCGACTTCTCGGAGCCGGTCACACAGAACACGCTGCGTATCGTGAAGACGTTCTGGGCGCTCGACGCGGATCTGGCCGAACGACGCCACTTCCCGTCGATCAACTGGAACGAGTCGTACTCGCTGTATAAAGACCAGCTCGACCCGTGGTTCGAAGAGAACGTCGAGGAGGACTGGGCGGAGAAGCGGCAGTGGGCCGTCGACATCCTCGACGAGGAGACGGAGCTACAGGAGATCGTCCAGCTCGTCGGGAAGGACGCGCTGCCGGACGACCAGCAGCTCACCCTGGAGGTCGCCCGCTACCTGCGTGAGGCGTACCTCCAGCAGAACGCGTTCCACCCGGTGGACACGTACTGTCCGCCCGAGAAGACGTACCTCATCCTGACGACGATCGAGACGTTCCACGACGAGGCGTTCGACGCGCTGGAAGCGGGCGTGCCGGTCGAAGACCTCGTCTCCACGGAGGCCGCCCCGCGGATCAACCGCATCGGCGTTCAGGAGGACTACGAGGAGTTCATCGCGGACCTCAAAGCGGAGATCACCGAGGAGATCCGGAGTCTCTACTGATCATGAAAGAGTACCAAACAATCACTGAGATCAGCGGCCCCCTCGTGTACGCCGAAGTCGACGAGGCGATCGGCTACGACGAGATCGTCGAGATCGAGACGGCACAGGGAGAGACGCTGCGCGGCCAGGTGCTCGAATCCTCGGACGGCCTCGTGGCCATCCAAGTGTTCGAGGGCACCTCCGGTATCGACCAGAAGGCGTCCGTCCGATTCTTGGGCGAGACGATGAAGATGCCCGTTACCGAGGACCTACTCGGACGGGTGCTCGACGGCTCCGGACGGCCGATAGACGACGGTCCGGAGATCGTTCCGGAGGAGCGACAGGATATCGTCGGCGCGGCGATCAACCCGTACTCGCGGGAGTACCCCGAGGAGTTCATCCAGACGGGAGTCTCCGCGATCGACGGCATGAACACGCTCGTCCGCGGCCAGAAGCTCCCTATCTTCTCGAGCTCGGGCCAGCCACACAGCGAGCTGGCGATGCAGATCGCCAGACAGGCCAGCGTGCCCGAAGAAGAGGAAGGCGACGACGAGGAGGGCTCGGAGTTCGCCGTCATCTTCGGCGCGATGGGTATCACCCAGGAGGAGGCCAACGAGTTCATGCAGGACTTCGAGCGCACCGGCGCGCTGGAGCGCTCCGTCGTCTTCATGAACCTCGCGGACGACCCCGCCGTCGAGCGGACGGTCACGCCGCGGATGGTCCTGACGACTGCCGAGTACCTCGCGTTCGAGAAGGACTACCACGTCCTCGTCATCCTGACGGACATGACCAACTACTGCGAGGCGCTCCGCGAGATCGGTGCGGCTCGCGAGGAGGTCCCCGGGCGGCGTGGCTACCCCGGGTACATGTACACGGACCTGGCGCAGCTGTACGAGCGTGCGGGTCGGATCGAGGGTCGTGACGGATCGGTGACGCAGATCCCGATCCTCACGATGCCCGGCGACGACGACACCCACCCGATCCCGGACCTGACCGGGTACATCACGGAGGGACAGATCTACGTCGACCCCGACCTCAACAGCCAGGGCCTGCAGCCCCCGATCAACGTCCTTCCAAGCCTGTCACGGCTGATGGACGACGGGATCGGTGAAGGGCTCACCCGCGAGGACCACGCCGACGTGAAAGACCAGATGTTCGCGGCGTACGCGGAGGGAGAGGACCTCCGCGACCTCGTGAACATCGTCGGTCGCGAGGCGCTGTCGGACCTCGACAACAAGTACCTCGACTTCGCGGATCGGTTCGAGTCGGAGTTCATCGACCAGGGGTTCGACACGAACCGGGACATCGAGGAGACGCTGGATATCGGCTGGGAGCTGCTCTCGATGCTGCCGAAGGACGCGCTCAACCGGATCGACGAGGAGTTCATCGAGGAGCATTACCACGAGGACGCCGAACCGGAAACCGTCGAAGCGGCGGACTAACCCATGGCCAAGGACGTCAAACCCACGCGCAAGAACCTGATGGCGATCGAGGATCGTATCGAGCTCTCCGAGCGCGGTCACGATACCCTCGAACAGAAGCGTGACGGTCTCATCATGGAGTTCATGGACATCCTCGATCAGGCACAGGACGTTCGATCTGGCATGTCCGAGGACTACGAGACGGCCCAGCGGAAGATCGACATGGCGCGCGCGATGGAGGGTGACGTCGCCGTCCGCGGTGCGGCCGCGGCGCTGAAGGAACACCCAGAGATCACCACGCAGTCGAAGAACATCATGGGTGTCGTCGTCCCGCAGATCGAATCCTCGAAGGTAAAAAAGAGCCTCGACGAGCGCGGTTACGGCCTGCTCGGCTCCTCCGCGCGGATCGACGAGGCCGCCGACGCCTACGAGGAGCTGCTCGAATCGGTCATCCTCGCCGCCGAGGTGGAGACGGCGATGAAGAAGATGTTGGAAGAGATCGAGACGACGAAGCGCCGCGTGAACGCCTTGGAGTTCACGCTCCTCCCGCAGCTGTACGAGAACCAGGAGTACATCGAACAGAAGCTGGAAGAGCAGGAGCGTGAAGAGATCTTCCGGCTAAAGAAGATCAAGGACAAGAAAGAGCAGGAAGAAAAGGAAGCGAAGGCCGAAGCTGAAGCCGAAGCCAACGCGGAGGCGGCCGCGGGCGCCGCCGACGCCTGATCTGCCTCTCCGTTCACTCTCCGTTCACCGGCTTCGATTCCTTCCGAGCGTCGTCCCGTCGATTTACGTTCTCGCGTCGCTCACCGACGGGTATGTCCTGTCCACACTGTAACGCCGCGGTCGTCGCGTTCAGCGTTCCGCCTCCTCTTCGCGAGCACGCACCCGCCACTGAGAGCGCGATCTGTACGCGGTGTCTCCGGACGGAACCGGCCGTCGAAGCGGGGGCGGACGCGGCGGTGGACGGAGCGGGGGCGGACGGAGCGGCCGCCGGAGCAGCCACGGGGTCGCAGGGAACCGATGGCTCGACCTCCCCACCCGACTTCTCGACGGTCGATCCCGCCTTTCCCAGCGGGGAGGCGGGGGTCGCGCTCGCGCTGCTCTGTGGCTGCTTGGAGTCGTTCGCGCTCAACCGGGCGTCGATCGAGGCGCTCATCGACCACGCAGAACGGGAGGGGGCGGACGTGTTCGCCTTCCTGAACCGGCTCGACGCTTCGGAGGCCGCTTTCGATCTCGACCGGCGACGGGCCGCGCTGCTGGATCTCCTTTGAGCCGTCGTCTGCGCGGGAACGTCTCAAATATCGACGCCCGGCGGATCGTTCCACTCGTCGTCCTCGTCGGTCGTGTCGCGCTTCCCGTCGGTCGTGTCGCGCTTCCCGTCGGTCGTGTCGCGCTTCCCGTCGGTCGTGTCGCGGTCCCCAGTGTCCCCCGCTCGCTTCTCGTCGGGGTCGTCGCCCCCCGGGTCGAGGATCGTCTCGCCCCGTCGTGATTCGTGGACCTCGAACCGCTGTCCCTGTGCGTACGGGTCCTCTTCGGGATCGTACTCGGTTTCGCTCCGTTCGAACAGGTACGCGAAGAAGCCGAACAGCGGGACGAAAAACGAGATCGCTGCCCACTTTTCCGGGTTCATCCCGTAGTTCGGCGCGTCAAGATAGGCGTACGCCGCGAACCCGACGAGCCACGCGAGCGGGAGCCCGATCAGTATCGCGGCGAGGAACGGGTCCATACTCCCGCTTCGACCGCGTCGATATAAGCGTCCGGGTCGCTTGCCGTCGGTGGCAGGTGGTGGGGGGACGGGGGGATCGGCTCAGCGCTCGACGTACGCGATCCCGTCCGGGTGGAGCTCGGTCTCGAAGCGGTCGACTTCGGTCCAGTCGGGGACGGGCGCCTCGCTCTCCCGGTCGCTCTCGGCGTCATCGCTCGCCTCGGGCGCGGCGAGCACGCTCACGTCGTTGGTCTTGTTGTTGGCGACGAACGCGCGGTCGCCGGCGGGCGCGAAGGTAGTGCCGCCGGGCCAGATCCCGACGGGGATCCGCGCTACCTCCCACGGGCGCACCTCGCCGTCACGGACGAACTCCGCCTCGATCACGCTCACGTCGTCGCCCTCGCGGTTCGGGACGAGGACGTACTCGCCGTCTGGCGAGGGAACGACGCGGATCGGCGTGTCGCCGAGCACTGCGATCCCCTCGTCCGCGAACGTTTCGGGGTCGACGACGGAGAGGCGCGAGTCCTCTTGGTTGGCGACGAGCAGGCCCGCTGTGGGGTGGACCGCGATCCCCTCCGGGCCCTCGCCGACTGGAATATCGGCGCTGATCTCGCGCGTGTCGGCGTCGATGGCGGTGACGTTGTCGCCGCCGATGTTCGCGATGAAGGCGGTCTCGTCGTCGGGCGTCAGCGCCACCATGTGGGACTTGTCTTGGTGGGTCGGGAAGTGGTCGATCAGCGTCGGAATCGGGTCGGCGATGTCGAAGACGAACACCTGTGAGGAGTACGTGGAAGCGAGCCAGAGCTCGTCGGCCGTCCCCCGCACTGCGAGCCCGTGCGGGAAGTCGAACGACTCGTGCTCGAACCGGTCTTTGACGGTCCAGTCGTCGGTGTCGATCGTGAGTAACGAGCCGCCGAGCGAACAAGTCACGTAGATGACAGACCCGTCAGGGCCGACCGTCACCTCGTGGGGGTTGAAATCGGTCTCGACGACGGTGTCCGTCTCTCCGGTGTCCGGGTCGATAACGGCGATCGAGTCGCTGTCCTTGTTGAGGACGACCAGCCTGTCATCGGTCATGATCAGGGGATCGGTCGGCGGTCACAAAAGATGGACGGAAGCGGAACGCGGCTGGGGGCCGTTCCGGTTTTTCGGGCTCTTCCCTGTTTTTAGGTTCGCTTCAGGTCCTCCGTCTCAGTCCCAGAACGACTGGGTGCGGGCGTACTCGCGCTCTTGGCGGAGCACGTCGCGGTAGAACTCCTCTTCGTCCTCCCGGAGCTTGTTGATTATTCTGGCGGCGTTGTGCGGGCCGACGCCGCGGGCGGCCATCGCGATCACGGCCCGCTTCCCGTGCGTCTGGACGAGACTCGCCGCGCGGTGGGCGCGTTTCGTCCGCCGCTCCTGTTCGTCGTCCTTCTCGGTGGCCCGCACCGCGGCGACCGTCTCGTCGTCCCACGGGTTCAACGCGGCGATCCGGGTCGATCCACACTCGGGACACTCCGGCTGGTCGCGAACACGACGCACCTTCGTCGTGTGCTTCCAGTCGGTACAGTGGAGACACGCGAGGATCACCCGGTCGTTTCGGATCCGCTCTTTGATCGTCTCGATCACGTCGGCGTCGGCGTTCTCCGGCACGAGGAACTCGCTGCCGGCCGACCGCCCTGCGGTGCCGAGCGGGGTCCGCTCGCGGGCGGTCGCGAGGCGTGTTCCGGCGGAGGAGCCGTCCCCAGACTGGATCTCAGCGAGGATCCCGGCGGTCTCCTCGACGGCGAGGTCGGCATGGAACACCTCCCGGAGCGCCTCGTCGTGGACGGGCGTTCCCTCCAGTGCGGCGAGCAGCCGGTCGCCGCCGAACTTCCCGCGTCCCTCCCGGTAGCGCTTGACTGACCCGAACTTCGCAGCGACCTGTGCGAGCGTGAACTTGAGCGCGTCGGAGTTCTTCAGTGCGAGTTCGAGATACGCTTCCAGTCGGTCCGGATCGGTCGTCTCGAGCACCTCCCGGAACGTGCCGGGGTCAACGCCGCGCGGCACCTCGAACTCGATCCGATAGGGGTCGACGTCCATCCCGACCGACGACCCCGCCCGCTGCCCCACGAGCGCGGCGAGCAGCCGCGCGAGCGTCTCGTTGACCTCGTGGCCGAACGTCGCGTTCACGGCGACGGTCCGTGCGCTCCCCTCGATCACGATCCGCTCGTCGGTCGGGACCGGATGGCCGGCCTCGACGTGGTCGGTCACCGACTCGATAGCGGTCGTGACCGTGTCTGTGTCGGCTGGGTACCGGCCCGCGAGGTCGTTCGCAACGGCTTCGGGTGTCGAGCCGGCCGCGAGCGCGGCGGCGACTTCCCCACGGAGCCGCCCGACCTCCTCGGCGACCGGCCGCGGGACGGGGATCTCCTGACCGATCCACGAGGGTACCTCGCCGGCGGGGTCCTCGATCGGCGTCACTTCGACGCGCTCCTCCTCCTCGTCGACGGCCGTGATCCGCCACATCTCGCCGCGCTGGATGAACGTCTCGCCCGGCCCGGCGAAGTTGACGACGAACCGCTCGTCGAGGGTGCCGATCCCCCGCCGGGAGGACATGTCGTACACCTCGTAGGTGGACTCGTCGGGGATCATCGAGAGGTTCGCGTAGAAGTACTGCCAGGTACCGCCGGACTTCTCGAGGGTGTCGCGCTCCTCGTCGAGCCACAGTAGGCGGTTCCCGTCGAGCTCGCGGACTACTTCCTGAAACCGCGGTTCCGAGAGGTCACGGAACGGGTAGGCGTTCGTCACCGTCTCGTACGCCTCCCGGGCGTGTATCTCCCCGTCGTCCATCACGAGCCCGACCACCTGGTTGGCCACGGTGTCGAGGCTGCCGTGGTGGATGTTCGCCGGTTCGACGAGCTCCGCGCCGGCGCGCCGGGTGATCGCCATCGCCTCGAGGGTGTCGTCGCCCCCCTGTGTCACCACGGTCCCCTCGGAGACGAGATCGCGGCGGTGGCCGGCCCGCCCGACCCGCTGGAGCAGGCGCGCGACCTCGCGGGGACTCCCGTACTGGACCACGTGGTCGACCCGCCCCACGTCGATGCCGAGCTCCATCGAAGAGGTGCAGACGAGGCCGTCGAGCTCGCCCGTCTTGAACCGGTCCTCGACGTCGATCCGCACGTCCTTCGAGAGCGAGCCGTGATGGACCTCGATCTCGGTTGGGTCGACCGTTTCGTCGTCGGCCGTGTCAGTCGTGTCGTCGTCGGTCCCGTCGGTCCGCTCCCGCTCTGCCAGCGTCTTGAACCGCGATCCGAGCGCCTCGGCGGTCTGACGCGTGTTGACGAAGATCAGGGTCGACTCGTTCTGACCAACGATCTCCCGGATCGTCCGGACGTGGCTCGCGGTCGTCTCGTCGATCGCCAGCTCGCCGGCCAACCGAGAATCGCGGTCGGTGATCTCCGGGTCGAGCACCCGCACGTCGGTTCGGGTTCCGGCTGCGACCTCGACCGTCTCGAACGCCCGATCGCCCTCGCGCTCCGGGTCACGTCTCCCGCAGCCGACAAGGAACCGGCCCACCTCGTCGGGGGACCCCACCGTCGCCGAGAGCCCGACTCGCTGGAACGACCCCGCGACGCGACGGAGTCGTTCGAGCCCGACGGTGAGCTGTGCGCCCCGCTTGGCGGAGGCGAGCTCGTGGACCTCGTCGATCACGACGTGTGCGACGTCCTCGAGCGCGAGGCGCATCTTCGACCCCGTCAGGATCGCCTGGAGGCTCTCCGGCGTGGTGATGAGCACGTCCGGCGGGTCGTCGGCCTGTTTGCTCCGCTCGTACTGCGTGGTGTCGCCGTGGCGCACCGCGACCTCGACGTCGAGCCGGTCGCCCCACCACTCCAGCCGGTCCATCATGTCGCG
This sequence comes from Halorubrum tibetense, assembly GCF_042661865.1. GTDB lineage: Archaea > Halobacteriota > Halobacteria > Halobacteriales > Haloferacaceae > Halorubrum > Halorubrum tibetense. The sequence continues at coordinate 14,646 of NZ_JBHSWW010000043.1, forward strand.
GTTGAGCGCGCGCAGCGGGGTGATATACAGGGCGGAAATCCCCTCGCGGGGCTGATCGCCCGGCGCGTCGCGGTCGTCGACGATCGCGTCGAAGACCGGAAGCATCGCGGTTTCCGTCTTCCCCGTTCCGGTCGGCGCGAGGACGAGCGCGTTCTTTCCGGCTGCGAGCGGGGGGATCGCCTTTCGTTGTGGCTCAGTTGGGGTGCTGAATCCCTGGTCGGAGAGCGCCTCACGAACCTCGCTCCCGAGGTGTGCGAACGCGTCCATCCCCGACGGTTCCGCCATTCTCTGATCGTCGGAAGTTGGGGACTCGGGTGATTAAGCCCGTCGCTGTACGTGGATTGCTTATAAGTGCTCCGTTGAACGCCGACGCCGTCTGCGGATCGTATCGCTGATTTCACGGGATTTGGACGCCGTCTGGCGATATGGGACGTCTCAGGAACCTCGC
>NZ_JBHSWW010000044.1:0-14398 GCF_042661865.1 Halorubrum tibetense
ATCTCGTCTAAACAGCCGCCGAGGCGGTCGTTTTCGGGCATAGATCACTTTGAAAACGCACCGCCTCACCTTTCAATCCTTATCTGAACACCGCCCTTCACGGGGAGAATAACCATGAACATCGGAAGACGCACATTTATCAAAGGAGCCGCCGGTGTGGGAGCGATCGCGACGATCACCGGCCAGGCGTCCGCGGCTGACGGGGCGGTACAGTACATCGTTCGGGCGAACGGGAACGGCACCGCGACGAATCTCACGGATGCGGGGTTCACTGTCCGCCACGAGCTCGCCGAGGGATCGGTCCTCGTCGTGACCGGTCCCGAAGGCGCGGCCGCGGATCTGGCTGCAGTCAGGGGGATCACCGACGCGACCCCGGACGTGAGTGTCGACTTCGACCGTCCGGAGGTCGATGCCGACGCCGACGAGCTCCCGAGCGACGGGGCCGCCCTGTCGGATCTCCAGTGGGATAAGCAGGTAACCGACGTGTTCCCGGCACACGAGTACGCGACCGGTGAAGGCACCAGCGTCGCGATCGTCGACACCGGAATCGACCTCGATCACCCGGACCTCGGAAACGTCAACGAGGAGCTCGGGGAAGCGTTCGTTCTCGACGACGACGTCCCCGAGATCGGCCCGGACGATTCCGGGTTCCACGGGACGCACGTCGCCGGAACGGTCGGCGCGACCGGCGAGGAGGGCGTGGTGGGGACCGCGCCTGACACGGAGCTCGTTCCGATCCGGGTGTTCCCGGCGGATGGTGGAGCGACGTTCGGCGACATCCTCGCGGGGATCGACTACGCCGCCGAGATCGGTGCCGACGCGGCGAACTTCAGCCTCGGGATCCCGGGCGTTCAACAGCCTGATTCGGCGCTGAACCAGCTCAAAGCCGAGATCCAGACCGTGTTCCAGAGCGTGACCCGTCAGGGGACCGCGATCACGGGGAGTGCCGGCAACGACGAAGGTAACCTCCAGGGGAGCGGCTTTACCCTCCCGAACAGCGTTCCAGCAGTGATTACGGTGAGCGCGACCTCGCCCGCGGACACGCTCTCGTTTTACTCGAACTTCGGCACGAGCGACATCGATGTCGGGGCACCGGGCGGTTGGTACGAGACGATCCCACGGACGCTGGGCGAGGAGGGCGAACCGGACGATATCCCGTTCCCGTTGAACGGCGTGCTCTCGACGTGGCCGACCGACCTGGAGTCGTCGGTCGGGCTGCCGGGGTACGACTTCATCTCCGGTACGTCGATGGCCGCGCCGCAGGTCGCCGGACTCGTCGCGCTGGTCCGCGAGCTCGACCCCGACGCGAACGCGAACCAGGTCGAGCGCGCGATCAAACAGGGTGCGGAGCTCGCGAACGGCCGCAGCGATCCGGAGCTCGGTGCCGGCCGCATCAACGCCTTACGGACGGTCGAAGCGATCGCGGACGACGACTGATCGGGTGCCGATCGGAGGGACCGCTCGCTCCCGCCCTACAACGACACGCCTTTTTCCGGCCCGCTCGTCTCCGTTGGGTATGGACCAGAAGCGGGAGCTGTCGAGCATCGACCTCGGCGCGCTCGTCACCGAGTTCGGTCGGTACGAGGGCGCGAAGGTCGACAAGGCGTATCTCTACGACGACGACCTGCTCCGGCTGAAGCTCCGCGACTTCGATCACGGTCGGGTCGAGCTCATGATCGAGGTCGGGGATATCAAACGGGCCCACGTCGCGGACCCCGAACACGTCGCGGACGCGCCGGGTCGCCCGCCGAACTTCGCGAAGATGCTACGGAACCGGCTCTCCGGGGCAGACTTCGCCGGCGTCACGCAGTACGAGTTCGACCGCATCCTCTCCTTCGAGTTCGAGCGGGAGGACGAGAACACGACGCTCGTCGCGGAGCTGTTCGGCCAGGGCAACGTCGCGGCCCTCGACGAGACGGGCGAGGTGGTCGGGTCGCTGTCGACGGTGCGGCTCAAGTCGCGGACCGTCGCGCCCGGCGCACAGTACGAGTACCCGGCGTCGCGGCTCAATCCGCTCGACGTGAGTCTCGACGGGTTCAAACGACACATGCGGGAGTCCGACAGCGACGTGGTGCGGACGCTCGCGACCCAGCTCAATCTCGGCGGCCTGTACGCCGAGGAGGTGTGTACCCGTGCGGGCGTCGAGAAGGAGACGCCGGTCGGGGAAGCCACCGACGACCAGCTCCGCGACCTCCACGAGGCGCTCGAACGACTGGGCGAGCGGTTACGATCCGGCGACATCGACCCGCGCGTGTACGAAGAGCGGCTCGACAGCAGTGATGGCGGCGACGAGACCGACCGCGACCCGCGCGTCGTCGACGTCACCCCCTTCCCGCTCTCGGAGAACGAGGGGCTCCCGAGCGTCGGCTTCGACTCCTTCAACGCCGCCGTCGACGAGTACTTTTATCGGCTCGGCCGGGAGGCCACCGACGCCGGGGAGGCCCCCGCCGACGCCAGCCCGTCCCGTCCGGATTTCGAGGCGGAGATCGCCAAACAGGAGCGGATCATCGAACAGCAGCAGGGGGCGATCGAGGGGTTCGAAGAGCAGGCGGAGCGGGAACGCGAGCGCGCGGAGCTCGTGTACGCCCACTACGACCTCGTCGACGAGGTGCTCTCGACGGTCCGGAAAGCCCGCGAGAACGACGTGTCCTGGGACGAGATCCGCGAGACGCTGGAGGCCGGCGCCGATCAAGGGATCGCGGCGGCCGAGGCCGTCGTCGATGTCGACGGCGGGAACGGATCGGTGACGGTCGCACTCGAGACAGACGCGGGTGGTGAGGGCGCGGGAGATGCGGGCGACAGCGGGGACGGCGGGGCCGCCGACACCGTTCGCGTCGAGCTGGACGCGAGCACCGGCGTTGAGGTGAACGCGGACCGGCTGTATCAGGAGGCAAAACGGATCGAGGGGAAAAAAGAGGGGGCACAGGAGGCGATCGAGTCGACCCGCGCCGAGCTGGCGGCCGTCAAGGAACGGAAAGCCGAGTGGGAGGCCGCCGAGGAGGGGGACGACGGGGCCGCAGCGGAGGACGACGAGGAGGACGAGACGTACGAGACCGACTGGCTCTCCCGCCCGTCGATACCGATCCGGAGCCCGGACGACTGGTACAAGCGGTTCCGGTGGTTCCACACTTCGGACGGCTACCTCGTCATCGGGGGACGCAACGCTGACCAGAACGAGGAGCTGGTGAAGAAGTACATGGGGAACCACGACCGGTTCTTCCACACCCAGGCCCACGGCGGCCCGGTCACGCTGTTGAAGGCGGCCGGCCCCTCGGAGTCGGCGGACCCCGTCGACTGGGACGACTCGACGCTGCGGGAGGCCGCGCAGTTCGCGGTGTCGTACTCCTCCGACTGGAAGGACGGCCGTGGCGCGGGCGACGCGTACATGGTCGAGCCCGACCAAGTGTCGAAGACGCCGGAGAGCGGCGAGTACATCGAGAAAGGGAGCTTCGTGATCCGCGGCGAGCGGACGTACTTCGAGGACGTCCCCTGTCGGGTCGCCGTCGGGGTCCAGTGCGAGCCGGTCACCCGGGCGATCGGGGGACCACCGTCGGCGATCGTCGACCGCGCGGCCACGTCGGTGACGCTCGAACCCGGGATGTACGCACAAAACGACGCCGCGATGATGGTGTACCGCGAACTGAAAGAACGCTTCGCGGACCAGTCGTTCGTCCGAAAAGTGGCGAGCGCCGACCAGCTCCAAGAGTTCCTCCCGTCGGGCGGGTCGGCGATCGTCGACTGATCGGTCGATACTCTGTTGGACGCGGTCGTCGGACGTAGCCGTCGGATGCAGCCGTCAGATGCAACCGTCGGATGCGGCCGTCGGATCGCGGGTCCACTCCTCGGGAGAGCGCGACGTTTTCAAGCGTCGGTCGCCGAGTGGGCGTATGAGTCTCGAATCGCTCCCGGACGGGTGGCAGGTGTGGAACCGGGAGCCCAGCGGCCGGGTCATCCTCACGTTCCGACCCGACGCCTTCGGCGACGACCTCCCGGACGCGTGCCTGCCGACGATCTACCTGACGAACGGCTCGCGGCGGGCACGGCCCGGGGCGGGCCAGTACGCGACCGACGAGTGGCACGTCGTCCTGTTCTTGGAACCCGAGGTGGAGGCGCTCGCGGAGACGTACGACGACCGCGACGATGCCGTCGTAGCCGCCGTCGACGCCGCCGCCAGGTTCGCTGACGGCGACGTGGACTACCGGGCGGCGTACCAAGTGCCACGGGAAGCGTACTTCGCGCGGCTGGACGAGCTGGTCGGGGAGTCGACTGACTGACCTCCCCATCCACGATCGTGGATCGATACGGCAACTGAACCGGTGAGAACGCCACGAACACGAGGGTTTTTATTCACGCCTCGCGCAGAACCGGCCATGCAATCCGGTGGGGACCACGCCGACGACGAGCCGCGGGAGAAGTGCGGCGTCGTGGGCGTCTCTCTCGCGGAACGACCGGCCGCACGGCCGCTGTACTACGCGCTGTACGCGCTCCAACACCGCGGCCAGGAGTCGGCGGGGATCGTCACGCACGACGGCTTCCAACAGCACAGCCACGTCGCGCGCGGGCTCGTCGGCGACGCGTTCGAGGCGGGGGACCTGGAGTCGCTCGCTGGGTCGACCGGGATCGGCCACGTCCGCTACCCGACCGCCGGGAGCTTGGACAAGAGCTGTGCACAACCGTTCTCCGTCTCGTTCAAGTCCGGCTCCTTGGGGCTCTCACACAACGGGAACCTCGTGAACGCCGACGAGGTGCGCGCGGAGCTCGCCGCGGCCGGCCACGCGTTCACCTCCGACGGCGACACCGAGGTGATCGCCCACGACCTCGCACGGAACCTCTTGGAGGAGGACCTCGTCCGCGCGGTGAAACACACCATGCAGCGGATCCACGGCTCCTACTCGCTGACGATCACGCACGACGACACCGTGTTGGGGCTCCGTGACCCCATGGGGAACCGGCCGCTGTGTCTGGGGGAGCTCGAGGACGGCTACGTCATCGCCAGCGAGTCGGCCGCTATCGACACCCTCGACGGCGACCTGATCCGCGACGTCCGCCCCGGCGAGCTCGTCGTGTTGGAGCCCGACGGTTCCGGGTACGACTCCTATCAGCTCGTCGAGAACGACGCCACCGCCCACTGTTTCTTCGAACACGTCTACTTCGCGCGTCCCGACTCCGTCATCGACGACTCGCTCGTGTACGAGGTCCGTCGCGAGCTCGGCCGGCAGCTCTGGGCGGAGTCCGGCGTCGAGACGGACGTCGTGATGCCCGTGCCCGACTCCGGACGGGCGTTCGCCTCCGGCTACGCCGACGCGGCCGCCGAGACCGACGCCGACGGGGCTCCCCGACCCGATGACGAGGCGGGGATCGAGTTCGCGGAGGGGTTGATGAAGAACCGGTACGTCGGCCGGACGTTCATCATGCCGACGCAGGACGAACGCGAGCGCGCGGTCCGGCTGAAGCTGAACCCGATCCGGTCGACGGTAGAGGGCAAGACCGTCACGATCATCGACGACTCGATCGTCCGTGGGACCACGTCGACCCAGCTCGTCGAGCTGGTTCGGGAGGCGGGCGCGGAGGAGGTTCACCTCCGGATCGGTGCGCCGCCCATCGTCGCCCCCTGCTACTTCGGCATCGACATGGCGACCCGCGAGGAGCTGATCGCGGCGGACGCGTCGACCGCGGAGATCCGCGATACAGTCGGCGCGGACTCGCTGTCGTACCTCTCGATCGATGCGGTCGCGGCCGCGCTGGAGTCGAGCCGCGCGGATCTCTGTCTCGGCTGTGTGACCGGCGAGTACCCGTTCGACGTCGAGGGGGAGGAGACGGATCGGTCAATCGACGCCCCGTCTCCGGACGCGCCGACGGCGGCCGACGATTGACGCGTGGCGTGGATCGATGCCGAGCATCGCCTGACAGCGCTCGCCGACGGGTGACGAACGACGACTGACGGCGGGTATCGGCTACAACGGAATTCGGTTGGCGCTGCCGCAGGTCTCCGCCCAGAGCCCGAAATCAGCCGATACCGATCCCACCCCGTGCGAACCGTATCGGGACCTTAAATACGCGCACCACACGAGAGTGCCGTATGAGTTCGAACGTCCAGGACGCGTCGATGAGTCGTCGCGGGCTTCTCCGGACCGGCACGGCGGGTGTCGCGGCCGCCGCGGGACTCGCCGCGGGGAGCGGGAGCGCCGCCGCCGCGTACGACGGCTGGCTCGACGACGTGGACAACTACGACGGCACGCACGACTATCGCGGCGAGGACGAGGTTCACGTCAATGTCGGCGCGGGCGAGAACGGCCTGCGATTCGGCCCCGCGGCGATCCTGATCGACCCGGGGACCACCGTCGTCTGGGAGTGGACCGGCGAGGGTGGCGGCCACAACGTCGTCGAGGATGACGACGGCGTCTTCGACAGCGGGGACCCGGTCGGCGAGGCCGGCGAAGTGTTCGAGTACACGTTCGACGACGCCGCGGAGGGCGACACGTTCAACTACGTCTGTACGCCCCACGAGGCCGTCGGCATGAAGGGTGCCGTCGCGATCGGCGACATCGACGACGAGATCGTCGAGGTCGAAGGAGGCGCGGACGGGGCCGACCGGATCCTCTCTCCAGAGGATATCGGGGCGCTCGCGCTCGCCCTCGGGTTCGCCGGTGCCCTGCTCGTGCCGCTGTTCTACGCGGCCCATCGGAAGGCGCAACACGACCGGTAACCCGAGACGCCGTTCCTCCGTCCCCGTTTCAGTACACGTGATGGAGCAGCAGGTACACGCCGATTCCCATCCCAAAGGAGATCAACCAGAGGACGGCCCCGACCATCCCGACCCACGCGTGGCGGGTGTCGTACAGCTCCGTGTACGGCCGCGTCGCCGCCAGCAGTAACGCGTAGAAGACGAACGGGATACACACGATCGCCAGCAGGATGTGGATCGCGAGGAACGGCAGGTACACGAACGTGTACACCGTTTCCGGCCCCGGGAACTCGGCGGTTCCGACCAGCACGAGGCGGTAGAGGTAGCCGACGAGGAACGCGGCGAAGAGGCCGAAGGAGGTCAGCATGAACGCCCGGTGACGTTCCACGTTTCCGCGGGAGATGGCACGCCAGCCGAGAAGGATAGTGCCGATCGCCGTCAGGGAAATGGCGGCGTTGAGATGGGGGATCGCGGCCAGGACGCCGTCGCTCGCCCGTGGGAGGATCGAGCTCGGGATGACGCCGCCGACGGCACCGAAGACGAGCGCGAGCGCGACGGCTGAGAGGACGCCGGTCAGGAGCGGGACGTTCTCGCGGGCCCAATCGGTCATACATCTCCTCACGAACGGCCGCCCCAAACGGCTGCCGGTTTCGGCAGCGCGGGGGGCCGATCCGACGGTGTCACTCCCGGACACGGCGGTGTCGAATGGAAGGGCTTTTAATCGGGGGCGGGGTACGGGAAAACGCGAGAAAAGACGGCGAGCGTGGGTAGCCAAGCCAGGCCAACGGCGCAGCGTTGAGGGCGCTGTCCTGTAGAGGTCCGCCGGTTCAAATCCGGTCCCACGCATCGCTCGGGGCCACACCCCATCGATGCACGGTGTTGTCTCTACGACAGCACCCACGCACAATTCCTACCGACGACCGCTCGACGAGCGACGGTACCACCGGTTCCGGAGATATCCTCTCGCGCCGCGAACTGCCACCCTTTTAGTCACGCGGCACCGGACCAATGGCTAATGAGCGAGGACGCGACCCCCGAGTACGACCACGAGGAGCTGGGTCTCGTCGCCGGGTTGGAGATCCACCAGCAGCTCGACACGGCGACCAAGCTGTTCTGTGATTCCCCGACCGTCGAGCGCGAGCCCGCGGAGGCGGAACGGGAGATCACCCGGCAGCTCCATCCGACCAAAAGCGAGCTCGGCGAGCTCGACCGGGCGGCCGTCGAGGAGAGCCGGGTCGATCGCGAGTTCACGTATCTGGCGTACGACACGACGTGTCTCGTTGAGGAGGACGACGAGCCCCCCCGTCGCGTCGACGATGAGGCCCTCTCAGTCGCGCTGCAGATCGCCGACCTGCTCGACGTGAGCGTGGTCGATCAGGCGCACGTAATGCGAAAACTCGTGATCGACGGGTCGAACACCTCCGGGTTCCAGCGGTCGATCCTGCTCGGACAGGGCGGCGAGATCGAGACGTCGTACGGGACCGTCTCGATCGAGGACCTGATGCTCGAAGAGGAGTCCGCCAAACGGGTCGAGGAGACCGACGACGGTGTCGTCTACTCGCTGGACAGACTCGGCGTCCCGCTCGTCGAGATCGGAACGGGGCCGGACATCCGAAGCCCCGAAGAAGCGAAGGCGGCGGCCGAACGCATCGGGATGCTGCTCCGGTCGACGGGCGCGGTCAAACGCGGGCTCGGGACGATCCGACAGGACGTCAACGTCTCGATCGCCGAGGGGGCACGGGTCGAGGTGAAAGGCGTCCAAGACCTCCAGGGGATCGAGGATATCGTCCGGGGCGAAGTCGGTCGGCAGGCGGAGCTGCTCGCGATCCGCGATACGCTCCGCGAGCGCGACGCCGCGGTCGGCGACCCGCGCGAGGTGACGGAGACGTTCGCCGACACGGACTCCGGCGTGATCCGGGGGGCGCTCGACGCGGGCGGGGCGGTCACCGCGGTGCCACTGTACGGGTTCGACGGGCTGGTCGGCCAAGAGATCCAACCGGACCGCCGCCTCGGGACGGAGCTGTCGGATCACGCGAAGCGCCACGGCGCGGGCGGGGTGTTCCACACCGACGAGCTCCCCGCGTACGGCGTGACCGAGGCGGAGGTCACGGCCCTTCGCGAGGCGATCGGCGTGGACGAGTCGGACGCGGTCGCCATCGTTGCCGCCGATCCCGAGACTGCCGAGCTCGCCGTCGACGCGGATGCCGAGCGCGCCGACGCGGCGATCGAGGGCGTCCCCGAGGAGACGCGCGGCGCGAACGAGGACGGAACGACCCGCTACCTCCGACCACTCCCCGGTGCCGCCCGGATGTACCCCGAGACGGACGTCCCGCCAGTAGAGCCCGACCCGTCCGACATAGACCGGCCCGAGCTGTTGGACGAGAAAACCGACCGGTACGTCGAGTCGTTCGGTCTCGACCCCGGGCTGGCCGAGCAGGTCGCGTTCGGCCGCCGGTTCCCGCTGTTCGAGACCGCCGTGGACCGCGGCGTCGACCCGACGTTCGCGGCCACCACGCTCGAATCCACGACGACGGAGATCCGCCGGGAGGGTGCCCCGGTCGACGAGCTGACCGACGACCACTTCCTCGATCTCTTCACACTCGTCGAGTCGGGCGAGCTCGCGAAAGAGGGTGTCCCAGAGGTGTTGACGACGCTCGCGGAGAACCCCGGGCTGTCGGCCGCCGAGGCCGTCGAGGAAGCGGGCCTTTCGGGCGTGAGCGAAAGCGAGGTGCGCGAGGCGGTGGTCGAGGTCGTCGAGCGCAACGCCGATCAGGTGGCGGACGAGGGAATGGGGGCGTTCTCCGGGCTGATGGGCGAGGCGATGGGCGCGCTCCGGGGGAAGGCGGACGGGGAGGTCGTCTCGGACGTCCTTCGCGAGGAGATCGGAAAGCGCTCGTAGCGCGCCGGGTGCGGGTCGGGGCGGACACCGTGATTTATATCGGAATCGGCCGAACCGCCGGCCCATGAGAGAGCCCTTCGATCCCTCCTTCGAGTTCGACCTCGACACCGTCGCGTGGGTGGTAGTGACGATGACACTGCTCTGTGCGACCGTCGTGTTCGTGTTCGACCGGCCGGCATGGAATCTCCCGGCGGCGTTCCTCGCGGGCGGCGTCGCGGCGGCCCGTGGCGGGTTCTACGACGCGGCCGCGAACAACGGGTTCGTCGGTGTCCTCGTCGGGTTGGGACCCATGGCGGCGATGTTCTACGTGTACCGCTTCGGCGGGATCCCCTCGCTCGACGCGAACCCGGATCTGTTGTTTCTGACTAGCGTCGGGGTCGGCGCGGACATGATCGCCTACGCGCCGATGATGGTCATATTCGGTTATCTCGGTGGTGTCGCCGTCGACCGTATCCGACGCCGTACGCGGCCACCCGTCGGGTACCGCCGGCGGGAGCGCGGTCAGACGGTGCGCCGCTCCGGCGAGAGCAGTCGCTGAAGCGGTCGGGTCCGCTGGCCGCTACTCCGGCACGTCGTTCGTGAGCCCGGCACGGAGGTCGCGGCCGAAGTAGTGGCCGACGAGGGCGACGAGGAGCCCGACCCCTCCGCCAACGGCGAGCAGCGGCAGTCCCCACTCGGAGAGGTAGTCGAGGCCGATGGGGAGGAAGCCGACGCCGAGCACGCTCGTCACGGCCGTCATCGCGCCCGCGGCGGTCCCTGCAACGCCGGTCTCGGCATAGCTGCGCGAGGAGAACACCAGTCCGACGAGGAACGCGCCGAGCAGGACCCCGCCGACCGACCCGATGGTGCCCCCGATGAGCGGGATCGAGCCGCCGACGAAGACGCCGATACCGACGGCGACGAGGGCGATCGCGAGTGATTTCAACGAGAACCAGCGCCCGTCGACCCCGATCCGCCCGCCGTCGGCGCTCCCGCCGCCGTCGGTCGTCGTCGGGCCAGTCGTAGTTTCACCCGGGTCAGCCGCGGTCTCGGCCGCACCCCCCGACGCCGTGTCGCCGCCCCCGCTCGCGAGGTCGTCGTCGAGGAGGTCGTCGAGGTCGTCGAGCGGGTCCGTGTCGTCTGCCTCCCGCTCTTTGGAGGGTTGCATACCCGAAGATATTCATCTCTGCGGACTTGGGTCTTGTGCCCGGATGCGCGTTCGGGGTTGTCACAGCGCGAGTCGGACGGTATTTATCAGCGGTCGTCGCGGTCGCTGCCGGCGTCAGCGGGTTCGATTATCCCTCTTTCCGACGCGATCCTCAGCGAACGTGTCGCGGTATCGTTCCGAAGACCGGCGTACTGAGGTGTATCCTCCAGTGGCTCCGTTGTAACTCTCCACAACTGATATGATCTGGCCCGTTCCGGACGGTACAGGATCTGTAGCGGCATATTTCGGGAGTGGGTATATTGAGATGGGTGATCGGTTATTTATAAGTGACAGAGTGGTGTCGCTGGCGGCTGGGTATACGTGATCGATGACTCTACGGTGAACACCTCCAAAGCCCCAGTCGGGAGGTCGGCGCACGCTCGCTGCGCTCCTCAGTCGTTCGTTTCACTCGCTCCCTGCGGTGCTTACGTCGCTTCCGCCGACCTCCCGACTGCCCCTTTGAGTCCCACCCCGCACCGCACAGTGCTGCAGCCTCACGCCTCCCCAGCCTCGCCGGAACGGCGCTTATAAGCGCCGTTCCGGGCTCCCTCGCGCCGTCGGTGAGCGGCCCAGCAGGCCGCTCACCGGGGCGCGCCACCGCATCCGTACTTATCAGTGATCGTCTCGGCCGCTCGCAGTCCGTTTAAGTACAACCACGTTGCTCTCGGTCTGAGGGACGTACTCCCGATATCGCTCAACACGCACTCTTCAGTGAAAACCCGTTGCAGACGGGAGCGTGTCCGAAGAAGTCCAGTTAAACGGAACTGCGATGCCAGATGGCTGGGAGGAGGCCTTATATACGACTCTCGCGGCGCCCGCCTCGACACGGACGCCGGTCACGTCCGCTCGGTCCGATGGACGCCCCTCGACGAATCCGTCGATCCGAACCCGCGGTTTCACCGGAAACGAGGTGTCTCCCGGCCGTTCAGCGGGAGCCGCTCCGAGGGCCGTCCGGATCGGGGTCCGCGTTTGGCTCCCGGCCGCCCCACACGCGCTTGTCGACCAGTTCGACGGTCATCGGTCGATCGACGGTCACCTGACAGGAGAGTCGCGGGTAGCCGAACCGCGCCGCGAGCCGGTCGTGCCAGTGATCCGGCCCCGGCCCGTCGCGAACGCGAACGCCACAGGTCGCACAGGCGCCCCGCCCGCCGCAGTTGAGCCGACTCGTCAGGCTCGTATACGGGGAGTGGTCCGCGTCGAGGAGCGCGTCACGCAGCGTCCGACCACGTTCGACGGCGAGGACGTGCCGGTCGTCGCCGTCGAGGACGACGACCTCGACGGTCGGGTCCTCGTCGGCGGTCGCCGCGGTCATCAGTCGTCCGTGCCGGCGTCTCGGCTAGCTCCCTCGCCGGCCCCGCTCGTGCCGCTACCCCCGCCCGCGCCGCTACTACTTCCGCCGCTACCGCTACTCCCACCGCTCGCAGTCGGAGCGCCCCCGACCGCGGTCGGGTCGATCCGATCGTCGGGAACCCGCCCGTCGTCAGTGAGCCCGCGGGCGGCGTAGTACTCCCGTATCGCCGCGTCGAGGTCGGGGATCTCGTAGGGGAGCGTGTCGTCCCCGGCGTCGATCCCGCGTCGATTGTTGAAATGTCGTTCGCGTAGGACGGTTTCGGCACCGATCGCGAGGAGCTCGGCGTAGGTCGTCCCCAGCATCGTCGCGAGCCGCTCGTCGGTGATGTAATCGCCCGCGAACGAACAGACGATCGCGGAGTCACGGATCGCGTTGTGGTTCTCCAGCTCGACGAGCCGGTCGGCCTTCCCGAGCGTCCCTTCGGGGTCGATCTCGCCGGAGTACTCCGGCGAGAGCATCCCGGCGTACATGTGGTCGGCACCGCGGTTCGCGACCGCGTACGAGAGCCCCTGTCCGTGGAGGACCCGCCCGTCGTGGGCGGCGAACTCCATCCCCTTCACCGTGTAGTCGTCGACGCCGAGCGCCTCGTGGGCGCGGTGGACGCCCTCCGCGAGCAGGTCCGCCGTCTCGTCGTCGGGATCGCGATACGCGATCCGCTCCGTCACCTCCCGTGCCAGCTCGGCGTTCCCGAACTCCCCGACGCTTTTGAGGTAGGCGGCGACGGTCACGCCGGCGGAGATGGTGTCCATCCCGAGGGTGTCACACAGCTCGTTGGCCTGCATCACGTCGACGATGTTCCCGACGCCCTGACTCGACCCGAACGCGTAGACGGTCTCGAACTCCGGCCCCTCCGTCTCCACCCCGCGCGCCTCGTCGCGGGTCGGGAGCTTACAGGCGTACGCACACTGCGAGCACGCCTCGGTCTTGTACTTCTTCGCCTCCACGGCGTCCCCGCCGATGTCGGCCGCGTCCTCGAAGGAGTACTCCTCGAAGTACCGCGTCGGCAGCGAGAAGTTCTCGTTGATGAACTCGGTCCCGCCCGTCGTCCCCTGCCGCTTCATCCGGTCGTCGGCGGTCGCCGCCTCCCGGTGGATGTCCATCGCCGGCGGGTCCGGGATCTCGATGTCGGGCTCCGCGTTTCCGGTGAACGTGACCGCCTTCAGGTTCTTCGCGCCGAGCACCGCACCCAGTCCGCCGCGGCCGAACGCCCGCGAGTCGTACGTCATCACCGACGCGAACCGGACGCGGTTCTCGCCCGCGGGGCCGATCGCGATACAGTTCTCCGGGCCCAGGCCTCGCGTCTCCGCCACGTAGTCTGACACCTCCGGCACCGTCGCCTCCCGCAGCTCCGGAACCGCCTCGAACTCGACGCCCTCGTCGGTGACGTGGAGTATCACCAGTTCGTCGCTCGCGCCGAGGACCTCGAGGGTCGAGATCCCCGCACCGACGAACTCCCGCGAGAGGTAGCCGCCCGCGTTCGTCGAGACGAGCCCGTCGGTGAGCGGGGAGAGCCCCGTCATCGACAGCCGACCGGTGAACGAGGTCATCGCGGACTGGAACGGGCCGGCAGCGAGGTACGCGCGGTTCTCCGGGCCGAACGGGTCGGCGTCGAACGGGATCCGCTCGTGGGCGAGCGCGGTCGCGACCCCACGCCCGCCGATGTATTGGTCGAGGACGTCGTCGATCGGCGTTCGGGTCGCGTGCCGTGTCGTCAGATCCACCGTGAGCAGGGGTCCCTCAGCGTGTCTCATGCGCTTATGTTCGACCGAACCGCAAAAGGTGTGACCCCCGAGGCGGCCGGAGTGGGTCGGGCCGATCCGTGGTCGGTGGTGTCGCGCCGATCAGGGGTCGCCGGAACGGCCGACCCGAACGGCTTTCGGCCTCCGGCGGCTCCTTCCGGATATGAGTACACGCCGCGCGCTGCTCGATGCGCTCCGGTCCGGGCCCGTTTCTGGCCCCGAGCTCGCCGACGACCTCGGCGTGTCGCGAGCCGCCGTCTGGAAGGCCGTCGAGGCGCTCCGTGAGGAGGGGTTCGAGGTCGGATCGACCGACGACGGCTACGTCGCGCCCACCGACCCCGCGTACTGTGCGGCCGGGATCGAGTTCGGTCTCGACGCGCCGTACGGCGTCGACTACCACGACTCGATCCCCTCGACGAACGACCGCGCCCGACGTCTCGCCGAGGAGGGGCAGAGCGATGTCGCCGTGGTCGCCGACGAGCAGACCGGCAGCCGCGGTCGGCTCGACCGCGACTGGGTCGCGCCGAGTGGCGGGGTC
>NZ_JBHSWW010000045.1:0-14373 GCF_042661865.1 Halorubrum tibetense
CCGTGGAGCTCGCGGACGACCGGGGCGAACCCCGCCGCCTGTGCTCCGTACAGCCGCGGGATCTCGTCGATCCAGCCCGCCCGTCGCAGCCGACGGAACCCCCAGTACGCCCCGAGAAAGAGGGTCCCGTGGCCGAGCGGGGTCACGACCGCGTCCGGCGCGTCCCACCCCCGTTGGAGGGCGATCTCGTACGCGACGGTAGCGGTCCCCTCGAAGAAGGCGGGGTTCCACGCGTGGCTCGCGTACCACGCCTTGCCACCGGACTTGTCGGACTCACCGGACTCACCGATCGACAGCGCCGCGACACACGCGTCGGTTACGTCGGTTCGGCTCCCCTCGATCCGCACCGGCGTCGCGCCCGCCCGCCGGATCGCTCGGAGCTTCGACGGTTTCGCGTCGGCGGGAACGTACACCTCGGCGTCGATCCCCGCCCGCGCCGCGTACGTCGCGATCGCGGCTCCCGCGTTCCCCGACGAGTCCTCAACGACCCGATCGACGCCCAGCTCCGTTGCGCGTGTCAGCGTCGTCGTCGCCCCGCGGTCCTTGAACGAACCGGTCGGGAAGACGTACTCCAGTTTGAACGACGCGTTCCATCGTGTCTCATCGGATCGGCCGTCCCCGCCGGCGTCCGTCGAGCCTCGTTGCGCCCCGTCGGCGTCGACGAGGGGCGTCATGCCCTCGCCGAGCGTTACCCGATCGGTCGGGTCGTCACCGACGGGGAGGAACGCCTCGAAGGCCCACAGCCCCGCTCGCGTGTCGAACTCGGCCGGGGACGGCGGCTCGCCTCCCGGAATCGGACGGTCGGCAAAACGAAGCGGGGCACCACACCGACACCGCCACCGGTCTCCCACCGTCTCCCCACAGGCCGGACACTCCAGGGATCGAACCGTCGTTTCCCCGCAATCGGTCCCGCCCATCAGTACGTGTCGACGTTCGTCCCTACCGAGCAGACGTACTCGCCGGCGGCGACCTGTGGCAGTCTGCGGGTTCGCCAGAACACGCCGCTCTCGTCCGCGGTCACCCGCGCCTTTCGCGATCCGAACACGTCCGTCACCTCGAACAGGGTGTCGCCGACGGACACCCGCTCGCCGAGGTCGGTCTCGAACCGGACGAGCCCGCCGGCCGGGGAGCCGTACTGGTCGAACCCCCGCGCTCGGGTCTGTGGTTCCACGTCGACGTCCCCGTCGAGGAAGCCGTAGTAACGGAGGACGTTGAACACCCCCTCGACACCGTACCGGATCGACTCCTCGTCCCACCCTACGCACCCGCCGAGCTCGGGGTCGATGGTCGGGACCCCCTGATCGGGGCCGGCCCGCGCCAGCTGGCCGTCCGGGCCCTTGATGTCGAGGACGTGGCCACAGCCGAACACCTTCGCGAGCTCCAAGCAGTCGCCGTGGAGGTGGTGTCGCAGCCCACAGCGGACTCGAGTTTCGTTTATCATCCGGCTCGTCGAGCCCTGGTGGAGGTCGAGGACGAGATCCGCCTCCTTCGCCGTCTGAAACGTCGCGTGGGCGATCCGCTCGCTCGTCGTTCCCTCGGGGTCGCCGGGGTAGCCGCGATTCATCTTTCGGTCGTCGATCGGGTTCCGGTGTTCGGCGACTTGAAAGCCGAAGTAGTTCACGATCCCGACGACGAGCACCGCGCCCGACAGTGTCGCCGGGTCGATCCGGGGGACGACCCGGCTCACCACCCCCAGCCCGTTGAGCTCGTCGCCGTCGCTGACCGCCTGCATGTAGAGCGTCTTCCCATCGCTGGCACCGTTGATGACGGCGACCGGCAGCCGGACGGGGCTTCCGTCGCGCGTCTCCCCCACCTCGAGACGGCCGGTGTCCGCCTCGCCCGGCGGTGCCCGTGCCGTTCCCAGCGTGATCATTACACGGAGGTGGGCCGGCGGCCCCTTTATCCGTTCGGTCCACGTCGCGTGAGCGACCCGATCGGCGACACAAGCTTTACGCCCGTCTCCGACAAACGGATGGTAGCCACTACCGTCCCGCGTGTCGGTCCTCCCACGTTCCGGTCGCGGAACGGTCGCCGTTTCGGGAGCTCGACCCCGCCCGGTCGCGGACGAAACCCATCACATGAGCATCGATATCGACCCGCTGTGTGACGCCGCCGGTCTGACCGTGACCGATCACATCGAGAACACCCAGTTCGAGCTGTACACCGACCGGCGCGTCGTGCCACGCCCGTCTCCCGAGGCGGACCACTACTTCCCGGTCGACGCGAGCGTGACGGTCGAGACGGGGTGTATCAAGATCCCGCGGGTCGCACAGGTGACCGCCCGTGACGCCGACGGAACGCTTCTCGCCCGCGGTGACGACTTTTCGATGCCCGACGGCGAGTACTACGTCAGCATCGATCCCGCGCCGACGAAGCTGTATCTCGATTTTTCGGCGGAGTTCTCCGCAACGGCGGACCGCGAGACGACGCGTATCGAGTTCGAGAACCCCACCGTCATCTCGCTCGGGTTCCGCTCGCTCCATCAGGCTCCCGCCGGAACGATCACTACCCCGACCGACCCTGAGTCGCTGATGCAGGCCGTTTCACTGCTCGGCTCCGCGCTTCAGACGACGAGCCCCGAACGGTCGTTCCCGACGCTCCGGGGCCACCCGCCGCTGATCGAGCCGGGCGACGAGTTCCGGATCCCCGAGCGGGTCGATCCGCCCGACAGCGGCGTCCGGATCGTCGTCCCGCCCGAGTATCGATCGCTGTACCCGGTCGTTCCGCTCGCGTACTACTTCGCCGCGGAGGTCGTCCCGGGGTCGCCGGCACGGATCGAGGGCGACGGCTGGGAGCACTCGCTTGAACCGGACCTCGAACGGCGGGCAGCCGAAGTCCTCAGACAGTCGTTCCACTTCGACTGTATCGCCCGTACGGAGGGGTTCTATCCGGTCGACCTCCACGAGCGCGAGGCGACCGACATCGACCTCGACTGGGGGGCCCTGTACGACGCCCCGCTCGCTGAGCGCCTCGGCGAGTACCTCGCCGTCCCGTTCGAGCGGGTCGAACCCGAGCTCCCGCAGTGGACGCTGACGACGGACGTCCGGCCCGACCCGGACAACATCGAATCGATCCCGTTCGTCGCGGCCGAGCTGTCGATCGTCCGCTCGCCGGAGACGGTTACGCCCGCGAGCGCCACGGCGGACGACGGTCTCGGCTTCTTCCGTGCGCCAAGCCCGGAACCCGCCGATCTGGTTCGGGGTGGTGCGGATGCGTCGACGCGCGGCGCGGACGTACCGACCGACCGGGGGGCGGCCCTCGACAGCGCGGAGTTCGTGCAACCGGAGGGGGTCGACACGGTGGAGCACGCCTGGGTCGGTGACGGGGTGCCGCTCGATGCGAACAAGGCCACGCTGGACGCGTACCGCCGGCGGCTGGAGACGGGTGCCGTTGAGCAGTCACGCATCTCCGTCCTCGTCGTCTGTAACGACGAGCAAATGGCCGAGGAGGACGAGGTTTCGGAGCTGTACGGGCTCCGCGATATGGTGCAGTTCGACATCGACGTCAAACACAACCTCACCCGCGCGGAGATGCGTGAGACGCTCGCGTCCGACGTGGACTTCCTCCATTACATCGGCCACGTCGACGACCGGGGGATGCAGTGTTCGGACGATCACCTCGATCTCACCCAGGAGGACCTCGAAGTCGGCGTCAGCGCCTTCCTCTTGAACGCCTGTCAGTCGTACGGACAGGGCGAGGCGCTCGTCCACCGTGGAAGCCGCGGCGGCATCGTCACCCTGAGCGACGTCGCCAACTCGCCGGCGACCAAACTCGGCCGGATCATCGCGCGACTGATGAACAGCGGGTTCAACCTCCGGACCGCGCTTCACGTCGCGAAACGCGAGCTGATCACCGGCCACCAGTACATCGTCGTCGGCGACGGTGGAGCGACGATCTGTCAGAGCCGGAGTGGTTCAGCTGTAGTTGTTACACTCTCGCGTAATAGAGACGATAGTTGGAACGTGCTAACTGATGTGTTCCCGAACGGTGCGTACGGGCTGGGATCACTTACTACGGCTAATCTTGGGTCAACACAGTCAAATTATTATTTACCTTCTCTTATGACTGTGGATGACGTTTCTTCGTCAAACCTCAGAGAGTTCCTTGAATTGGAGGTACTCCCGATATTCGTCGATGGCGAACTATACTGGAGTGATACTTTCACGATCGATTAGGGGCCTGGATCGGTGACAACAGCGTTCGCCGCCGCGGGAGCCGCCTGCGACAACAACAGCAGGGCGGTGAACAGGACGCCGGTCATCTTCGGGTTCTCAGCCAGGTAGTCTGCAACACTTTCGTGCATATTACAGAAGATAACGCGTGATAATAACATCCAGTCTTATGCGAACTGGTACGTGTTCGATGTTTGAATCAATACAGTTCTGAAACGAACGTCGAGGCCCGTTCGACAGCTGGATCGACGCAGGGGTCGCTATTCAAGCCATGGGACACCCGATCGTCCGCTGAAACCGCGCCATATCGGCAGGACTCGTCACCCGTCGCTGGATTCAAGCGGCACTCGCCGCATCGATGGGTATGAGCGAGGGCGACGTCGACCTGCTTGACCCGTTCCGCCAGTTCCTCTCGTTTCGGCGGGACGTGCTCGTGTTGTCGGTGGCGATGTTCGCGTTCAGCCTCGGGTTCCAGATGACCAGCCGGTACGTTCCGGAGTACATGTCCGCGCTCGGAGCGAGCGCGTTCGTCATCGGACTGTTCGGTACCGTCGGCAACGTCATCGGCGCGGCGTACCCGTACCCCGGCGGTCGGCTCTCCGACCGGATCGGGTCGCGCGTGGCGCTCACGCTGTTCGGGCTCGCCTCCAGTCTGGGGTTCGCGGTCTGGCTCGTCGCGCCGAACCTCGGGACGATCACGGTCACCGGCGTCGTCCTCGAACCGTGGATCTGGATCTTCGTCGGGCTCTTTTTCGCACAGGCGTGGAAGTCGTTCGGTCTCGGCGCGACGTTCGCCGTCGTCAAGCAGTCCGTCCCACCCGACCGCCTCGCGCGCGGGTTCGCGAGCACGGAGGTGTTCCGGCGGACCGCGTTTCTCGTCGGGCCGCTGATCGCGGCCGGCGTGTTGTACGCGTTCGCCGATTTCACCGTCGGGTTCCAGTACGTGCTCGCGATCGCCGTCGTTTTCGCGGTGCTCGCCACGGTCGCCCAACACCGGCTGTACGACGCGAGCGAGGACTCGATCGGCAAGGAGTTCGAGGGGATCTCCGAGATACTCGGCGACCTCCGCGGGCTCCCCTCGACGCTCCGTCCGCTCCTCGTGGCCGACACGCTCGTCCGGTTCGCCAACGGGATGGTGTACGTGTTCTTCGTCCTCGTCGTCACGCAGTTCCGCGAGGTGGGACTCACCGTCGGCCCGATTTCGTTGTCGCCGGCGGTGTTCTTCGGCGTCCTGTTGGCGATCGAGATGACGGTCGCGCTCGTGTCGATGCCTCCCGCGGCGCGGCTGGCCGAGCGGGTCGGCTTGAAACCGGTCGTCGGGTTGGGCTTCCTCGTGTACGCCGTCTTCCCCGTCCTGCTCATCGTCGCGCCCGGCGACCCGCTCGTGTTCGCCCTGCTGTTCGCGTTCTCCGGGCTCCGGTTCGCGGGACTGCCGGCACACAAGGCGCTCATCGTCGGTCCGGCCGAACGCGACGCCGGCGGGACGGTGTCGGGGTCGTACTACTTCGTGCGCAACGCGGTCGTCATCCCGAGCGCCGCGATCGGCGGCCTGATCTACGGCGGCTTCTCCCTATCGTCGGTCGACTTTGCTTTCGACGGCGACCCGGTCCTCGCGTTCGGGATCGCGAGCGTCATCGGACTCGCCGGGGTCACGTACTTCGCGGCCTTCGGCGAGGAGTACGAGGCGTACGCCTGAGTTCGGTCGCCTCTGCTCGCCTGCGCTCTGCCTCCATGCGTTCGCCACCCCGTTTTTGTAGCTCGGGTGTGAATCACGACGTATGACTGACCTCGAGACCACGATCCACGAGGCGTTCGAGCACACCGAGTACGACCTCGGCGACGTGGGGATCAACCGACAACAGGTCCGGATCCCGGTGTTACAGGAGGGTGCCGATCCCGACGCGCTCCGTGCCGTCGTCGATGAGGCCGTCGGCGAGGACGCGGTCGTCGGGTTGACGGTGACGACGGAGACGATCGCCGGCGACGACACCGTCGGGACGGTCGTCACGTTCCAATACCGGCCCTGACCGCAGTACTGCCGCGACGCTCCATCCGGCTCCGTGACTCCGCGGCTCCGTGACTCCGCGGCTCAGGAACCGCTTCCGATGCTTTAACCCTCACTGGACACGATACTTCGCCGTTCCGGCGAGGTATACAGTTGACGACACGGTTATCAATCCGTTGTGCGTACCCACGCGTCAACGATGGCGTCCGATCCCGGCCACCATGACGGTTCCCGGCCTCACGACGGTGCACGGTACCTCACGGGGTCGCCAGTGCGGGTCGAGATCCTCAGGACGCTCCGGCAGGAACCGTGTCGTCCGGCGGCGCTCACCGACGCGGTGGATGCGACTCGGACGACCGTCCAGCGAGTTCTGGCCGGGTACCGTGAGCGCCGATGGGTGGTCAAACGTGACGCGGCGTATCACGTGACGGCGACCGGCGAACGGGTCCACGACGCCTACGAGTCGCTGTTGGCCGATATCGACCGTGCGGACCGATACGGGGAGTTCGCGGCCGACATGAAACGTGCCAGTGCGGGGTTCCCCGCATCGGGACTCGACAGTGGCACGCTCACCGCCGCGACCGAGCGGGACCCGCTGGCTGCGCTCGACCGTGTCGTGGAACTGCTCCGGGTCGCGAGCGGCTCGTCGATCCGGGCGGTCTCGCCAATCGTCACGACCCAGTACAACGAGGCGGCCGCGTCCGCACTCGATGCGGGTTCCGACGTCGAACTCGTTATCGACCGGGACGTGCTCGCGACGTCGATGGACGAGTTCGGTCCGGCGACCGACCGAGCCCTCGACGACGACGACGCCTCCGTGTACGTCACCGAGCGCTCGATCGAGTACGGGTTCTTTCGCTACGATGATCGCGCGTGTGTCATCGCCTACGACGAGAACAACAACCCGCGGTACGTGCTCGAATCCACCGCTCCGTCGGTGCTCGACTGGGCCGACTCACGGTTCGACGCGCTCGTGGTCGATGCGACCCCATTATCGGCCGTTCTCGAACGGGCCTGAACTCAGTGGTCGCGTAGGTTGTCGCCACCCTCATCAACGGGCGTCTCTGCCGGCGACCCCACGGTGTCCGCTTCTGGGTCCCGGCTGTCCCGGTCGAAGTTCGTCGGCACGACGGTCGGGTGATCGATGCCGACCGATAGGTCGTGTGCGCTCATCTCCCTACCTCAAGATACGCCGTCCACTCCCTAAAAATTACCCATGCGCATAAATCATGCGCGTAGCGCGGAGTAATGTTCGGCGGTTATGCGATCGCACGGGGTCCGGGTCGTTTCACGCCGACTCGCAAGGCGGCTACCCGCCCCGTGGTTACTGGAACTCCTCGGCGTACAGCTGCTGTGCGTGTTCGATCGCTTCCTTGGCGGTCGCTTTGTCCTCCCAGCCGAGCGTTTCGACCTCCTTCCCCGCCTCCAGGTTCTTGTACGTCGAGAAGAACTCGTCTATCTCGTCGCGGATCTGCTGTGGGATGTCCTCGAGGTCCTCGATGTGGTCGAACCGCGGGTCCTCAACGGGGACTGCGATCACTTTGTCGTCCTGTTCGCCGTCGTCGTCCATCCGCATCAGCGCGACGGGGCGGGCTTCGACCACGCAGCCGGGGAACGTCTGATCCTCGACGAGTACCATCACGTCGAACGGGTCGCCGTCGTCGTAGTACGACTGCGGAATGAAGCCGTAGTCGTACGGGTAGTGGACGTTCGAGTGCAGCACCCGGTCGAGCACGACGGCGGGGATGTCCTTGTCGTACTCGTACTTGTTCCGCTCGCCTTTCAGACACTCGACGACCGCGTAGATCTCGTCGGGGGCGTTCGGCCCCGTTTCGAGGTCCTCCCAGAGGTTTACCATGTAGAACACAGTCCGACGAACGCGTCCAAAGTCCTTTCGGACGGCGTCTCCCGATTGCCAGACACGGTACCAGTCAGCCGACCCCTCTCGCGGGTGTCACACACGGACCCGGCCGGATCGGCCGGCTTCTCACTCCGACTCGTTTCCGGCGGATCGGGCGAAGCGGCCGATCCGAGACGTGTACCCGCCGTCTGCCGGTCTATACCGACGATTGTTGAGAAAGGTTATAAGTCAGGGAACCGTTCGGTCATGCATGTCAGAGGCACGATCAGTTTCCGAAGAATCGACGACCGCCCACGACCTGACCGCGTTCCAGCAGAACATCCTCACGATCCTGGCTGAAGAGCCCATGTACGGGCTCGCGGTCAAACGGGAGCTCGAGGCGTACTACGGCTCGGAGGTCAACCACGGCCGGCTCTACCCGAACCTCGACGACCTCGTGGACCAAGGGCTCGTCTCGAAGAGCGAACTCGACAAGCGAACGAACCAGTACGAGCTCACTGATGCCGGACACGACGTCGTTCTCGGCCAGCTGGAGTGGGTCCTCGACCGATTCGTCATCGACGAGACGCGGGCCGACGAGGTCCGCTCGCTTGTCGAGTAACCGGTTCCACGCGGCCACGGCCCACGGCAGTCACGGCCTGATCCCTGTTCGATCACGATCCGTGCTTTGGCACACGACACGGATCGTCTTCCATTCTCACGGCGAGTCACGACGCCGACTTCTCAGATCTCGGGCTCGTCGGGGCCCGATCCCTCGATGTTCGGTTTCTCGATCTCCGGATCTTCGATCTCCGGCTCCTCGACATCCCTTGCCACCGATTCGACCGTCGTCAGCGACTCCTCGACGCGCGCGAGCTGCTCGTCGGTAGGCCAGCCGTTTCGCGGGAGGTACTCCTCGCGGAACTCCTCCCGGATCGCCGGCGTCGCGTCGTCGACGTGCCGAACGTAGTGATTGCTCATGAACGCCGCGAACGTCCGGGCGGTCTCGGCGTGCACGTCGGCAGCACGGTCGGCGACCGCGTCGACGACCGCGTCGTTGTAGGCGGCGATCTCGCGGTATCGGTCGGCGTCCCCCGGGCCGGACAGCGACACCTCGACCGCGCGATCGGTGTCCTCGATCCGGTCCATCCGCACGGTCCCCGACTCCATCCACTCCGCCGGATACAACACCAGTGTGTCGTCGTCCTCGCGGAGCCGCGGGGTGTACTCGTGATCGGTCACGAGCTCGTCGCGTCGCTCGCGATAGTGCGCGGCCGCGTCCGGGTCCGTCGCCTCCCGCGCGAGCCGGGTGAGGCGCTCCGCCTCCTCGACCACCTCGACCGGGACGTCCGGGACGCGGTCGGCGGCCTCCTCTTGGACCGTCGTCGCCCCGCCGGTGTCGTCCGTGTCTCCGTCGACAGCGGCGTCTCCATCCGGCGACCCCGCTTCCACGATCTCGCGTGCCCGTTCTTTCGCCCACTCCGGCGGTTCGTCGTCGGCGGTTCCGTCCCCGTGCTCGTCGGTCCGATCAGTCCCCTTCATCGAGTGCCTCGTTCGCCAGATCGTCGGCGCGTGCGTTTATCTCCCGCGGAACGTGCGCCAACGACCACCGGTCGAACCGCGCTAACAGCTCCCGGACTCGGACCCGTCGCTCGCGGAGCGTCGGGTCGTTGGCGTCCCACTCCCCGCGGACCTGCTTGATTATCAGCTCGGAGTCCCCGCGGACGTCGATCGCGTCGAAGCCGTACTCGTCGGCCGCCTCCAACGCTCGGATCAGCGCCGCGTACTCCGCCTGGTTGTTGGTGACGCGACCGATCCGCTCGCCGCCCTCCGCGACGACGCCGTCGGACGTGACGAGACACCAGCCGACTGCGCCCGGACCGGGGTTTCCGCGAGACGCGCCGTCGAAGTAGACGTGCGCCCGCCCGCCCCCCTCCGCGATGAGGTTCGTCAGCCGCGCCGGATCGCTCCCCTGCACCACGACCTTGTCGTCGTAGGCGACGGCGACCGCGCCGTCCCGGTCCGCCCGCCACCGCTCGTGGTCGGTGTTCCCTGGCTCGATCCGGACGCCCGCGTCCTCCAAGCGGGAGCGCGCGACCGCCGGATCACAGTCGATCGTCGGCATTCGACCGAACTCCGAACCGGCGGGTAAAAGCGTTGTCCGTCTCGGGAGGGTGGTTCGTCGACTGTTGATGGCTCGTCGACTGTTGATGGCTTACCGACCGCTGGCGGCCCGTCGTCCGCGGCTCGCAGCAGATCCGATCCCTCACGAACTTTTAAGTCAGCCGGTCGGCTTAGTATATAAATGCGATGACACGGCCAACCCGGCAACGGGATCACGACCGGCAGCGCACGCGGGATGAGGACGAGGACGAAACGGAGTCCGGTGGGGTGGACATCGATGGATCGAATCTCGACGAGCTGGACGCCGAGGAGTTGGACCCCGAGGACCTCGATCCGGCGGAGCTCACCCGGACGGCCGACGGCGAACTGATACACGAGGAAACCGGACTCATCATCGAGGAGGAACAGATCGATCCCGGCCCGGAGTGGCGGGCGTTCAACCACTCGGAGCGGCAGTCGAAGTCCCGCGTCGGCGCGCCGACGACGAAAACGATGCACGACAAGGGGCTGACGACGACGATCGACTGGAAGGACAAGGACGCGTACGGACGCTCCATCTCCTCGAAGAAACGGTCACAGATGCACCGACTGCGGAAATGGCAGGAACGGATCCGGACGAAGGACGCGGGCGAACGTAACCTCCAATTCGCGCTCTCAGAGATCGACCGCATGGCGAGCGCGCTCGGCGTCCCGCGTTCGGTACGGGAGGTCGCCTCCGTCATCTACCGCCGTGCCCTGAACGAGGACCTTATCCGCGGCCGCTCGATCGAGGGCGTCTCCACCGCCGCCCTCTACGCCGCCTGTCGAAAGGAGGGGATCCCCCGCTCGTTGGAGGAGATATCCGACGTCTCGCGCGTCGACCGCAAGGAGATCGGCCGCACGTATCGGTACATCTCCCAGGAGCTCGGCTTGGAGATGCGGCCCGTGGACCCGAAGAAGTACGTCCCCCGGTTCTCCTCCGAGCTCGAACTGAGCGAGGAGGTGCAGGGGAAAGCCAACGAGATCATCGAGACGACCGCCGAGAAGGGACTGCTCTCGGGGAAGTCCCCGACCGGCTACGCGGCGGCCGCGATCTACGCCGCCTCGTTGCTCTGTAACGAGAAGAAGACCCAACGCGAGGTCGCCGACGTCGCACAGGTGACGGAGGTCACCATCCGCAACCGGTATCAGGAGCAGATCGAGGCGATGGGGATCCACGCGTAGCGGTCTGTTCCACGCGCCGTTCTCCCCCTCGACACGAGTAACGTTCAAGCCGCGCCGTCGCCACTATCCGAGCGAATGCGGCTCGACGAGTACCTGGAGTTCGAGGCGAACGAGCGCGCCGAGCGGCGGCGACTCGCGCGCGAGAAGGACTACGGGATCCTCGACCATCTCGACTCCTTCGAGCGACGCTTCGAGGCGGAGGTGTCCGACGACGCGGTCGTCGGCAGCGTCTCGCCGTCGATCTTCGTCGGCCGCTCGAACTACCCCCGCGTCTCGACCGGGTTGCTCTCGCCGGTCGGACGCGAGGAGCGCGCCGCGACCTTCGAGACGTCGGCGGCGTGGTACGACGAGGGCGTCTCGATCGGCGACGTGTTCGAGCGCCGAACGAGCCTGCTGAACGCCAACCGAGGAATCGACGTGAACGACGCCGGAGCAGGCGACGGAACCGGGGTCCACGACGCGTGGGACGGGTGGCTCGGGGTCCAGCGCGAGGTCGCGATCGCGGACCGCCCGGTCGACGTGGAAATCGGCTTGGACGGGACGCCGGACCTCGATTTCGAGGTCGGTGTCGAGGACGTGAAGACCCCGACCGGCCCCCGGGCGTCGGCCCGTGACGCGGCGCTTGGCGAGAACCCGCACGTGCCGCGGCCGGTGAAGAAGACGCTGGAGGACGACGACTGGCGCGCGGAGGGGGCGATGACGTACCTCTACCGGCGCGGGTTCGACGTGTACGAGATCAACACGATCCTCTCCGCGGGCGCGCTCGGCCAGGGGGAGAGCCGTCGACTCGTTCCCACGCGGTGGTCGATCACCGCGGTCGACGACACGATCGGGCAGTATCTCCGCGGGTCGATCCGGTCGAACCCGACGATCGACGCCATCGAGGTCCACCGCAACGAGTACCTCGGGAACGCGTTCTGGGTCGTCCTCGTCCCCGGCAACTGGGAGTACGAGCTGGTCGAGCTGAAAGCGCCGGGCTCGATCTGGAACCCGGACCCGGCGGCCGGGACCTACCTCGCGGCCGCGAGCGAGGGGCGCGAGGGGCGCACCGGCTACGTCGAGGAGACCGCGGGCGCGTACTACGCCGCCCGCGTCGGCGTCTTAGAACACCTCGACGAGCGCGGGCGGCAGGCGAAAGCCCTCGTCTGCCGGCACGTCTCCGACGAGTACTGGGGTCCCGTCGGGGTCTGGCAGGTCCGCGAGGCCGTCCGAAACGCCTTCTCGGGCGAACACGGCACCGCCGAGACGTTCGGCGAGGCCGTTCGCGGTGTTGCCGAGCACCTCCCGATCTCGACCGCTCGGCTCCGGCGGAAGTCGACGATGGCGGCCGGGCTCCAGGCGAACCTCGCGGAGTTCTCGTAATCGGACCCGTGTGACGCTTACATACTCGATCGGGAGGCCGACCTCGTCGGCTACGTCAGCTTTGTCGGCCGCGTCGGCTGCGTCGGTTCCGGCCTCGCGGTCGCCGCTACGGTCGGCAGGCAACTCACCGGCAGCACCGACCGGTGATCGAGGTGTCGCTTATATACTCACTCGTCGGATCCGCTTCGAATCACTCGCCGAGCCGGTCGAAGACTTCCTCGACCAGCTCGCCGGTGTCGTCGACGATCGCGTCCATCTCCTCGTCGTCGCTCGGGAGGCCGAGGAGTCGCGCGATCTTCATGATCGAGACGTGGTGGACGACCTGTTCGCCGGGTTCGACCTGCTCGATCACCATGTTACAGGGGAACAGCGCGCCGATCCGCCCGTCGGTCGCGTCGAGCGCGCGGTCGGCCACTGCCGGGTTACACGCCCCGAGCACGTAGTAGGGGTCGCGGTCGGCGTCGACCTTCTCGTTCAGCAGCTCGGAAGGGGAGAACTCGACGGGGACGCCGAACCCCACCTCCGAACAGACCTCGCGGACGCGTGCTATCGCCGCCTCGTGGTCCATCTCTAGGGTGGCTCGCTTCTCGCCGAAATCGTCGCCGTCGAGCGCGTCGGGGTCGAACGGGAGCGTCATGGGTTTCACTCGGGCGGGACGGACAAAAGGGTGTGCGATGCCGGTCGCTTCGGACCACTCGGCACGTGTCGCCCGGACCGTATGGTCCCTGTCGCCCGGATCGTGTGGTGCGGGTCGGATCGTGTGGTGCGGGTCGCTCTGAGCCGCGCGACGGCGGGCCGCTACTCCGTCGCGACTGGGCCGCGTCCGACGACCTCTTCGACCGCGTCGACGAACTCACCGCGGCTCTCGAACAGGGAGACGTCCGATTCCGCGAGTGCCCCGTCGAGCTCGACGGGCCCTTCCGGGGTTCGGATCTCGCTGTCGCCCTCCTGTGCCCGGATGTCGCTCCGTTTCGCGGGCCACGTGAGCCGCGACGCGACGCGGGCGATCGGCTCGCCCGCCACGTCCGGCCCCTCGCCGAGCTCGACGGCGGGCACTTCTTCGGCTTCCGCGTCCGCTTCCGCGTCGGTGTCGCTCATGCCCCGCGATTCCGGTGCGCTGAGGGTAACGTTTTCGATACGGTTTATCCTCGCCCTGATGTCGATGGTTCACCGACAGGGTACCGAACATATCCGGTCACACGGTTATCACGTCCCGCTCGCTAGCTCTGAGCGGGAGTCGAGGCACACGATCCCGTCAGAGACTCCGGGTCGGGGCCGCCGGAGACGTCTGCCAGCCCTCACGGACACGTCGCGTCGTCGGTGGCGGTCTCACGACGAAACGGCGTCTCGCCCCTCGACGCGGGATTTCACCGCCAATCGTGGTCCGTCGTGTTCAGTCGCTCGTGGCCGTCTTCCGTCACGACCACGAGGTCTTCGATCCGGCAGCCGAAGCGCCCGTCGAGGTACACGCCCGGCTCGACTGAGAACACCATCCCGGGCTCCAGCTCGCGGTCGTTGCCCGCCACGAGGTACGGCTCCTCGTGGACGTCGAGGCCGACGCCGTGGCCCGTCCGGTGGACGAACGCGTCCCCGTACCCTGCCGCTTCGATCACCTCGCGGGCGGTCCGGTCGATCGACGCTGCCGTGACGCCCGGCTCGACGGCCCC
>NZ_JBHSWW010000046.1:0-14239 GCF_042661865.1 Halorubrum tibetense
CGGGGACGGCGGCCTGCGGGCGAAGCGGCTCCTCGCGACCCGCGACCGCGACGGCGACGACCAGCGCGAGGAGGAGAAGCAGCGCGAAGCCGACCGCGCGGTACAGCTCGTACTGGTCGTTGCCGAGGTACCAGTACACCGCCCAGAGCCGCCGGGAGGCACCGAACAACAGGACCGCACCGAACGCGACGATCCCGGCGACGACGGGAGCGTTCCGGTCGCCCGCGCGTCGCCGTCGTCGCACGAGCCAGACCGCCACGAGGATCCCGGCTATCAGCCCCAGCGCGTGGCCCTGAACGGCGATGTTCGCCCAGCTCGGCGCGCCGTAAGAGGCGCTCGCTTCCGCGAACTCGACGGGGCTCCGGATCGTCGAATAGAGGACGCTCACCAGCGTCGACCCCGTCAGCGCGGCGATCGTACCGACCGGGTAATGAACGAGCGCGAACCCCCACAGCGCGAACACGACTCCCGAAAACCCGATAACCGGCCCGAGCGCGAACAGCGAGGAGACGAACCCGAACGTCAGGATCGCGCCGGGGACGACGAGAAACGCCCTGACGTACGGGTTGTTCCGAAGCGACCGGAACGTCGTCGCGCCGCGCGCTCGCGGGTAGTGGCCGTACGCGTACTCGGCGAGGGTGCCGGCGACGAGCGTCGACAGCAAGTTCCCGGTGATGTGACTTCGGCTCGAATGGGCGAACCCGGACCAGAGGACGCCTTCGGGGTAGAAGTACGACCACGCGCGGAACGGGATCACGACCGGCCGGTTCGGGTTCGTGATCCCGTCCTGCACGAAGAGATAGACACCGATCACGGACGCGATCGCGACGAGCGTCCCCCACGGGATACCGAACACGAACCGCGAGCGGAGCCGCCGCCCCCACGCGCCTGACGGCCGGTCGAGCGTATATATTACGACGAGCGCGACGATGGCGACGGCGGCGACGAGCGCGAGGTGAGCGGTGTCGGACGACAGCGCCTCGACAACCATGCCCGATCAGGAGGAGCCCCGACATATCAATTCGCGGGTCGGCGAGCGGGAGAGGTCCGGTCGGCGAGCGGGAGAGGTCCGGTCAGTGGACGGTGTATGGCCAGCGGGCGGGGGAGCAGTACGCGAGACAGAGGGACCGGATCAGATCTTGTTCTCGGCGTCGTCCGCGAGCTCCTTCATCCGTTTGCCGACGCGGCCGGCGGGGGAGAACTCGTCCTCGCTCATCGCGTTCGCGAGCGCGTTCCCGAGCACGAACACCGCGTGTTTGTGTTCGCTCTTCGATTTGTGGACGTGTGAGGGGTCGACATCAAGCTCGTCGTAGGGTTCGAACAGCGCGTCGTCGACGGTTTCCTGACCGCGGAAGTGCTCCATGATCGTAACCATCTGTTCGTGCAGCTCGAGTAGCTCGTCTTTGTGCATGGCAACAGATACGGGTGCTAGACGGTTTAAACGTTGTTGAGGGTGGTACGCACGGGAGCACGACGGGAACCTGCTGCCGGGGTGCCGCGGCGTGCTCGGGTTGGCGGCCCGGTCACGCTGGGGGTGGCGGTTCAGTCCTGTCATCTCACGCCCGCGCGCGTGCGCCGTCTTTATAAGCCGGCACCCATTAGACTCGGTAAGTTCTATGTCAGAGCAGAACGAATACGGAGCGGGCCAAATCCAGGTCCTCGAGGGTCTGCAGGCCGTCCGCAAGCGTCCGGCGATGTACATCGGATCGACGGACGGACGCGGGCTCCACCATCTCGTCTACGAGGTCGTCGACAACGCCATCGACGAGGCGCTCGCCGGGTACTGTTCGGAGATCGACGTCACGGTGCACGACGACGCCTCCGTAAGCGTTCGTGACGACGGCCGTGGGATCCCCGTCGACACCCACGAGAAGTACGACCGCCCGGCGCTGGAGGTCATCATGACCGTCCTCCACGCCGGCGGGAAGTTCGACTCCAAGTCGTATCAGGTCTCCGGCGGCCTCCACGGCGTCGGCGTGAGCGTCGTCAACGCGCTCTCCGAGCGACTGGAGGTCGAAGTGAAACGCGACGGCGGCGTCTTCCGGCACCGCTTCGAGCGGGGCGAGCCCGCCCCTGACGGGTTCGAGCGCGTTCGCGACATGGAGTCCGGCGAGTCGACCGGCACGCATATCCGCTTTTGGCCGGACGACGAGGTGTTCGAGACGACGGACTTCGAGTTCTCGACGCTGTCTAACCGGCTGCGCGAGCTCGCGTTCCTCAACTCCGGCGTCGAGATCACCCTCGCGGACGACCGGAGCGACGAGGCGGAGACGTTCCGCTACGACGGCGGGATTCGTGAGTTCGTCGGCTATCTCAACGAGACGCGCACCCCGATCCACGAGGAGGTCATCTACTTCGAGGGCGAGGACGACGGCGTCCACGTCGAGGTAGCGATGCAGGCGACGGAGGAGCTCCAGGGCTCCGTCCACGCGTTCGCGAACAACATCAACACCCGCGAGGGCGGGACACATCTCACCGGGTTCAAAACGGCGCTCACCCGCGTCGTCAACGACTACGCCAACGAGCACGGGTTGATCGACGACCTCGACGCGAACCTCAAGGGCGAGGACGTCCGCGAAGGGCTCACGGCGGTCATCTCCGTCAAACACCCCGACCCGCAGTTCGAGGGGCAGACGAAGACGAAGCTCGGTAACAGCGAGGTCCGCGGCGTCGTCGAGTCGGCGACCCACGAACGGCTTGGCACGTTCTTCGAGGAGAACCCCGACACCGCCAGGAAAGTCGTCCACAAGGCCGCGGAGGCCGCACGGGCGCGAAAGGCCGCCAAGAAAGCGGAGGAGCTCACCCGCCGGAAGTCAGCGCTGGAGTCGACGGCGCTGCCCGGCAAGCTCGCCGACTGCCAGACCCGCGACCCCACGGAGGCGGAACTGTTCGTCGTCGAGGGCGACTCGGCGGGCGGCTCAGCGAAGCAGGGCCGCAACCGCGAGAACCAGGCGATCCTCCCGCTCAAAGGGAAGATCCTCAACGTCGAGAAACACCGACTCGACCGCATCCTGGAGAACGACGAGATCCGCGCGCTGATCACGGCTATCGGCGCGGGCATCGGCGAGGAATTCGATATCGACGACGTCCGGTACAACAAGATCATCCTGCTCGTGGACGCCGACGTCGACGGGGCACACATCCGGACGCTCCTGTTGACGCTTCTGTATCGGCATATGAAACCCCTGATCGAGGCCGGGTACGTGTACGCCGCCCAGCCGCCGCTGTACCGGATCCGGAAGGGGTCGGAGACGTACGACGCGATGACCGAAGCCGAACGCGACCGCATCATCGAGGAGGAATGCGGCGGCGAGCCCGACCAGACCCAGCGGTTCAAAGGGCTCGGCGAGATGAACCCTGACCAGCTGTGGAACACGACGATGGACCCCGAAAACCGCATTCTCAAGCAGATCACGATCGACGACGCGGCGGCCGCCGACCGCATGTTCAACGTGTTGATGGGCGACGCCGTCGAGCCGCGTAAACAGTTCATCAAGGAGCACGCGACCGAAGCGGAGTGGGTGGACATATGAGCTCGGACGTCCCCGGCCCGGACCCGGACGAGCTCCCGGCCGCGCGAGTCGAGACCGCCCGTATCGAGGACGAGATGGAGCAGTCGTACATCGACTACGCGATGTCCGTGATCGCGGGCCGCGCGCTCCCCGACGTGCGTGACGGGCTCAAACCGGTCCATCGGCGGATCCTCTACGCGATGAACGAGGCGGGCGTCACCGCACGGTCAGCCCACCGGAAGTCCTCGTCCGTCGTCGGCGAGACGATGGGTGACTATCACCCCCACGGCGACAGCGCGATCTACGACACGTTGGCGCGGATGGCCCAGGACTTCTCGATGCGCTACCCGCTCGTCGACGGCCAAGGCAACTTCGGCTCGGTCGACGGCGACCCACCGGCCGCGATGCGGTACACCGAGGCGCGAATGGCACCGATCGCGGAGGAGCTGTTGGCGGACATCGAGCGCGACACCGTCGATTTCAGCGCCAACTACGACGACCGCCTCATGGAGCCGGACGTGTTACCGGCGGCGTTCCCGAACCTGCTCGTAAACGGTTCCTCCGGGATCGCCGTCGGAATGAGCACGAACATCCCGCCGCACAACCTCGGCGAGGTGATAGACGCCACCGTCGAGCTGATCGGAAGTCCCGACTGTACGGTCGAGGACCTGATGGAGCACGTCAAGGGGCCCGACTTCCCGACCGGCGCGAACATCGTCGGCCGGAACGCGGTCCACAAGGCGTACAAGACGGGTCGCGGGCGGGTTCGCGTTCGTGCCGAGTTCGAAGTCGACGAGGAGGCTGGCCGGATCGTGATCACGGAGCTCCCCTTCCAGCAGAACAAGTCACGGCTCGTCGAGCGCATCGCCGACGACGTCAACGAGGGAGCGATCGAGGGGATCCGCGACCTGCGGGACGAGTCCGACCGGGACGGGATCCGGATCGTCGTCGAACTCAAACGCGACGCCATGGCCGAGGTCGTCAAAAACCAGCTGTTGGAGAGCCACCTCGAGCGCACCTTCGGCGTCATCAACCTCGCCTTGGTCGACGGCGCGCCGCAGGTGCTCGACCTCAAGGAGACGCTCGAACACTACGTCGAGCACCGTCGGGACGTGGTCCGGCGACGCTCGCGACACGAGCTGGACGAGAAGGAGGACCGCGCACACATCCTCGAAGGGCGGCTGAAGGCGCTCGAACACGTCGACAGCGTCGTCGAGACGATACAGGACTCGGCGGACCGCGACGCCGCGAAGGCGGCGCTCGAAGCCGACTTCGAGTTCTCGGAGGCCCAGGCCGAACACATCGTTCGGATGCAGCTCGGCTCGCTCACGTCGCTGGAGACCCAGGAGATCGAGTCGGAGTACGACGACGTCACCGCGCGCATCGAGCGGCTGGAGACGATCCTCGGCGACCCCGACGAGCTCGACGAGGTCATAATCGACGAGCTCGAGGCCGTGAAAGCGGAGTACGCCGACGAGCGCCGGACCCGCTTCATCGAGGACACGGGGACGGTCACCCACGAGGACCTCATCCCGGAAGAGGAGTGTGTCGTCGTCATGAGCGAGGACGACTACATCAAGCGGATGTCGCTTTCCACCTTCCGCGCGCAGAACCGCGGCGGCAAGGGGATCATCGGGACGGAGCTCAAGGAGGGTGACCGGGTCTCATCCGTGTTCGCCGCGAACTCCCACGACTACCTCCTCGTGTTCACGAACCACGGCCAGATCTACCAGCTGAAGACGTACGAGATCCCGGAGATGTCCCGGACTGCCCGCGGGAAGTCGGCCGTCAACCTGCTCGATATGGACGACGGCGAGGAGATCGAGGCGGTGGTGAACACCGACGACCTCGCGGACGACGAGTACCTCACGATGGTCACCCGCGACGGCTACATCAAGCGGACGGCCGTCGACGCGTTCGAGAACATCCGGTCGACGGGGATCCGGGCGATCCGGCTGGAGGACGGTGACGAGCTCGTCGACGTCGAGGTGACGGACGGCGGGACCCACATCGTCATCGGGAGCCGCGATGGGATGGCGATCCGGTTCGACGAGGAAGAGGTGCGGCCGATGGGGCGGACCGCCCGGGGAGTGATCGGAATCGACCTGCGCGAGGGCGACGCGGTCGCGGGGGTCGCCGCGATCGACGCGGATCGGCACGACTGGGTGCTGACCGTCACCGAGAACGGCTACGGGAAGCGGTCCGACCTCGACGAGTATCGCCCGCAGTCGCGGAACGGGATGGGACTCGTCGACATCAAGACCGGCGATCGGAACGGGTCAGTCGTCGCCATCGAAGCGGTCACCTACGGCGACCACCTGTTGGCGATGAGCGACGGCGGCCAGATCATGCGCACCCGGGTCGAGGAGATCTCCACGGTGAGCCGCAACACGATGGGCGTCATCGTGATGGACCTCGACCCGGACGACCGGGTTGCGTCCGTCGACATCGTTCCAGAGGGCGCATACGGGAGCGATGACGGATCCGATACGAACACGGACGGAACCGACGCGGACGGAGCCGACGCCGACACGGAGTGAGCCGGTCGCACTCGGTCTCGACGCCGCAGAGCGATCGGGCGACTCCGGCGGAGGGTATTGGGCCGAAACGCTCAGCAAAATTACTTATGGTCCCCGCGAAAACGGCCGGACGAGATGGACGAGTACGAGGGGATAGACGAGATCGTACACGAGCCGAGCGAGTCGTTCGCGGCGTCGACAAACGTCGCGGCGTTCATGCGGGAGTACGGGATCGACGACTACGAGTCGTTGATCGAGCGGACGACGACCGAACTGGACGGGGAGCCGGCGTCCGGCGTCGACTGGTTCTGGGACGAGATCGTCGACTACCTCGATATCGAGTTTTACACCGAGTACGAGACGGTTCGCGACGACACCGACGGTCCGCAGTTCTCGGAGTGGTATCCGGGCGGCGAGATCAACGTCGCACACAACGTCGTCGACCGACACGCAACCGTCGACTCCCCCAACCGGAACCGCGTCGCGCTGATCTGGGAGGGCGAGCCGGGCGACGTCCGCGAGGTCACGTTCCACGAGCTGTGCCGTGAGTCGAACCGGATCGCCAACTACCTCGACTCGGTCGGCGTCGGGACGGGCGACACCGTCGCGCTGTACATGCCGATGGTCCCCGAGGTCGTCTCGATCCTCTACGGCTGTCTGAAGGTGGGAGCGATCGCCGTGCCGATCTTCTCCGGGTTCGGCACGGAGGCGACGGCGACGCGGATCGCCGACGCGGAGCCGACGGTGCTGTTCACCGGTGACGGGTTCTATCGCCGGGGGAGCGAGGTCCGGCTGAAGCACACAGCCGACGAGGCGATCGATGAGGCCGGTCACGTCGAGCACACGGTGGTGTACGACCGCCTGGGGGCGACGCCGGCGAACGGCGGCGGATCCGCGGGTACCGAACACACGGATCCCGTCGAGTGGAACGACGAACGGGACATCACCTGGGCCACAGCCGTCGGATCACGGTCCGCCGCATACGACACGAAGCGACTCCCGTCGAACCAGGAGTCGATGCTCCTCTACTCCTCCGGGACGACGGGAACGCCGAAGGGAATCGTCCACACGCACGCCGGCGTGCTCACACAGTGTGCCAAGGAGATCCACTTCGGGTTCGACCAGCGGCCCGCGGACCGGTTCTTCTGGGTCTCGGACATCGGGTGGATGATGGGGCCGTGGACGCTGATCGGGAACCACGCGTTCGGCGGGACCGTCGTGATGTACGAGGGCGCGCCGGACCACCCGGAGCCCGACCGGTTCTGGGAGCTGATCGATCGACACGGCGTCACGCAGTTCGGTATCTCGCCGACCGCGATCCGCGCGCTCCGCAAGCACGGGGACCAGTGGGTCAAGGGACACGACCTGTCGAGTCTCAGGGTCCTCGGATCGACCGGCGAGCCGTGGGACCCCGAGTCGTGGCGCTGGTTTTACGACGCGATCGGCGGCGGCGAGTGCCCGATCGTCAACATCTCCGGCGGGACCGAGATCTGCGGCTGCTTCCTGATGCCGATGCCGAACCAGCCGCTGAAACCGTGTACGCTCGGCGGCCCCGGGCTCGGCATGGACATCGACATCGTCAACGAGGCGGGCGAGTCGATCGTCGAGAGCGGGGAGCGCGGCTACCTCGTCGCCCGCGACTCCTGCCCGTCGATGACGAAGAGCCTCTGGTCGGGCGACGAACGGTACCTCGAGGAGTACTGGTCGACGTGGCCAGACGTGTGGGACCACGGCGATTTCGCCCAGCGGGACGCAGACGGGTTCTGGTTCCTTCACGGCCGGGCCGACGACGCGCTCAACGTCGCCGGCCGGAAGGTCGGCCCTGCGGAGATCGAAGGCGTCCTCATCGATCACGACGCGGTCAACCAGGCGGCCGCCGTCGGCGTCCCTGACGACACGACGGGGACCGCGGTCGTCGCGTACGTCGTCTTGGAACCCGGTATCGAACCGAGCGACGCGCTTCGCGAGGAGCTCCGGCGGCTGGTCGGCGAGGAGCACGGGAAGCCGTTCCGTCCCCGCGAGCTGCTGTTCGTCGACGCGTTCCCGAAGACGCAGTCGGGGAAGATCATCCGTCGCGCGATCGAGTCCGTGTACAGGGGCGAGGATCCCGGTGACCTCTCCTCGATGGAGAACCCCGAGGCGCTAGAGGGGCTTCAGCACCCGGAGTGAGGTCTGGGAGCGGGAAGTCAGCAGTCGTAGCCGCGGGTGACGGACCCCGCGAATCGATCAGTTCGACGCCGTCGATCCGGGGATCGCGGCGACGAGCGAGTCGTACTCCGGCTCTTGGCCCGGGTTGTCCGCGAGCCATCGATACGTCACCGTTCCCTCCGCGTCGATCACGAAGACCGCGCGGCGCGCGACGACGTCGACACCGTACCGTTCGAAGTCGGAGACGACGTCGTACGCCTCGACC
Organism: Halorubrum tibetense; assembly: GCF_042661865.1. GTDB lineage: Archaea > Halobacteriota > Halobacteria > Halobacteriales > Haloferacaceae > Halorubrum > Halorubrum tibetense. The sequence goes on from NZ_JBHSWW010000046.1 coordinate 8,445, forward strand.
GCGCGGTGATCGGGGTCCGCCACGAGCGGGAACGGCAGGTCGTACTCCTCACGGTACGCCCGAAGGGCGTGCGGGAGATCCGTGCTCACGCCGAACACGGTGGTGTCCGGACCGAACCGCTCGATCCCGTCACGGAGCGCGCGCATCTCGTCGGTGCAGGTCCCCGAGAACGCGGCGGGGAAGAACGCGAGAACGACTGGCCCCTCGCCGAGGTGTTCCGACAGTCGGAACGGGGCCAGCTCGTCGGTTACGAGCGAAGCGGTGAAATCCGGTGTGTCATCGTCGATATCTACCATACGACTCGATCGTTTCGGACGCGTATATATCGGGCGGGCTGTCGGTCCGCCCGAGCACCGGGACGGACACCCCTCGAAGGCAAAAAGACTATAATCGCAACAAGGTTACGGACGGGTAGAGATGGTAGACGTGACCCCCCTGATAGGCGGCATCCCTGTGGGCCCGGAGCTCCTCATCATCCTGCTCGTGTTGGTCCTGTTGTTCGGCGCGAACAAGATCCCGAAACTCGCCCGATCGACCGGACAGGCGATGGGCGAGTTCAAGAAGGGCCGCGAGGAGGTCGAGGACGAACTGAAGAACATGCAGGACGACGATGACGACGAGGAAGTTTCGGCCGACTCGACGATCGACGAAGAAGAAGAGCTCGAAACCGAAAAGGAATCGAGCGCGTAACGCGCCGACTCGTTCGACCGGGCCCCGCAACCCCCTTTCTCTCTCGTTTCGGGCACGTGGCCTAGCGGATAGGGCGAGAGGTTCCTAACCTCTCGATCGCGGGTTCGAATCCCGCCGTGCCCGCTTTGCTTCGCCCGCGAGCACGGCTACCCCCGCCCGAACCGCTCGCGGGCACCCCGCCGTGCCCGCTATCGTCGAACGAAGCGAGGAGAAGCGCCCCAACCGGCGTAGCCAGCGGTCACAGCGGCCGATCGGGCTCGCCGAGACCGATCTCACCGCCGCGCCCAGTCGAGCATCCGCTCGTAGAACGGATCCGACCCCAGCGCCTCGGCGTCGCCGACGAGCGTGAGCTGCTTTTTCGCGCGTGTGAGCGCGACGTTCACTCGGCGGTGGTCCTCGAATATCGGGCCGTCGAGATCGCCTGTCGCAACGAACGAGACGACGATGATCGCCTTCGAGGAGCCCTGAAACCGGTCGACCGTGTCGACGGTGACGTCCGTCCGTCTCGCGATCTCCGCCACCTGTGCGCGGAACGGGGCGATCACGCCGATGTCGTCCGGATCGACGCCCGCGGCGAGGTACTCGTCGACGACGGCGGACACGCGCTCCGCTTCGCGGACGTTGCGGTTACCGTCGCGTTCGCCGTCCGGATCGATGAAGGAGACGCCGCCACGGAGCGCGGCGGGGAGGTCCGCAGGGTCGATCCCGAGGTCCGCGAGCGTCTGTCCGGCGACCTCTGGGGTCGCGGGGCGGAGCGCGCCGTCGTAAAACGCCGCGGAGGCGAACGCCTGGATCCGCTGACTCATGCGGTACTGCCGGTCGAGCATGACGCTCGCATCCGGGTGTTCCTCGATGAGTCGCTCGAACAGGGAGGTCCGGAGCTCGTTCTCCGCGCGCACGACCGGCGGGAGCTGCTCGTGATCACCGACCAAGACGAACCGGTCCGCAAGCGTGATCGCGGCGTGCGTGCTCGGCTCCGTGAGCTGGGAGGCCTCGTCGACGACGGCGACGTCGAACTCGCACTCGCGCAGCACGCGGGAGCCGCAGGCGGCGGTCGTGGCCGCGACGACCGGGGCGTTCCGCAGCTCCGCCGCCTTCTCGTTCGGGTCGCCGCGCTGGACCAGCCGCACGTCGCGCATGTCGTCGCGAACGCCGGTCTCGGTGCCGACACGGAGGACCTCGTTGAACCCCTGATCGCGGAGCGCTTCGAGCGCGTTGTCGACCGCCCGGTTAGTGAACGCCGACAGCAACACCCGGTTTCCGTCGGCGACGAGCGCGCGGATCGCCCGCGCGATCGTGTACGTCTTGCCGGTCCCCGGCGGGCCGTGGATCAGCGCGCAGTCCTCGGCGTCGACGGCGAGGGACACCGCGTCGTTCTGGGCGTCGTTGTTGTCGATGTACGGCCCGCGGTCGGCTGGTGGGTCGGCGAACGCGGGGTCGCGCCGGCCGAACACCACGTCTTTCCGACGGTCGTCACCTTTCAGGACCGCGTCGTGGAGGGCGGTGAGCATCCGGTCGACGGAGATCTCGGAGGGGTACACGTCGAGCCGCCGGAGCTCGACCGGCTCGTCCGTCTCGACGACGACCGTCTCGTCGAGCTCGCGGATGCGGCCGAGCTCGGCGTGGCCGGCGACGGGGTCGCCGTCGGTCGCGAGCACCACGTCGCCCTCGCGGAGCTTGGAGACCGCGTCGTCGGTGCGACGGGCAGTGAGCCGCCAGCGGTTCTCGGCGATCTCCGTTCGGCCGATCGGTTCGAGGTCGATCAGCGCGCGGTCGTCGGCCGCGCGTTCCGCGGGCGTCTGCTCCCACAGCTTCCGGTACTCGGCGTGGGTTTCCCGGCGCTCCTCCTCGATAGCCGTGTAGAACCGGTCGAAGTAGTCGCGCTCGTCCGCGGGGACTGGCTCGCCGACCTGGCCGGCCTTCGACTCCTGATTCAGGCGGCCGGAGACCACCATACAGGTGTCCTGTTCGAAACAGTAGCTACAGTTCGCGTCCGCCTCGTAGCCGGTGGGGACGGTCGGGCGCTCGCCGGCGTCGTTGAGCGCGCGCCACTCCATCGCGGCGAGCTCGTTGCGGGTGCGGACGACGAACTGCAGGAGGCCGTTCCCGACCGGGAACTCCTTCGCGGGCGCGAGGTCACCGGTCTCCTCGTTCCGGTCGAGGGCGGTGTTTTTCGTGTACAACAGCGTCCCGATGTCGGGGTCGACGCCACGCTCCTCGAGCATGAGCGCGTAACAGGCCGCCTGGATCTTGTCCTGAAACCGGGGCTCCCGGTTCGTGTTCTTGCCCGTCTTGAGCTCGACGGGGGTTCCGCGGCGGAGCGCGTCCGCGCGCCCTTTTAAGCCGAACGTCGGCGAGATCAGGGTGAACTCCGACCGCCAGGTGTCGCCGTCGGTCAGCGTCCCCTGCGCGAGCCATCCCTCGATCGCGGCCGCGTTCCGTCGGACCTCGTCGGCGACTTCGTCGGCCTCGTAGCCGAGGAGTCCGAGTTCGAGTCCGGCCTCGTCGACGCGGTCCGCCACGGAGTCCTCGAGGTCCATCCCGCGGAGCAGATCGCCGAACACCTCGTGGACGATCGTCCCCTTGACGACCGGGTAGTTCAGCGGAATTCCCGAGAGCTTATTTAAGTAATACATCCGAGGACACTGGACCCACGAGCGGATCCCCGTCACGTCCACGAGGAAATCGGGTTCGAGAACGACCCACGAGTCGCCGGTGGTCGCGTACCCCGTCTCGCCACCGTAGTCGTCCGTCTCCGCGTCGGTCACCAGCAGCTCCATCCCCGGTTCGGCGTGATCGGCGGTCTCGGCCCAGTCGCCCCACAGCGTCACGTCGACGGGGTCGGCCGCGCCGCGCTCTGGCCGGATCCGGAGCTCGCGGAGCTCCCGGTCGCCGTACGACGTCGACACCGTCCGCGCCTCTCCGACGGAGAGGATCGGCCCCCGAACGTTCACGACCGTTCTCCTCGGCGACCGCGAAAAACGCTGTCGGTGCCGGTGGAGTCGGGAGCGAGCCGGTCCGCTTCCGATCGCACCCGCCTGTTTCCATATTCCGACGCCACGGGTTCGCAGTCTCCTTATATACGGAGCCGTCAGTACGGGTATGAGCGATTCGCTGTACGAACGGTACGGACGACAGGTGATCGGCGGGATCATCCTCGCGCTGGCGACGCTGTCCATCGTGAGCGGTTACTTTCGAATCGGACAGGAGGGGCTCGCCGCGGTGGGCGAGGTCGCGGTCAGTCTCTACATCGCCGGCGTCGTCCTCTGGGGACTCCTTGATGAGGGGTTCGACACGTTCCGGTTCAGGGTCGCGCTGTACGTCGGAATGGTGCTGTGGGGGGTCTCAGACTTCGTCGCCGGCACCGACTCGGTGGTGTCGATGATCGTGTTGGCCGTCGGGTCGGTGCTCCTGACCCGCGCGGTGTACGGGTACGTCCAGACGCGACGGAAACCGGTGTACGAGCGACGGTAGCGGATCGGTTTCTCTGCCGACCACCCGGCGAAACGGTTTTGCGATCTCCCCGTGTGGGTCCGCCGTGAACGACGCCGAATCGGAACCCATCCTCCGGATCGACGAGGTCGGGTCGTGGGGGCCGCTCTACTGGCTCGGACTCCTCTGTTCGGTCGGCATCGTCGCCGTCAACCTCGTGGTTTGGACGGCGACGACGGCCCCGCAGTTCCTCGCGATTGCCGGGAGCTTCCTGTTCGGTGTCGGCCTGTTTCTCACCCGATTTTGGAGCCCCGCTCTCTACCTCGTCGGGGTGGCACACGTGCTCGCGCTCGGGGTCGTCTGGGTGCTGTCCGGGCGGGAGTTCCTCGCGCTCGGGCTTGCGAACGGCGCGTTCGCGCTCACCTTGGCGGCGGTCGCCGTACTCCTGTTCGTCGCCGAGAGCCGAGCCGAATCCGAGTGACGACGAGCGGGCGGGCCGGCAGGAGTCGGGAGCACCGACACGCTCATACGCGCTCGTTTATAAGATAGTGACGAGATGCGTGTCCGAGACTGGCAGGACGTCCTCGCGGACGTCGCAAGCGACTCGACCGATCCCGAGGGGTGGCGCGCGGTCGCCGGGTCGCGTCGCGACGGGCTCGGTGAAGACCTCTACTTCGGCCATCCGAGCGTCGGCGTCTACCACCTGAAGACGTACGCGAAGAACCCGCGCGAGCTCCGCGGGGTCGGTACCCGCGTCGCTCGGAAGGTCGACGACGAGCTCGATCCGCTCCTCCCCGACGAGGAGTCTCCGGGCCGGTTCGCGGTCCAGCGGCCTCCCGAAAGCGAGGACGAAGCGAAAACGATGGCGACCCGCCTGGAGGAGACGCTGAAGGTCCACGCAGAGGCACCGACGGACCCCGATCACCTCTTCGAAGACGTGATGGAGGCCGTCGACTCGCCCGCGTTCGGCCCGATGGATTACGAGTTCGACGGACGCCCCAAAACGCTCGACGAGCTGGGTGATACCTTCGAGGCGGCCGAGCAGCTGCTCTCCGCCGAGCTCGACGATCTGATCGAGGACGACGACGTCGACCGCGGCTTCCAGTAGCGACTCCGGTCTATACTCACAGAGCGACTCCGTCCTATACTCACAGCAGGTCCCGGAACGCGTCGCCGGCGAGTCCTGGACCGTCCGGAACCGCGATCCGTCCGTCGGCGACCGGGCACGGGTCCGGTGCGAGATCATCCGCGAGCAGTCCGCTCGTCGCGAGTCCACAGGCGGCCACATCTGGGATCGCGCCGGCGACGTGGACCGCGGCGGTTCGAGCGACGACCGCGTCGATCGTCGTCGTGACGACCGGCTCGACGCCCGCCTCGCGAGCACGCCTCGCGACGTCGACCGCGCGGTCCGGTCCGCCGAGCGCCATCGGTTTGAGGACGATGATATCCGCGGCGTCGGCCGTGAGGACCGTCTCGACCGAGTGTGTCGCGAGCGACTCATCGAGAGCGATCGGGACGTCAGTCGCCGACCGGAGCCGGGCGGTCTCGGACAGCTCCGCGGCCGGAAGCGGCTGCTCGATGTACTCGAGGTCGACCGGTTCCAGCCTGTCGAGCGCCTGTCTCGCGGCCCCGGCGTCCCACGCGCCGTTCGCGTCCGCGCCGAGGTCGACGTA
>NZ_JBHSWW010000047.1:0-14153 GCF_042661865.1 Halorubrum tibetense
CGCCGCGCAGCTCCGACTCCAGCGCCGCCGCGAACACCGCGAGCCGGTCGAGCGTCGACTCCGCGGCGGAGACGACCCAGCGGTCACGGACGTTCGCGTCGACCTCGTTGAGGCTCTCGGGGCGCACGGAGGTGAACACCTGATCGGAATCCTCCGGCTCGAACGTCCGTGCCTTCCCGGTTAGCGCGACGAACGTCGGCGGCTCGGCGCGTTCGAGGAACGCCGCCTCGTCGGGCTGGTACTGCCCGGCGTACGTGACGAACGCGGCGGAGGGGTCGACGACGCGCCCGCGGCTCGTCTCGTCGTTGACGCGCTCGACCTCGGTGAGCACGCCGGCGACGAACAGCCGGTTCACGCGCGCGCCGGTCGGCGTGACGACGTAGTTGGGCGCGCGCTCCTCGTCGCTCTCGGAGTACGAAAGCGAGGCGTCGTCGAACTCCGCGGCGAACAGCCGATAGGCGACCTCCCGAGTTCCCGGGCCGTCGTCGCTCATTCGCCCACCTCCGCGAGCGCCGCCCGAGCGACGTCTGCGGGATCGTCGTCCGCCACCTCGAACGCGGTCGCGTCGAGCGTCGCACCGTACTCGTCGACCGAGAGGCTGCCGCGGACGCGATACGCGCCGCCGACGAGCTCGTCCGCGATCGCCTCGGCGACCACGTCCTTGTCCATTGCCTCTTTCGCGGCCGCCAGCGCGTCCTCGAGGCCGCCGCCGTACACCGCCGCCGTCAGATCGTCGTCGAGCACGACGGTGACGGTGGCGGTGCCGTCGTCGAGGATCGCCTTCACGCGGAGGTCGTCCTCCCCGTCCACCTCGCCGTGGCTCCGGCACTGCCCGTTCTGTACGACCCGTCCGCACTCCGGACAGCGCTCGATCAGCCCGGAGCCGTCACGCACTTCGAGCACGTTGCCGACGAGCTCGACATCGAACATTCCACCGGAGTCGACCGCCTCCGCGACGGGGAGTCGCGGCGCGTCGTCGGCGACGGCGACGGGGTCGGACAGTGGTGTGACGGTCGTGAACTCGGTGAGGTTGATCGAGGGAACGCCACGGAACTCCCGGACGTACACGTCCTCGATCCGGAGGTCCGCACCGGGCTCCAGCTCGGGGGACGGGTCCCAGTCGGTGAACGGGAGCTTTGCGGTCTCGTCGCCGACGACCCCTTCGAGGATGTCGGTCTCGCCGTCGCGACCCGAGATGGTCTTCGACTCCGCCTCGAGCACGCGAACCTCAACGTTGCGGCCGCGGTCGCCGGCCGCGATCTCGACGAGGTCTCGGTCCCCGCCGATCCCGTGGTCGACGTCGACCGGTTCGTCCGCGATCGCGACCGTCGTCGACTCGTTGAGGTTGAGCTCCGGCTCCCCGTCCCACTCGCGGACGCCGGCGTTGCCGATCGTCAGCGAGTCGCCCGGCTCGAAGCCGAAGTCCTGCCAGGCGGTGTAGGAGATCGTTCCCGTCCCGTCCGCCAGCTCCCCCTCGCGGATCGTGAGGTCGTCCCCCTGATACCGGATGGTTCGGGTCCCGCGCGTGAGCACGCGAACAGTGACGGTGACGTTACTGTGGTCGGTCGTGATATCCGCGAGGTCGGCCGCGTCGGGCGTCGGGCTCGACCCGCCGCCACCGCCGCCGTGTTTCCGGCGCACGCTCTGTTTGGCCTCGTCTATCGGGACGCTGTACTCCAGTAGGTTCTCGAGGTCCGCTTTGACCTCCGCTTTGTCGACGCCGAGGTCGGAGGCGAGCTCCTCGGCATGGCTGTTGACGTCCATCGGTCGGGAGTTCGACGCGACCGCACAAAAGGGTTCACCGTCGGTAGCATTAATCCCCTCCCGGACACAGGCCCTCATATGGACGAGATCGAGTCGGGCGAGGTCGCCATCGACACGCGAGTAACCGGGAACCGAACGGTCATCGACGTGACCGGGACGCGAGATATGGCCGTGGTCGTCCGCTCGGCTGACGGCGAACGGATCTACCTCCCGCCGGAGAGCTTCGACGAGCCGCTCGACGACTCCCCGTACGCGTCGCCGTACACGTCCCCGTACAGTGGCGAAGAACCGAGAGACGGCGACGGGACGCCGTACCGTGGAGCCGTCGAAAGCACCCGCGGCGTGATGGAGACGGCGGATGGGTTCCGGATCCGCCACCCCGAACCGGTCACCGAGATCGACGTGTACCGGGAGAACTAGGCGTCGACTACGCGACGTCCTCGTAGATCTCGAGGGTGTCGCCGGCGACTTCCGACCAGTCGCGTCGCTCGTACTCGGGGGGCGACTCCCGGTTCAGCGCGGTCACGAGCCCGTCGACGATCGACTCGGAGTCGGGCGTGACCTCGACCAGACAGTCCTCCGGCAGGATCTCCGCGGCCCCACAGCGGGTCGACACGACCTGCGTCCCGGCTTCGAGCGCTTCCGTGATCGTGATCCCGAACGGCTCGGAGAAGGACGGCGAGACGAACGCGTCCGAGGCGGCGTAGTAGTCGCCGAGCTCGGCCTCCGGAACGTAGCCGACGAACTCCACCTTCTCTTCGATACCGATCAGCTCGGCGAACCGCTTCAGCTGCTCCGTCTGGTGACCGGAGCCGCCGACGACGAGCGTCACGTCGCGACCGCGCAGCTTCTTCATCGCGTACAGCAGGTGGGAGATCCCCTTCTGATCCGTGTGACGACCGACGAAGAAGAGCATCTCGCCGTCGATCCCGAGGTCCGCCCGGACGTCCTTCCCCGAGAACTTCGGCTTCGAGAACCCGTTGTACACGACGCGGGAGTCGGCACCGTACAGCTCCTTGACGTCCTCGCGGACGATCTCGCTGACGGAAATGTTCGTGTCGGCGGCGTTGGCCAACCGCCGCTCCGTTTCGACCTCGCGTTTCGGCGGATCGATGTTCCGGTCGCTCGCCAGCGAGTGGAACGATGAGACCCACGTCGCGTCCGAAGCGCGTGCCGCCTCCCGGCCGGGGCCGTACCCGAACCAGTCGTGAGTGTGGATCACGTCGTACTCGGGTGCGAGCTCGACGAAACGATCGCTGAGCCGACCGACGCGAGTGGCGACGTCGCCCTCGCCGGTCTCGACGCCTTCGACGCCCTGCTCGTCCTCGGGAGCGAGCTCCGCCGGCAACACCAGCTTGGCGTCGACATCGTACTCGTCCCGAAGCCCGGAGAACAGCTCCCCGACGTGGACGTCCAACCCGCCGGTGATGTTCGGCGGATACCCCCATCCCAGCATAAGCACGCTCGGTGACATACCCCACGGTTACGCGAGTCGGTACTTAGGTATGCCCCTCGGCTCGTGTATCGCCGGAGCGATCGGGGTCGACACGCGATGTTCGAGGGAAACGCAAATCCCGGCAGCCCGTTCGGACGATCGCTCGTTCAGGCCGCGGTGACGGCGTCGCGGAGCGCGGCGGTCCGGTCGGTGATCGACGCGGCCGCGTCTTCGACGGCGTCGAGCGGATCGACGGTTTCGGATTTCACAGTGAGGACCGGCTCGGTCTGGCCGCCGGACTGTTCCGGATTCATGTCGTACGTCGCGGCATCGACGTCGTCAGCCTCCAACAGTACGCCCTTGAGTACGTTCATGAACGTGTGATCCTCGCCCGCGATCTCGATACGGAGTTCCGTGTCGGTCTTCTCGATGACCCGCAGTTCCATACGTTTTCTGCGCCCGAGCGGCGTTTCAAGGTTTCGCCTCCGCCGGCCCACTTTTATTCTGTTATAAAATACTATAAATACTTCTTTTGAAACCCTTTCTTTTGTGTACTGGGTACCTGAAGGTTGTTGACATACCGGGAAGGATTTATGTAGTTATGTCTGAACAATCAAGATATGCTGGACTCAGACCCAGAATCGGAACTCGACAGCACGAACCGCCGCCGCGTCCTCGGCCTCCTCGGTGGAGGGACGGCGGTCGCCCTCGCCGGTTGCGCCGACGACCCGGGTGATGATGACGACGGTGCCGACGACGATGGTGCCGATGACGACGGTACGGACCCGGGTGACGGCGAGCCCGACACCTCCGAGCTCAACCTGATCAACAGCACGTTCGACGAGCTGGACCCGATCATGTCGACGGACACGGCGTCCTCCGCCGTCATCACGCAGCTCTACGAGAACCTGACCGCCTTCCCCAACGGCGTCCCCGAGATCGAGAACCAACTCCTCGAGGAGTTCGACGTCTCCGAAGACGGGACGACGTGGACGTTCACCGTCCGCGACGACGTGACGTTCCACGACGGCAGCGACGTAACTGCGGACGACGTGGTGTACTCCTGGCGGCGGACCGTCGAATCGCCCAACACCGAACGCCGGAGCTTCAGCCTCAATCAGCCGGTCGGGCTCGGTATCGATGTCGAACTCGATGACGATGGCAGCCCCGAACCGGGCACACTCGCCGTCGAAGCCGTCGACGACCAGACGGTCGAACTCGAACTCGTCGGTCCGAACCCCGACGCGCTCGACGTGCTCGCGTACAGCAGCTTCTCGATTATTCCCGAGGGGTACGTCGGCGACATCGAGGGGTACGACGGTGAGGTCACCCACCAGGAGTTCAGCACCGAGGTGGCCAATGGGACCGGCCCGTTCGAGCTCGACTACTTCGACGTCGACGAGGAGGTCCGTGTCGTCCGGAACGACGACTACTACGGACACGTCGCCGAGGTTCCCGCGGTCCACTGGGAGATCATCGAGGACGATCAGGCCGCGTGGACGTACGCGCTCGAGCAAAACGCGGACATCTTCGAGATCCCGACGTTCGCGTACGAACCGGACGCGATCGACGCGGAAACCGACGACCGGAACCGGGAGGTCGGGACGTACGGCCCCGCCGGCGAGCTGAACGAGGAGGTCAACTATATCGGTATCTCGGAGCTCAGTACGTTCTACTTCGGGTTCAACGCCTCCAACACCGACCGTGCGGTTCGGCAGGCGGTCGCGTACGTCCTCGACAAGGAACAGGTCGTTGAGGACGTGTTCGCGGGCCGCGGGACGCCGGCGTACAGCTTCCTCCCGCCGGGGATCTGGCCCACGGGCGCGGACGGCTACAACAGCTTCGTCGACGACTATCCGTATAGCCTCGGGGAGAGCGACCTCCAGGGGGCACAGTCGGTGCTCGAGGACGCCGGCTTTACCGCTGACGACCCGGCCGAGATCACGCTCACGACGTACGTGAGCGAAGTGTTCGAGACCGCGGCCGAGCTCATCCGCGATCTACTCGCCGGCAGCGGGGTCGACATGGAGCTCGAACAGTCCGAGTTCTCCGTGCTCCAGAACCGTGGTGAGGACGGCGACCTCGAGATGTACACGCTCGGCTGGATCTGGAGCTGGCCGGCCGCGCCGTACGGCAGCTTCCAGCTCGAACCGGAGAACACCAACACCAGCACGATGCCCGGTGAGACCGACGGGTTCTACCTCGACTGGCATACCCAGCTCGGTGAGAGCGACAACGCCGACAAGGCCCAGGAAGCGTGGGAGCGCGCGGTCGACAACCCGCTGCCGGAAGACGAGGGGCTCCGCCAGGAGGCCTACGTCGAGATGGAGGAGGCCGTCCGCGACGACGCCGTGTTAGTGCCCCTGTACCACGGCTTTACCGAGCGGTTCTGGTACGACTACGTCGATGTACCGGCCACTGGAGCGCTCGGCGCGCACTGGCAGCAGTACAACACGACCACGATCGAACAGTAACCGTCACTGCGCTTCGGGCCCTCCCGAAGCCTTTAGATAGCTCCTCAAACACCCTCTGATATTAGTGTAAGCCATGATACTCACGATCACGACCCCGTGTGAGCCGCGATGACGCGTTGGGAGTACTTTATCAAGCGCATCCTGCTCACGGTCCCGGTACTGTTTATGGTACTGACGTTCCTGTTCATCATGCTCCGGATGGGCCCGATCGACCCCGTTACGGCCCGATTAGGTCCGGAGGCGGACGGGACGGACGCGGAGCTGATGCGCGAACGCCTGGGGCTCAATGATCCCTTGTGGGAACAGTACGTCGATTTCGTCACGAGCTTTCTGACGTTCGACTTCGGCCAGTCGTGGGTCGTTCAGGCGGAGCGTGACATCCTCGACATCGTGATCAACTCCGCCCCACCGACGCTCTGGTTAGGCTTCTGGGCGATCCTGCTACCGCTGTTCATCGGGATCCCCCTCGGCTTTTACGCCGGACTTAACCCGAACTCGTGGGGCGATTACACCGCCTCGTTCGGGGGTATCCTCTGGCAGGCGCTGCCGAACTTCTGGCTGTGCGTGTTAGCGCTGGCTGCGCTCCGGCGGACACGGGACGGCGGCGGCCCGTTCGGGTTCGACTGGTACACCTTCGGTCCCGACTTCACCGAGCGAGGGATCAGTATCACCGGAACGCCGGACTTGGGCTGGGTCTCGACGACCGACGTCTTGTTCCTTCCCGTCCCCTACGTCAACGACTGGACGGGACTGTTCATCGACGTCAAGCTCATCCTGCCGGCGGCGGTCATCCTCGGGTCCGCGTCGATGGCGGCGGAGCTCCGTATCGGCCGGACCGCGATGTTGGAGACGATCAACGCGAACTTCGTCGAGACGGCGAAAGCGAAGGGGTTGACGAACCGCGTGATCGTCTGGAAGCACATCTTCCGGAACTCCCTGATCCCGCTGTTGCCCGTCATCACCAGCGAGGCGTTCCTGCTGATCGGTGGCTCCGTCATCGTCGAACAGATCTTCAACATCAACGGGCTCGGCCGGATATTCTTCCAGTCGATCACGCAGGGTGACCTCCCGATGGCGGGAGCGCTGTTGTTCATTTTCACGCTGATAATCCTGTTTTTGAACATCCTACAGGACTTCCTGTACACCGTCATCGACCCGCGTGTGGGGTACGATAAATGAGTTCGACACAACAGAACCCGGAGTATGAGGCGGAGGGCAGCGACAAACCGTTCCGTGACCTCCTCGTGGAGAACCCGCGACCCGCCCTGATCTGGGTCGGCGGCGTGGTCATACTAGCGCTCCTCGAGATCGGGCGCGTGTTCCACGGGATCGGCCAGACCTTGGATATCCTCGCGTTCCTGCTCGGTGGGCTCGCGGATGTCCCCGGCTACGTCGGTGGGAACGTCGGCGAAGCGGCGGGATCGGTGGTCGGTTCGGTCGCCGCGGGCATCACGGCGCTCGTGATGTTGGCCGCGATCACGATCCCGTTCGCGGGATACGTCCCGGATCGCGTCGTCGACGCGCTCGGGACCGACCTCTCTCGGAGTCGTCGCCGCCGGGCGAAACGCGTCGGATTGCTCGCCACCTTCGCGGCTGGTGCGGCGCTGTTGGCGTTAACACCGGTCGGCGGGCTCTTTTCCAGCGCGGCGGGGGTGCTCACGAGCACTGTCGACTCCTTGGCCTCGTCGCTCCCGGCGCTCACTAGCCGTGAGACGATCCCGAACCAGGGACACCGAACCCCGAGTGGCGGCTGGGAGGGGACGTTTATGGGTCTCTCCCCGGCGTGGGCGTGGGGTATCCGAACCGCGCTCGTCCTCGTGTACGCCACGCTGTGTCTGATCTGGGCGTGGCGCGGGTTTGATATCTACCGGGAGCACTACCGCGCGGCCGACTGGACGCCGACCGACGACACGATCCGTCGGTTCCGAAGCAACTACTGGGGGCTGTTCGGGTTCGCGATCGTGTTCCTGTTCGTCGTGCTCGCACTGTGGGCACCCGCGGTCAGCCCGGTGGAAGCCCAGCACAACATCTACGAGCCGAACTCCCACGAGTTCGAGTACCTATCAGAGGACGGCGAGGTCGAGGCGATCACACACGTGTTCGCGAACCTCGACAGCCGATCGGACGGGCAGAACACCATCGGGGTCATGAGCTACGACGACTACGGACGATGGGCACCGATGGGCACGACCAACAGAGGCCAAGACATGATGACACACCTATCGTACGGCGCACGGACGTCGCTCGTGATCGCGTTGACGGCCATCATCCTCGGCGCGCTCACTGCGGTCGTGCTCTCGCTGCTCGCCGCCTACTACAAGGGCATAACCGATATCGCGACGGTGCTCACGAGCGACACGATACAGGCGGTGCCAGCCCTACTGTTGATCATGTTGCTCTCCGTCATCTTCCAGCAGGGGAATCATCCACTGGCACAGCCACTTGACGGTGGATTCCTGTTAGCACTGATATTTGCCTTCACCCTTTGGCCGGGGATGTGGCGGGCGATCCGTGGGCCGTCGTTACAGGTCGCCGAACAGGAGTGGGTCGACGCCGCGAAGAGCTACGGTCAGACCCCGTTACGCACCATGCGGAAGCACATGGCTCCGTACATCGCGGGGTATATCCTGATCTACGCGTCGCTGCTCATCGGCGGCGTCATCATCTCCACGGCGGCGCTGACCTTCCTCGGACTCGGGATCAACCCCCCGACCCCCGAGTGGGGGCGGCTGATCAACGGCGGGCAGTCGTTCGTCGCCACGTCCTCGTGGCACGTCGCGACGATCCCGGGGCTCGCTATCGTCTTCGTCGTCGTCGCGTTCAACGCGCTCGGTGACGCGATCCGCGACGCGATCGACCCCGAGGCCGACGTCGACGAGAGCGAGGCGGCGACCGCCGGAGGTGGTGCCTGATGGCGATCGACGATCGCGAGGACGCCGTCGGCTCCTCGGGACCGACTGCCGCGGCTCGGTCGTCCGCCGACGGGCCGCTCATCGACGTGAGGAACCTCCAGACCGCCTTCTTCACCGAGAAGGAGACGATCCGTGCCGTCGACGGGATCTCCTTCGATATCGACCCCGGCGAGACGGTCGGGATCGTCGGCGAGTCCGGCAGCGGTAAGAGCGTGACCGCCCGGTCGCTGATGGGGCTCATCGAGTCACCCGGGCGCGTCCTCCGGGGCAGCAGCATCCGATATCGGGGTATCGAAGCGGTCCGGGCGTTCGCGGACGAGTTCTCGAAACGAACGGTCGATATCGCCGACCTCGAGGCAGCGTACGATCCGGACGAACTGTTCGGATCGACGGCCGCGACTCCGGAGGAGTTCGGTTACGCAGACCCGGCGTCAGTGCCACTCGTCGACGTGGCGGCGGCCGGCTACACGGACGAGATCGGGTTGACGAGCGGTACCGAGTGCGTGTTCGTCACGGACGGCTCCGCGTCGACGCCGGAGGAGATACGGGGCGGATTCATCGAGATCAGTCGGCTGTCGGGCGAGCCACAGCGGAAGATGCGCGGCGGGCGGATCGCGATGGTGTTTCAGGACCCGCTGACGAGCCTGAACCCCGTGTACACGGTCGGTAACCAGATCAAGGAGTCGCTCAGACAACACCAGGGGATCCGCGGCAAGGAGGCGACACAGGAGGCCGCGGACCTCCTCGAGGCCGTTGGCATTCCGGACGCTCGCCGCCGAGTCGACGAGTACCCTCACCAGTTCTCCGGGGGGATGCGTCAACGGGCGGTGATCGCGATGGCGCTCGCGTGTGAGCCGGAGATGCTGATCTGCGACGAGCCGACGACGGCGCTCGACGTCACCATCCAGGCGCAGATCCTCGATCTGCTCGCCGAGATCCAGGAATCACGTGACGTCTCGATCATGTTCATCACACACGACATGGGCGTGATAGCCGAGGTGTCCGACCGTGTGAACGTGATGTACGCCGGCGAGATCGTCGAATCCGCGGACGTGATACCGCTGTTTGAGGACCCGAAACACCCGTACACGCGCGGATTGCTCGAGTCGATCCCCGGTGGAAACGTCGACGGAAAGCTCTCGACGATCGAGGGAAGCGTCCCAACGCCGAACGAACCGGCCACGTACTGTCGGTTCGCCCCGCGATGTCCCAAGGCGTTCGACGAGTGCCACGAGGTCCACCCGGTACCGATACGCGTCGAATCGGAGGGCGAATCCGACCACACTGCGTCCTGTCTCTTGTACCCATCGGACGTGCCGACAGCGGAGGCGGTGGCCAGACACAGCCGGCGGAACCAAGCAGGTGAGGAAAAATGAGCGGAGACACGATAGAAGCCCCTCCGGACGGGGTACGGGACGACGGCACGGACAGTACGGGTCGGGAGACGATGGTTCAGCTCCGCGACCTACAGACGTACTACGAGAGCGGCGGGATCTTCAACGACCGCCCGGTCAAAGCGGTCGACGGCGTCAGTTTCGACATCTACCGCGGCGAGACGCTCGGTCTCGTCGGCGAGTCGGGGTGTGGCAAGACGACGCTCGGACGGACCCTCATCCAGCTGGAGAAGGCGACCGGTGGTGAGGTGCTGTTCGACGGCACCGACATCACCGAGCTCAGAGGGGACGACCTCTACGAGTGGCGGCGGAACGCACAGATGGTGTTCCAGGACCCTGACTCGAGCCTGAACGACCGGATGACGGTCGGTGAGATCGTCCGTGAACCGCTCGATGTCCACGGCTGGAAAACGCCCCGCGAGCGACGAAACCGTGTGAAACAGCTGCTCGATCAGGTCGGCCTCTCACCGGAACACTACTTCCGGTATCCACACCAGTTCTCGGGCGGGCAGCGCCAGCGGATCGGGATCGCTCGCACCCTCGCGCTCAATCCGGAGTTCATCGTGCTCGACGAGCCGGTGAGCGCGCTCGACGTCTCGGTCCAGGCGGAGATCATCAACCTCCTCGAGGAGCTCCAAGACGAGCTCGACCTCACGTACCTGTTCATCGCACACGACCTCTCCGTCGTCCGGCACATCTGTGACCGGGTCGCGGTGATGTACCTCGGGAACATCATGGAGATCGGGCCGACGGAGGAGCTGTTCACCGATCCCGCGAACCCGTACACGCACGCGTTGCTGTCGGCGATCCCCAAACCCGACCCGACACAGCGTCGTGACCGGATCACGTTGCACGGGACGCCGCCGAACCCCCGATACCCGCCGAACGGGTGTCCGTTCAGTACGCGCTGTCCCGCGCGGATACGCCCGAAGGAGTACGAGGACCTAGACGACGAGATCTGGGACGGGATCAACGCACTCCGGGAGATCCTCCGTGAACGGATGCGTGCCACCCGGTCGATCCGGGAACGGCTCCGTGAACGGTTCGACATGGAAACCCGGTTCGCGACGATGGACGAGACGTACGAGGAGCTGTTCGGTCACCTCGACGTGCCCCCGGACGCCGAGGACGTTCTCCAGCGTGTCGCCGAGATCGCCGGGGACCACGACGAACAGCGCGCGCTCGACGCCCTCGACGCGGAGTTCGGAAGCATCTGTGACGGCGTCGATCCGGACGGCGGCGACGAGACGATCGAACCGGCGTACTACACCGTCAGCGATGCCGGTCGGGAGAGCTACTGTCACCGCCACGATGACCGGTTCCGCGAACCTGCACCCGTTCTCGACGACCGGCACTAGGTGGATGCGACTCCCGTCACACAGCCGCGTCCGTCGCTCGTTCCGCGTGTGGGTCGACGCGATCGGCTACGCGCTCGTCCTCACCGCCGTGGTGACGACCGCCGCGGTCGTGCTCGGGATCGCGACCGGCGGCGGGTTCGTCCGTGGGAAGTTCTTCACGTTCCTCTCGGGATGGGTCCTCGTCGGCTACGCCACGGTCCGGTTGTGGCCCAAACGAGGCGAAGAGGAAGGGGAATCGCTGTCGGGCACTCGACGGACTCGCTTCCAGCGGGCGGTCGCGTCGGTGCCACCGGTTCGCTGGATCCGGACTCCGCCGCCGACCGAGCGTGTTCGGGTCGCGGGCAAGACCTTTCTCGGCGGCGTTCTCACCCTGTTCGCGTCCGTCGTGATGGAAGTCGGCTTCGGGGTCGCATAAGACCCGGCTCGAAAAGAGTTATGCCGCCCGCCCCGCGACCACTCGATACGATGTCACACGAGGAGCAGGACCCCTTCGTCCGTCGCCGTGAGAGCCTCGGCGAGGCGCACACGAAAACGTGGGAGCGGACCCTCGAAGAGGCACGAATGCTGGTCGATGAACGGGAGGAGGACGACTGGGCGGTGACGTACGTCATGTCCGCTCACACCGACACGGTCAGTAAGGACATGGGCGAGCACGATCGGTTCGGGCTGATGCACGTGTTGCCGAACAACTATGCCGACCGGTTCTCGGAGGCATTCGACCCGGACGGGTTCGACGAGTTCCTCGTGTATGGGACCTCCGTCAACGGCGTGATGTTCGTCATTCTCGAACTGATCGATCCGGACGCGAAACGGGCGATCGTCGTCCCCTGTTCGTACGACATGACGACGGGGCAGGGGATGTCGGAGGCGGCTGCCGAAGAGGGCGCGTTGCCGAGCTACTTCAAAACTATCGACGGGGAGATCCTCGGCCGCTTCGACCACGAGGAGATCGAACCGCTGGTGACGCCGCCGAACGCATAGCCCGCATTCGCGTCAGCCTCCTCGTTTACCGTCCTCCCCGTTAGGCGTCCTCCCCCGTCCACCCGTTCTCGAAGCGTTCTTGTTGGCCGTCCGAGCTCGCTGTGGTATGAAGTTCCGGCGACTCCCCGCGATGGACGACGCGCTTCGGCGGTTCGCGACCGATCTATGGCTTCCCTACCATCGAGACCTCGCGGACGCCGCCGACGCACACGCGCTGGCGGACGAACCCGACGAGTGGTTCATCGAACGGAACGTCGCGTTCACCCGCGATAGACTCGCCGAGGACGGGTTCCGCGGCTGGGTCGTCGTCACCGCGACCGATGCCGATGGCGACCCCGACGACCGCGATAACGACTCCGACGACCGCGATAACGACCCCGCCGACCGCGATGGCAGCGAGGACACCGGCGTCGACCCCGCGACCGCGCCGCTGACCGACCCCCGGCTCGATCTCGTCGGGATCCTGTTCACGAGCGTTGACGCGTGTCCCGACGTGTTCGACCGCCCGGACCGGCTCGTGATCGGCGAGCTGTACGTCGCGGAGCCGTACCGCGGCACCGGACTCGCCGACCGCCTGCTGGAGCGCGCGCTCGTCGACGCCCGCGAACAGGACTGTGGCCAGCTCCGGCTCGACGTCGATGTCGACAACGAGCGCGCGCTCGCGTTCTACGAGAAATGCGGCTTCGAGCCGTATCGCAAGCAGCTGGTTCGCTCCATCGAGTGAGGGCGGTGTCGCCGCTTCTGTCGCTACGTGGGTGATAAACGGAAAAGCCGGTCGGTCGTGTCGCGCTCGACGGCGACCTACTCGCTGTCGACGGCCACTTCGTCGGCGTCGACGTCGACGGCGGCCTCCTCCTCGGCGGCGATCTCCTCGGGGCGCGCCTCGAGGGTCAGCTTCTGGACCTCGACGCGGCGCAGCGGGTAGATCGTCTTCGCCTCGCCGTAGATCGCCGACGAGAGGTTACCGTCGATGATCGCGTCCACGAACGCCTCGAAGGTGCGTTCCTCGGCGGCGGCGTGGACCTTGTCGATCATGACGCGACGGATCGCCTTCTCTTGGGAGCGGTCCGCCTTCTTGGTCGTCAACGCGACGGGCTGGACACGGATCCGGTAATCGTCGGTCGTCACGACCGTGATCGACGCCTCGACCTTCGACGCGCCGCGCCGGACGAGCGAGCGCAGGTAATCACGCGTCAGCTCGTACGTGATGAACTCGGTGTACGCCGTGTCGCTGCCCACGTCGGTGATCTTGAACGTGAGTTTGGTGTTGTTCGCGCTGGAGTCACCGGTGAGCTCGCCCAGCGTGGTCGTGATCGTGCGGCCGACCACCTGGTCGGGCTCCTCGGCGAGCGTCTCGCCGAGCACCGCGCGATCGAACTGTTCGGGTGCCAGTACGTCGTACCAGCGTTTCTGTCCTCTGCTCTTGGATACTGATCGTTCGCTCATGTGTTGATGTCTGCGTTGGTGTCGGTGTCTGCGTTGGTGTCGGTGTCCGCGTTGGTGTCGGTGTCCGCGTTGGTGTCGGTGTCCCCGTTGGTGTCGGTGTCCGCGTTGGTGCCGGTGTCCGCGTTGGCGTCCGGGCTCGTCTTCGCCCCCGCGTCGGTGTCGGTGTCCGCGTCCGCACCCGGCTCCGTCGTCGACGACCCGGTTGCCGCCGGCCCCGCGGACTCGATAACTCGATCGGCGACCCGGAGGTTCACCACGTAGTCGTCGACGGTCGACCGGAGTCCGCCCGTGGTCGGGCGCTCGATCGCCGCCTCGATCGTGTCGCCGTCGACGGCGACCGACATCGACTCGGTGTCGTCCGGGGCGAGCGCGGCCGCGACGACCGCGGA
>NZ_JBHSWW010000048.1:0-13838 GCF_042661865.1 Halorubrum tibetense
CGTCGTCGGAGGTGTCGCACTCGCGGTGCCGTACGGGGTGGCGGCTCCCGGCGACCTGCTCGGGGTGTCGCTCGTCGCCATCGCGGCGATGACGCTGCCGCACGTCGCCGTGGTCGCGTGGCTCGATGGTCGTCAGGGGATCTGGCGGGCGTAACGCGAGAGCGACACCGTCGGCTCGTTCCGTTACACTGGACACCAGTACACACTTTTATCACTGTGTCGTAACATCCACGGATGCGCGAGATCGACTTGGTCCTCGACTGGACACCCAACACGAACCACACCGGCTTCTACGTCGCGGCGGCGGAGGGGTACTACGACGAGCGGGGGCTCGACGTTACGATCCGCTCGCCCGCGACCGACGACTACGAAACGACGCCCGCAAAGCGGGTCGCGACGGGGGACGCGACGCTCGCGATCGGTCCCTCCGAGAGCGTGATCAGCTACTCGACACACCCGGAGCACCCGTCGCTCACGGCGGTCGCAGCCGTGTGTCAGGTCGACCTGAGCGCGATCGTGACGCTCGCCGAGAGCGATGTCGACCGCCCGGCCGACCTCGACGACGGGCGGTACGCCTCCTACGACGCGCGCTTCGAGGATCACATCGTCGCCCGGATGATCGAAAACGACGGCGGCGACGGCGAGTTCGAGTCGATCACCCCGCCGAAGCTCGGGATCCCGAACACCCTCCTCGACGGTGACGCCGACGCGACGTGGGTGTTCACGCCCTGGGAGGGGCTGTTAGCCGAGCGCGCCGGGACCGAACTCGACGCGTTCGGGCTCGACGAGTACGACGTACCGTACGGGTACACGCCCGTCCTCCTCGCCCGGCCGGAGACGATCGAAGCGGACGACGACCGGCTCGCCGACTTTCTCGACGCCACCACCCGCGGGTATCGGTTCGCGGCCGAGGAGCCGGAGACCGCCGCCGACCTGCTCCGGTTGACTGCGCGCGGGATGGACGCCGACGATCCCGAGTTCCTCCGCGAGAGCCAGCGGCGCGTCTCCGAGGCGTATCTCACCGACGACGGCGCGTGGGGCGTGATGGACGAGACGCGGTGGGCCGCGTTCGTCGAGTGGCTTGCCGACGAGGGGGTTCTCACGACGCTCGACGGCGAGCCGATCCCCGCCGACGAGCTGCCGCCCGAGCAGCTGTTCACCAACGAGCACCTCCCGCGGGCGGAGTGAACTGACGGTCGACCGGTGTTCGGCGGCCGGTGTTCGGCGGCCGGTGTTCGGCGGCCGGTGTTCGGCGGCCCGTGTTCGGCGGCCGATCGATCAGATAGGTACTACGAGCGTTCTCAGCGCTTGCTGGCGACGATCAGTATCAACACCGTGTTGCCGAACGTGGCGAGTACCAGATACGCGAGCCCCCCTCCGAGATCGTCGAACCCGGATGCGGCCAACACGTTTAGCCAAGCGAGCACGAGGAGAACGACCGTCAGAACGACGGCAGCAAAGAACACGAAGCTCGTCCGGTCGAACCTGGTGTAGTCCGCGGTTCGATCCGAGGCCGGCTCCGTACCGCTCGTGTTCTTCGGCTCGTCGGGAGGGCTCATACACGGTGTCGGATCCGGTTTCACCCTATTTATATCTCGGTGCCGCCCCCTCCGCGGAGTCGATCCGTCGATGATCGCGACGCGCCTCACGCCTTCGAACCTCGTCCCCGGCCGCACAGCCGCCGGCGACGGGAACGAAGCGTTCGGCCCGTCATCGGCGCAGCGTTCGGCCCGTCATCGGCGCAGCGTTCGGCCCGTCATCGGCGCAGCGTTCGGCCCGTCATCGGCGCAGCGTCTCGCTGCGCGCGTATCCTTATAAGCGCACTCCCGTCCTCCTCGCCCCCCGCACGATCCGTCCCCGGCACGCAGGCCGCAATCGCGGGGGCTCGGTCCCTTCCCGTACGCGACTTATAAGCCTCCGGACGACCGAGCCGGCCGGATCGCGTGGCCGTCATCACTTCCGTATCCGTCCGTTCGGTTATAAATAACCCTCTCGGCACCGGCAGCGAGGGCGAGTCGTCATCCACGGCGTGCGTCGGCTATTTATACGCCTCTCGCAGGAGGACGAGCACCCCGCCGAGCATCGCGAGGTTGCCGAAAAAAGCCAGTCGCTCGCCGCTTTTGTCCTCCGGGTCGGCGTTCCAGAAGTCGTGCATCGTCGCCGTAACGACGACGAGGAACGTCGCCGCCGCGCCGGTCGCGATCCGCGGCGCGCGCCACAGGGCGATCCCGACGCCCGCGACGAGCATCATCCCCGAGGCGAACGGGGCCATCACGTCCGGCATCGGTACGCCCGCCGACTCCGCGTACTCGACCGTCTCGTCCATCTCCCGGAAGTCCTCCGAGGCCTGCGCCGCCAGCCCGACGCCGACGGCGACCCGGCCGAGCCGCGAGAGCGATCCGCCACCCGTCTCCGTGTTGTTATCTCCCATGTGTCAACATGACACTCCGGCCGGGTAAAAGCGTAGCGTGGCACGCGACCCGCGATCCATTTCACCGCGGGGCTCGTATAACGGGTCGATGGAGTCGATCACGTTTCGGGAGCCAACGGCGGCGGACGTCGCGGAGATCGAGGCGCTCGTCACCGCGCACTTCTCCGAGGGGAGCTCCTACACCGTCGATCCCGGCGTCGGCGACCCGGACTATCACGTCCGGATCGCGGAGGACGAGAGCGGTATCCTCGGCGTGATGGCGGTCGACGTGTACGACGACCCGGCCGCCGTCGCCGAGGAGATGTACTTCTTCGACGATCCCGACCTGCTGCCGGCGGCCGATCGCTACGGCCTCCTCGAGATGGGGTACGTCAGGCCCGACGCGACCGGGCGGGGGATCGGGAGCCGGTTGCTTGAGCGGGTCGAGGCGATCGGTCGCGACCACGGCGTGGACTGTCTCCTCGCGGACTCGTGGTATCACGGCGGTGACGACTCGCCGGAACGCCTCTTCGACCGCCACGGGTACGAGACGACCCACCGCGAGCCGTTCGACCGGCCGGTCGAGGAGTGTCCGAAGTGCGTCGATACGTGCGTCTGTGCGGCGGGGCTCGCGGTCAAACGCGTCGAGTAACCGGACTCGATCCGGGCCGAACGCGGTCCGTCTCCCCCCCTCGTGTGCGGTCGTCTGACAAACGCTTAAGTACCACGCGGGCCGATCGGCCGATAATGGGCAACAAGAACAAGACGATCTCGTTCCGCGTCAACGAGGACGCGTTCGAGACCCTCCGAGATATCGCCGAGGAGCGGGACATCTCGCTGTCGGCCGTGTTCCGGGACTACGTGGACACGCTCGTTGCCCACGACGGACAGGTCCGTGTCATCCCGGAGGCGGAGCTCGAAAGTATGGGCGACAGCGGCGAGTCGTTCCCGCCGAAGATCGAGGTCCCGAAGAGCTTCGTCCGCGAACACGAGCGGCTCGAGCTCGAAGCCGACCACCTCCGTGAGCAGCTCGAAGAGCACAAACGCTACGTCAACTACCTCCGCGAGCAGCTCGAAGACGAGGACGAGGACGTGATCCAACTCGAGGACCTCGACGGCGAACCCGACGAACCCTCTTTCCGACTCGGGTGACGTCGCTGTCTCGGTCGAAGACGGGCGTCGTGAACTGCTTATCCTGAGGTCTCCACTTGAAGTAACGGATAGTAGAGTTATACGCCTGAGCAGTGGGGTTCTTCGATCAAACTTTTTTATTTCCGTGCCGGTCTCGACATATGGACTACGACGTGGAGAGCGAGACGACCAGTGAGAGGAGTCCGATACGTCGCGTTGGGGGTGTCCTCCGTAGCCTTGTTAGCTATGCACTGTTCGCCCTCGGGATCCTCGCTTTCTGGTCGTTCTTCGCCCCGTTCCTCGATGTACCGGCCCTCGCATGGCACGCGGTGATCCTGCCCGAAATCGTCGCGCCGACCGAAGGGGACGCCATCGTCAACGTCACACCGCTTATCGCCGGCGTCGTGACGTGTGTCGCTGGTGTCTGGCTTCGGTAGGAACGGGACGTGTTCGGGGCCGAACTACACACGCACGTCCCGATAGAGCCGGTCTCCTCCCTCTCGAAACACTCACTCCACACACCCTGATCCACTCATTTTTCCTCCTCCCCGACGCCGCCCGCGGTTCCGATCCGACGAGAAACCTTCCTGTTTGTCCATTACTGTTCGCCGAATCGGCGATCTCGACGAAAATATTGCCGGATACCCGGCTCAAGATTCAAAAACGTTCGATTATCGCATTTGCTACTGGACAGTTACCTGAACTGGTGGCCTATTTCTGCCCATAATAAATCTTTTACGAAAGCCATATTACCCGGGCGTCGGACAGTTCGCATATGAACAGGTGGGTTCGACTGTGAGCGTGTTCGATAGAGCGTTCGACGACCCGGTTCGCGTCATCGACGAGGACGGCGAGGTCGTCGGCGACGTGCCGGATCTCGACGACGAGACGCTCGTCGACATGTACCGACAGATGCGACTCGCCCGTCACTTCGACGGCCGGGCGGTGAGCCTCCAGCGACAGGGCCGGATGGGAACGTATCCCCCACTCTCCGGCCAGGAAGGGGCACAGATCGGCTCGGCGTTCGCACTCGCCGAGGACGACTGGATCGTCCCTTCCTACCGCGAACACGGTGCGGCCGTCGTCCGCGGTGTCCCGCTGAAAAAGACGCTCCTCTACTGGATGGGTCACGAGGACGGCAACAACGTCCCCGAGGACGCGAACGTCTTCCCCGTCGCCGTCCCGATCGCCTCGCAGGTCCCCCACGCGACCGGCGCGGCGTGGGCGTCGAAACTCCAGGGCAACGACGACGTGTTCCTCTGTTACTTCGGCGACGGCGCGACGAGCGAGGGCGACTTCCACGAAGGGATGAACTTCGCGGGCGTGTTCGACACTCCGAACGTCTTCTTCTGTAACAACAACCAGTGGGCGATCTCCGTCCCCCGCGAGCGACAGACGCGCAGCGCGACGCTCGCACAGAAGGCGCAGGCGTACGGTTTCGAGGGGATCCAGGTCGACGGAATGGACCCGCTCGCGGTGTACAGCGCCACCCGCGCTGCCGTCGAGAAGGCGCGTGACCCCCCGGACGGCCGCCCGCGTCCGACCATGATCGAGGCGGTGCAGTACCGGTTCGGCGCACACACCACCGCGGACGACCCCACTGTCTACCGCGACGACGACGAGGTCGAGCAGTGGAAACGGAAGGACCCGATCCCGCGACTGGAGTCGTACCTTCGGTCGACGGGGGTCCTCGACGACGAGCGGGTCGCGGAGGTCGAAGCGAGCGTCGAGGCGCAGGTCGCCGACGCGATCGACGCGGCCGAGAGCGTCCCGCGGCCCGACCCGCGGGAGATCTTCGAACACGCCTACGAGGAGCTCCCGCCGGAGCTCGAAGCACAGTACGAGCGGTTCGCGGCGCTCCGCGAGGAACACGGTGACGAGGCCTTCTTACACGAGTAATGAGCGAAACACAGAACCTCACGTTGGTACAGGCGGTACGGGACGGGTTACACACGGAGCTGGCCCGAGACGACGACGTCGTCGTGCTCGGACAAGATGTCGGCAAGAACGGCGGCGTCTTCCGCGCCACCGAGGGATTGTACGACGAGTTCGGCGGCGACCGCGTCGTCGACACCCCGCTCGCCGAGTCCGGCATCATCGGCTGTGCGGTCGGGATGGCCGCGATGGGGATGCGCCCGGTCCCGGAGATACAGTTCTCCGGGTTCATGTACCCCGGCTACGACCAGATCGTCTCGCATATGGCGCGGTTCCGAACCCGCACGCGGAGCCGATTCACCCTGCCGATGACGC
The DNA here is from genome assembly GCF_042661865.1 of Halorubrum tibetense. GTDB lineage: Archaea > Halobacteriota > Halobacteria > Halobacteriales > Haloferacaceae > Halorubrum > Halorubrum tibetense. The sequence goes on from NZ_JBHSWW010000048.1 coordinate 5,792, forward strand.
TGCGTGCACCCTACGGCGGCGGGATCCGCGCGCCCGAACACCACTCCGAGTCGAAAGAGGCGTTCTACGCCCACGAGGCTGGGCTCAAGGTCGTTATGCCGTCGACGCCGTACGACACCAAGGGGTTACTCGCCTCGGCGATACGTGACCCCGACCCGGTCGTCTTCCTCGAACCGAAGCTCGTCTATCGGGCCTTCCGCGAGGCGGTGCCCGACGAGCCGTACACGGTTCCGCTCGGCGAGGCGGCCACCCGTCGCGAGGGCGAGGACGTCGCCGTGTTCACCTACGGCGCAATGGCCCGTCGGACCGTTGAGGCCGCGGAGAACCTCGCGGAAGACGGTATCGAGTGTGAGGTCGTCGATCTCCGGACGATATCGCCGCTGGACCGTGAGGCGATCGTCGAGGCGTTCGAGCGGACCGGCCGCGCCGCCGTCGTCCACGAGGCACCCAAATCCGGCGGCCTCGCCGCGGAGATCACCTCGATCATCCAAGAGGAGGCGCTGTTGTACCAGGAGGCACCCGTCAAACGGGTCGCCGGGTTCGACGTACCGTACCCGCTGTACGCGCTGGAGGACTACTACCTCCCGAGCGTGAAACGCATCGAGGAGGGTATCAGGGAGGCTGCCGAGTTCTAACCATGCCGGTCAAAGAATTCAAACTCCCGGACGTCGGCGAGGGCGTCGCCGAGGGTGAACTGGTGACGTGGCTCGTCGAGCCGGGCGACCGCGTCGAGGAGGACCAACCCGTCGCCGAAGTGGAGACCGACAAGGCGCTCGTCGAGGTGCCGTCGCGGTACGACGGCGTCGTCGAGGAGTTGTTCGTCGCGGAGGGGGAGATGGTCCCCGTCGGCGACGTGATCATCTCGTTCCGCGTCGACGAGGACGGCGAAGCAACTGCCTCGGGAGCCGGAGACGACACGGCGGCCGCCGACGCCGCGGAACCCGCCGACGACGCGGATGACATCTCGGCCGCAACCGAGGAACCACAGACGCCGTCGGGACGAACGTTCGCGCCGCCCTCCGTCCGTCGACTCGCCCGCGAGCTCGGCGTCGACATCGCGGCGGTCGACGGATCCGGTCCCGGCGGCAGGATCGACGAGGGTGACGTGCGGGCGCACGCGGAGTCAGGCGGGGCGACCGACTCCTCCTCGGGTGATGACGCCGGATCCGACGCTGATGGCCCCAAACCGGTCGACATCGGGTCGAGCGATCGAAAGTCCGCGGTCAGTAAGCGGGGCGAGAGCGACCACACCGAGGGTTCGTCGGCGTCGGGCGTGGAGCCGGCCGGCCGCGAGACGACGCTGGCGACGCCGGCGACCCGGAAAGTCGCCCGCGAGCTCGGGATCGACATCGACGACGTTCCGACCGATGAGATGCGGGAGGGCGAGCCGTTCGTCGACGAGGCGGCCGTTCGGGTGTACGCCGAGCGCGACACGGAGGCGACCGTCGTCGAGACGGCGGGTTCGGAGCCCGCGTCGACCCCGAAGTCGGTGTCGACGTCCGACGCGTCCGTATCCGCCCCGGCGTCGGTCGCGGATACGGACGCGCCTGACGCGGTCGAGGAGACGGTGCCCTATCGTGGGGTTCGCCGAACGATCGGCAAGCAGATGGAGCGATCGAAGTTCACCGCGCCCCACGTCACCCATCACGACACCGCCGAGGTCGACGCGCTCGTCGAGGCGCGCGAGCAGCTGAAGCCGAAAGCCGAGGCAAACGGTGTGAAACTCACGTACATGCCGTTCGTGATGAAAGCGATCGTGGCGGGGCTCAAAGAGCACCCGTACCTCAACAGCGAGCTCCGCGAGGACGACGAGGAGATCGCCTTGAAACGCGAGTACAACCTCGGGATCGCGGTGGCGACGGACGCCGGCCTGATGGTTCCCGTCGTCAAACACGTCGACGAGAAGGGCCTCTTCGAGCTGGCCGAGGAGGTGAACGACCTCGCCGCTCGCGCCCGTGACCGGAAGATCAAACCCGCGGAGATGAAGGGCGGAACGTTCACGATCACCAACTTCGGCGCGATCGGCGGAGAGTACGCCACGCCGATCATCAACTACCCCGAGACCGCGATCCTCGGACTGGGAGCGATCGAGGAGCGACCCGTCGTCAGGGACCGCTCCGACGTCGACGAGGGGTTCCTCGACGACGAGGCGGGGACGACCGTCGTTCCCGCGCCGACGCTCCCGCTGTCGCTGTCGATCGACCACCGCGTCGTCGACGGTGCGGTCGCGGCCCGATTCGCGAACACCGTCATGGAACACCTTGAAAACCCACTGCTGCTGTTGAACGAATAATGGTCGTCGGAGATATCGCCACCGGAACGGAGGTACTGGTCATCGGTGCGGGCCCGGGCGGGTACGTCGCCGCCATCCGCGCCGCACAGAACGGACTCGACACGACGCTGGTCGAGAAAGACGCCTACGGCGGGGCCTGTCTCAATCGGGGGTGTATCCCCTCCAAAGCGCTCATCACGGGAAGCAGTCTCGCTCACGAGGCGGGTAACGCCGAGGAGATGGGGATCCACGCCGACCCCGCCGTCGACCTCACGCGGATGATCGAGTGGAAGAACGGGGTCGTCGACCGCCTGACCGGTGGCGTCGAGAAGCTGTGTAAGGCCAACGGCGTGAACCTCATCGAGGGGACCGCCAGCTTCGTCGACGAGCACACCGCTCGCGTTGCACACGGCGGTGACGGACAGGGCTCGGAATCGATCGAGTTCGAGCACGCGATCGTCGCGACCGGGTCGCGACCGATCCAGATCCCTGGATTCGAGTTCGACGAGGAGCACGTCTGGAGCTCCGCGGACGCGCTTGACGCCGACTCGGTTCCCGATCGCCTCGGTGTCGTCGGCGGCGGGTACATCGGGATGGAGTTAGCGACGACGTACGCCAAGCTCGGCGCCGACGTGACGGTCGTCGAGATGCTCGACGACATCCTCGACCCGTACGAGGACGACGTTAAGCGGGTGGTCCGCAAACGCGCCGAGTCGCTCGGCGTCGAGTTCCACTTCGGCGAGGGTGCGAGCGAGTGGACGGAGAGCGGCGACGGCGGGTACCTACTCCACACCGAGACGGAGTCGGGCGAGGCATCGACGTACGGCGTCGATCGGATCCTCGTCGCGGTCGGCCGACAGCCCGTCACCGACGGGCTCGATGTCGAGAACGCCGGGATCGAGACGACCGATCGCGGATTCATCGAGACGGACGACCGCGCTCGGACGTCGACGGAGCACGTGTACGCGGTCGGCGATGTCGCTGGCGACCCGATGCTCGCTCACGCCGCTTCGAAGGAGGGGATCGTCGCGGCCGAGCACGTCGCCGGCGAACCGGCGGCGCTCGATTATCAGGCGATGCCTGCGGCGGTGTTCACCGACCCCGAGATCGGGACGGTCGGCATGACCGAAGCGGAGGCCGAGGACGCGGGCTTCGAGGTCGCAGTCGGCGAGATGCCGTTCAACGCGTCGGGCCGCGCGATGACGACCGGCCACACGGACGGCTTCGTCAGGCTCGTCGCCGACGCGGAACACGGGTTCCTGCTCGGTGGCCAGATCGTCGGTCCCGAGGCGTCGGAACTGGTGGCCGAGGTCGCGCTCGCCATCGAGCTCGGCGCGACGCTGGAGGACGTCGCCGCGACGATCCACACCCATCCGACGCTCGCGGAGGCCGTGATGGAGGCGGCCGAGAACGCGCAGGGGCAGGCGATCCACACGCTGAACCGGTAGGGCGGCTCCCACGCTGTTTCCGTTTTCCGCTCGTCTCGACGTCGAGCGTGAGCGCCATGTCTATAATCTCGGAGGATGTGTTTGATGCGTGCCTTAATTTCACAATTGTTTAAACAGGTTACAACGAGAGAGGTATCTGACCCTCGATCGCTATCATTACCGACTGGTTGACCAAGTGAAAGAGCGATAGCAACAACTCCTAGACTTTGATTTTAACTGGCTTTATTATCAATTAAAAACTATATAAAATCTCAACAGGATGGGGTGGTTAGTGTGGCTCCAGTATTCAGTATCGAGCAATTAAGGGTGGAACTATCAATTTCTGAGGATTTCAACAAAGCCGCATACGTATAAAATACAGGTAGCCAGAAAGCATATTCCTAGAAAACTGAACGATAAAATATGGTGTCACGCTTGTCCCGACGATCCCTCCTTGGACTCAGCACTACGGCGTCGGTCGTATTAGCAGGTTGTTTAGGAGGAAGCGGTGGAGACAAAACCGACGACTTCAACGGTGGTGGTGAAACAGACGACTCAACGACCGAGGACGAGCAGTCCGAAAACGATGAGGATGGTTCGAACGCAACTAATTGTAGCGTTTCGGAACGACACGAGCAGGGCAGAGCCGATCCGATCGAAACGACTGTGTCGGATGATGACGAACCTTGTGGCGTTGAGGCTGCTAGAGCAGCCGTTCGCCACGTGGAAGAGCAATTGGAGACCGAGTTCGATTCAAGCTGGGGGAGCCCTGGTTATGTTAGTAGGTCAGGTGAGGCTAGAGTGAATCTGTTCGCTATTCAGAATACAGACGGTGAATACGTGACTTGTCCACCGGTTTCCTTCGACGAGGTTGTCGAGGTTACTCCTGCTGAAGTGACTGTCAGGATAGAAGTCGAGGATGAGGAGGATGAGGGGTGTACGCATGAGATTTATGTGAATCAGATTGTTGAACAAGAAGGATAAAATCACACTAAATTCGGGGTTGAGCGCCGAAAACGACTTCACCCTTATATACAGCAATTCATCGGGATTTGAGAGTTACTTACCGAACTTCAGCGCCATGGTTCGCCCCTCATTTTATATAGCGATATGTAGTTTAATCCTTACGCCGTCGATTATCATCATTCGTTCAGGATCCGGTTAGAATCGGGTGATGGCGCCGTGATCCGCCTCGGTTTCTCGGACCGGGGACGGATCGATTGACGGATCGACCGGCTTTTTCCTCGTCGGGCCGTTCCACGCGGTATGGCCGACGAGTTCGACCCCGAGAAGTTCGAGGACAAGTACGTCCACTACTTCCCGGAGCTCCAGCGGGCGTACAAGAACGCGTTCAACCAGATGAACGACCGCTACGACTCCGAGTTGATCCACGGGATCGACCAGATGGTGCTCAACGAGTCGGAACCGATGTACGAGGACGGAGAGTTCCGGGTCGAGCTGCCCGAAAACCCCCGTGAGCGGCTCCAGGGGGTCCTCGTCGACGACGAGAAGTTCGAGGCGACGCTCCAGGAGTACATCGACCGGATCGAAACGGAGCTGTACCGGACGCTCGGCGTCGAGGACCCCGCTCCCGACGCGTGAGCCGACGAAACGGGAACGAACCAAAGGCATAAGCACGGCCAACGCCAATCGAAACGCATGAGCACGGAAACGGCCGACGCGGAGAACGACCTCCGCGAGCGCGTCACGAACTTCCTGCGGCGCAACTTCCCACAGATCCAGATGCACGGCGGGAGCGCCGCGATCAGCCACCTCGACATGGAGACCGGCGAGGTCCACATCCAGCTCGGCGGTGCCTGTTCCGGCTGTGGTATCTCCCCGATGACGATCCAGGCGATCAAGTCCCGGATGGTCAAGGAGATCCCCGAGATCGAGACGGTCCACGCCGACACCGGTATGGGTGGCGGAGCGGACGGCGACCTCGGCGGCACCGGTGGCGGTATGTCTCCCTCGTTCCCGGGCGAGACGAGCGACGACGGTGACGACGAAGGGCCGCAAGCCCCGTTCTAAGCGCGGTTCAGTTTTCTCGACGGTTTCCGCCGTGTATCGGCGTTCTCGTGCCGACAGACGTGTCTCCCCGATTCGATGCGGCCGCACGTGGTAAACTATATAACGCGATATAGAAGTCGACTATCGCTGCTCGGCGAGGCCTTACCACCGGTCGGTTTTTTGCCTCGGGGCTGTCACCGCTCTCTATGCACTATCGGGAGGTCGAACCGACGGCGGAGTACGTCGCACGGTTCGAGACCGGCGCGGACTGGCGCGAGGAGATCGAGGACCTCGCCCGCGAGGCGGACGCGGAGGCCGGATGGTTCTCGGCGCTCGGCGCGGTACAGGACGCCGAGGTCTGGTTCTACGACCAAGAGGACACCGAGTATCGCTCCGTAACGTTCGACGAACCGCTGGAGGTCGCGGCCTGTGTCGGTAACGTCTCGTTGCTCGACGGCGACGTGTTCGCGCACACTCACGCGGTTCTCTCGCGGCCGAGCGGGCAGGCGCTCGCCGGCCACCTCGACGCTGCGACCGTCTGGGCGGGCGAGTGCCATTTCCGGGCGTTCGCCGATCCGTTGGAACGCGAGTACGACCCGGTGACCGACCTCGACCTGTGGCTGTGATGGACGGGGAGTGCCGATGAGGCCGGACGACGAGCGGTACTTCGCCCGGATCGAGGAGCGTCTCGACGAGGCGTTCGAGGTCGCGGAGGCCGCAAAGGCGCAGGGGAAGGATCCGGAACCGGAGATCGAGATCCCGGTCGCCCGCGACATGGCCGACCGCGTCGAGAACATCCTCGGGATCGACGGCGTGGCCGAGCGCGTTCGCGAGCTCGAAGGCGAGATGTCCCGCGAGGAGGCGGCCCTCGAGCTCGTCACGGACTTCGTCGAGGGGACCGTCGGCGAGTACGACTCCCGCGCGGGGAAAGTCGAGGGTGCCGTTCGGACCGCGGTCGCGCTGCTCACCGAGGGGGTCGTCGCCGCGCCGATCGAGGGGATCGACCGTGTCGAGCTGCTAGAAAACGACGACGGGTCGGAGTTCATCAACGTCTACTACGCCGGCCCGATCCGGTCGGCCGGTGGGACCGCACAGGCGTTATCGGTGCTCGTCGCCGACTACGCCCGGTCGCTTCTGGGGATCGACGAGTACCACGCTCGGACCGAGGAGGTCGAGCGGTACGCCGAGGAGATCGCGCTCTACGACAAGGAGACGGGCCTCCAGTACACGCCGAAGGACAAGGAGTCGAAGTTCATCGCGAAACACCTCCCGGTGATGCTCGACGGGGAAGCCACCGGCGACGAGGAGGTGTCGGGGTTCCGTGATCTCGAACGGGTCGACACCAACTCCGCGCGCGGCGGGATGTGTCTCGTCGCCGCCGAGGGGATCGCGCTGAAGGCCCCGAAGATCCAGCGGTACACCCGCGAGCTCGACGAGGTCGACTGGCCGTGGCTACAGGACCTCATCGACGGGACGATCGGGGCGGACGCGGACGTCGAGAACGACGCAGCAGACGCCGAGAACGCCTCAGCTGACGCGGACGCCGAGAGCGATACCGTCGATGCCGACGATGGGGGCGTTCCTTCCGACGTAGACGGCGGAGACGGCTCCGAGCCTGACGGCCCGCCGCGGCCCGAACCTTCACAGAAGTTCCTCCGCGACTTGATCGCGGGCCGGCCGGTGTTCACCCACCCCTCCGAGCCCGGCGGGTTCCGGCTCCGCTACGGGCGGGCACGCAACCACGGCTTCGCGACCGGCGGGGTCCACCCGGCGACGATGCATATCGTGGACGACTTCCTCGCCGCGGGAACGCAGATCAAGACGGAGCGGCCGGGGAAAGCCCACGGTGTCGTACCGGTGGACTCGATCGACGGCCCCACCGTGAAGCTCGCGAACGGCGAGGTCCGCCGGATCGACGACCCCGAGGAGGCCCGCGAGATACGCAACGGCGTCGAGGAGATCCTCGACCTGGGCGAGTACCTCGTCAACTACGGCGAGTTCGTCGAGAACAACCACCCGCTCGCGCCCGCGTCGTACGTCTCCGAGTGGTGGATACAGGAGCTCGACGCTGCCGGGGCGGACGTGCAGGCGCTCTCGGACGACCCCCACGTGGACCTCGAACATCCGGACCCGGAAACCGCGCTGTCGTGGGCGACGACGTACGACTGCCCGCTCCACCCGGAGTACACCTACCTCTGGCACGACGTGAGCGTCGCCGCGTTCGAGGCGCTCGCGGACGCGGTCGCCGACGACGACCCCCAGACCGCACAGTTCGCTGCGACCAGCCTCCAGAGCCTCGGCGGACCGGTCGTGGAGGACCGGCTCCTCGATCGGGTCG
>NZ_JBHSWW010000049.1:0-13713 GCF_042661865.1 Halorubrum tibetense
CGAGACCGGCTTGGTCGGCATCGAGTCGCCCATCGAGCGTGGCGAGCTCGTCGCTCACCGCCTCAGGGGCGGGGCCGCCGACGGAGTCGCGGCTCGCGACGCTGGCGGTCGGGTCGAGTGCACGTTCCACGTCCGCACGGGTCACGTGCTCGAAGAGGGACTCACCGGATACCTCTCGTGCGGCGTCGTCAACTTTTGCGGCCGCCGTTTCCGGGTCGTCGCCGTCCGCTATCGACGTGGCGGCAGTCGCGACGATCTCGTGTGCCGTCCGGAACGGGAGGCCGCTCATCGCGAGCAGGTCGGCGATCCGCGTCGCCGTCGAGAACCCGTCGCCCGCGGCGTCCGCGAGCGTCGTCTCGTCCCACTCGGCGGTCGCGACCGCGCCCGCGACGACTTCCGTCGCGTCGCTCACGGAATCGACCGCGGTCCACGCGTGCGGCGTCGCCTCCTGTAAGTCGAGGTTGTACGCGCGTGGTAACCCCTTCAGTGTCGTCAGCAATCCGGTCAGCTCTCCAGTCGCGGTGCCGGCCGTGGCACGGACCAGCTCGACCGGGTCCGGGTTCTTCTTTTGCGGCATGATCGAAGACGTCGACGAGTAGTCGTCCGACAGCTCCAAGAACCCCTTGTTCGCGTAGACGATCAGGTCTTCCGCGATCCCCGAGAGCGTCGTCGCGTGCGTGGCGAGGGCCGCCGTCGTCTCGGCGAGAAAGTCCCGGCCGGCCGAGGCGTCCATCGAGTTGCGGACGACCCCGTCGAACCCGAGCAGCTCGGCAGTGCGGTCGCGATCGATATCGAACGGCGTCCCCGCGAACGCGGCCGCGCCGAGCGGTGACCGATTCGTCCGCTCGTACGCGCCGAGCAGGCGTTCCGTGTCGCGGGCGATCGCCCCCTCATAAGAGAGCAGGTAGTGAGCGACGGTCGTCGGCTGGGCCGGCTGGAGGTGGGTGTAGCCGGGCATCACGGCTCCCGTGTGCTCACCGGCGACCGACAGCAGCGCCTCGCGCAGCGTCAGCGTCGCCGCGACCGCGTCCAGCACGTCCCCGCGCAGCCGATACCGGATACAAGTCGCTACTTCGTCGTTCCGCGAGCGGGCGGTGTGCATGCGCCCGCCGTCCGGGCCGACGCGGTCGATAACTGCGGTCTCGATCGCCTCGTGGACGTCCTCGCCGTCCGGAAGCGCGCCGTGACCGGCAGCCTCCACGTCGTCGAGCGCGGCGAGGATCTCGCCCGCAATCGCGTCGTCGACGATCCCCTGCTCGGCGAGCATCACTACGTGCGCGCGGTCCACCGCGAGGTCGGCCGCGAAGATTCGCTCGTCAGCGTCGAGGCTCGACATGAACTCGCGGGCGGGGCCGCCGCTGAAGCGACCGCGGCGGACGGCCGTACCGGGATCGTCGCTGGTCATGTGGTTACTCGCTCGTTTCGTTCGTCGCGTCGTCGGCTCCGGTACCCCCGTCCGTCGTCAGCTCGGGCCGCTCGACGTTCGCTTTCACGTCGTTGGCGAGACGCTCTTGGAGCCCGTGGTACTTCGCGACGCCCGTGGCGTCCGACTGGGCGATGCCGGCGACGTCCTCGGTGTTGAACGAGGCCATCTCCTCGGAGTACACCGCGTACTCGGAGTCGCGAGCGACGACGCGGCAGTTGCCGCCGGAGACCTTCACCGTGGCCGTGCCCGTCACCACGTCCTGCGTCTCGTCGACGAAGGCGTCGAGCGCGTCGACGACGGGCGCGAACACCAACCCTTGGTACGCCTTCTCGGACCACTCCTGTTCGATCCCCTTCTTGAACGAGCGCTCGTTTTTCGTCAACACGAGGTCCTCGAGCGCCCCGTGTGCCGTGAGCAGCACCGTCGCGGCCGGGTGCTCGTAGTTCTCGCGCACCTTCAGCCCGAGCATGCGGTCCTCCATCACGTCGGTGCGGCCGATCCCGTAGCCGCCGGCGTACTCGTTGAGGTACTGGATGAGCGGGACGGGGTCCATCGCCTCGCCGTCGACGGCGACGGGGACGCCCTCCTCGAACTCGATCTCGATGGTGGTCTCCCCCTCCGGCTCGGCGGTCCACTCGTAGATGTCCTCGGGCGGCTCGTAGTTCGGGTTCTCCAGCTTCCCGCCCTCGACCGCGCGCGACCAGATGTTCTCGTCGATCGACCAGACGCCACCGTCGCCCGCCTCGACGGGCAGCTCCTTCTCGGCGGCGTACTCGATCTCCCACTCCCGCGTCAACCCGAGCTCGCGGACAGGGGCGATCACTTCGAGATCGGAACCACGCCAGACCGCCTCAAACCGGAGCTGGTCGTTCCCCTTGCCCGTACAGCCGTGTGCGATCGCGTCACACCCCTCGTCCTCGGCGACGCCGAGGATCGCCTCCGCGATGACGGGGCGCGCGAGAGCCGTCCCGAGCGGGTAGCCCTGATACGTCGCGTTGGCCTTTACGGCGTCGAAACACAGGTCCGCGAACTCCGCTTTCGCGTCGACGACGTGGAGATCGAGCCCCAGCGCCTCGGCGGTCTCCTCCGCCTCGTCGAACTCCTCGGTCGGCTGTCCGACGTCGACGTTGACGCCGATCACCTCGTCGTAGCCGTACTCCTCTTTCAGTAGTGGTACACAAACCGTGGTGTCGAGCCCCCCGCTGAACGCGAGTGCAACGCTTGCCATTACGAGAGTACAGTACGCTTACGACCTTAAATTCGTCGATCTAGTAATTGAAAAGAATTGGCAGAGACGACGCTACCGACGGACACAGCAGTGACTCTACGGAACGAAACGGCGCGAACGCGACGAGGGAAGTGAAGTTAGTGGCCTCGAGGGGCCGGTCGTCGCGCCGCGCCGGAAACCGGTCGCGGTCGGACGCCTCGTCGCGGTCGCGGGGCTCGTCGGCCTCGGAAGAGCGTGGCCGCCGGACGAGCCGCCGCGGTCATTACGAACACATAACTGATCAGTCGTATAAAAACGTTCCGTCACACGCCTTCCCGTGTCACGGTTTCGAACCCGATCGCGCCGCCGGCCGCCGATCCGGCCGGCCGGCAAGCGCACGGGCCTGTCCGGGCGTTCGGGATACGACCAGGGCGGTCAGAGCACCGCTCGATACGCTTCGAGTGTCCGCTCGACGTCCGCCTCGGTGTGCGCGTACGAGGTGAACTGACACTCGAACTGGTTGGCGGTCAGGAACACGCCCTCGTCTTTCATCCCCTGCCAGAACACGCGCTCCCACCGATCCGTCTCCGCGGCGGCGACGTCGGCCCCCGTCTTGGGGCACGACTCGTACCGCGAACACGACGGGTCCTGCCGGCAGCCGCTCATACAACAGTCGGCGTCGTCGTCGGGGGCCTCCCGGGTGAACACGGTCTTGAACATCGAGTCGGTCCCGACGACGGTGTACTCCGGAGCGCGGTCGGCGCAGATCTCCGTGATCCCCTCACGGAGCTGCCGCCCGAGCCGGTTCACGTGCTCGTACACGTCGTTCTCGGCGGCGTACTCCAGGTACGCCTTTCCGGCCGCCATCGTGACCGGGTGTCCGGAGAACGTGCCGGACTGGAACACGTCACCCGCGGGCGTGAACTCCTCGACTATCTCCGCACGGCCGCCGATCGCGCCCACCGGGAACCCGCCGCCGATGATCTTGCCGAACGTCGTCACGTCCGGCGTGACGCCGAACTTCGACTGTGCACAGCCGAGCCCCCCCACCCGAAACCCGGTGATCACCTCGTCGAATATCAGCAGGGACCCGTGGTCGTCACACAGCTCCCGCAACGTCCCGTGGTAGCCGTCGATGGGCATCACGATGCCGGTGTTCGCGAGGATCGGCTCCACGAGCACCGCGGCGATGTCGTCGCCGTGTTCCGCGAACACCGCCTTCGCCGCCTCCGGGTCGTTGAACGGGATCGGTAGGGTGTGTTCGGCGAACGACTCGGGGATCCCCTTCGTCGACGGGTGGTGGCTCTCGGGCGTCCCTTCCACGAGCGTCGACTCCTGTGCACCGTGGTAGCCGCCCTGCATGATCACGACCTTGTCGCGGTCCGTGTACCCGCGCGCCAGTCGGACCGCCGACACCGTCGCTTCCGTCCCCGAGTTGACGAACCGGATCGACTCGACGCTCGGGACGTGCCGCGCCACGAACTCCGCGTGTTCGACCTCGATCTCCGTTGGCGCGCCGTACATCGGGCCCGCGGCCGCGTGCGACTGGACCGCCGCCGAGACGGGATCGGGCATCTCGTGGCCGTACAACAGCGGGCCGTACCCCATCACCCAGTCGATGTATCGGTTACCGTCCGCGTCGATCACGTGGCCGCCGTCGCCCCGCTCGATGAAGAACGGGTGCGGCATCGTCGCACGGACCGAGGAGTTGACTCCGCCCGGCATGACCGACAGCGCCCGGTCGTACAGCTCACGGGAGCGTTCGTGATCCATGTGCGTCGGTTGCGTCGCCGGAATAATAGTCGTTGGCAACCCGGTCGCCCGGGCGGTTCGACGCCGATCGCGAGCGTCGTTCAGTTCGCGTTATTCGGTTCGCGTTATTCGGTTCGCGTCGATCCCCCCGATCACGCGGGCAGTGGATTCGACCGTGTTTCAGACCGCCTCCGGCCCGGTCGCCCCGGTCCGCACCTGCATGGCGTCCTCGACCGGGAGGATGAACACCTTTCCGTCGCCCGGCTCGCCGGTCTTGGCGGCGTCGGCGATCGCCTCGGCGACCTCGTCGGCCGGGATGTCGGCGACCACGACCTCGACTTTCACTTTCTGGTGGAGGTCGACCGTGAACTCCTCGCCGCGCCACTGCCCCTTCTTCGCGGGCTGGCTCCCGCGACCGGAGACGTTCGTCACGGTGAGCGAGGGCGCGTTGATCTCCGCGAGCGCCTGTTTGATCGCTCCGAGCTTGTCCGGACGGACGACCGCGGTGACCATCTTGATCTCGGAGCCGGCTTCCTCGCCGCCGTCGGCGCGCGGGGAGCCCTCGGTGGTGTCGACGACGGAGGAGCCGCCGTCGGTCGCGACGCTCGGCTTGCCGAACTCGGGGTACGTATCGACGCCGTGTTCGCTGACGTCAAGCCCGTCGCGTTCGTGTTCAGGAGTGACGCGGGCCTGCCCGACGGCCTTGAACGCCCCGAAGACGGCCCCCGTCGCGAGCACCGTCCACGCGGTGATGACGACGACCCCGATGACTTGCGAGACGAGGAGGTCCATGGAGAAGCCGTTGACGTGGACGAACGGAAGCGCCAAGACGCCGATGACGCCCGCGGAGCCGTGGACCGGGAACACCGCACAGACGTCGTCGATCTTCATTTTGTCGGAGACGAACTCGAAGACGAGGGGGAGCTGGAGGCCGCAGATCAGCGCGACCAGGATGGCGCCCCACCAGGTGACGAGGTCGGCGATACCGGTGACCGCGACGAGCCCGGCGAGGAGCCCGTTCGCGACGTACAGCGTGTCGACCTTCTTCGTGAGGTACAGCGACCCGATCGCCGCCCCGATGGCGCCGGCGGCCATCCCGACCGTCGTCGCCATCGCGACGCGACCGACCACCGCGAAGCCGTCGAGCGTGAGCGCGCCGTCCTCGACCGCGAAGACGGTCGCGGTCGTCCCGACGTTAAACCCGTACCAGCCGAACGCCAGCACGAGCGTTCCGAGCACCGCGAACGTCATCGAGTGTCCGGGAATGACGTTCGTTGAACCGTCCTCGGCGTAGCGGTCCATGCGCGGCCCGAGCATGTACGCCGCCGTCAGGCCGGCGATACCGCCGACACCGTGAACGATCATGCCGCCGGCGAAGTCCGTGAAGCCGAGGTCGGCGAGGAACCCGCCGCCCCAGGTGATCCCCGCGACGACCGGGTAGATGATCGCCGAGATGGCGATCACGTACGCGACGTATGCACGAAGCTTCGCACGGCCGGCGACCGCACCGGAGACGATGGTCGCTGCCGTCATCGCGAAGACGGCACCGAACAACCAGCCGATCCAGCCGGCGTCAGACGCCGTCAGGGCGGCCGTGAGTGCATCGACGGAGACGCCGCCGCCCCCAATGATCCCCTCGATACCGAAGCCGATCAGGAAGTAGACGATGATCCCGACACCCCACGTCAGTAAGTTCTTCGTCAGCTGGTTCGCGACGTTCTTCGCACGCACCTGCCCTGCCTCCAGCATCGCGAAGCCAGCGTGCATGAAGAAGATGAGGAAACAGACCACGGCGACCCACATCAGGTTGATCCCCTCCACGAGGACGCTCGGGTCCACCGTCGCCAGTACGCCGGTCGTCACGACCACACCACCTCAACTGAACGCATGTCTTCTAGACAGCCAGTTTCGCTCGTGTTCATGTGTTGAATCACGTATCGACTGCGGGGAATACGAATATATAAACGTTCGAGTTGGGTTTCACAACAAAGAGACCTAATAATACTGAACTCGTCCAATATAAGGATGGATGGATGGTATATAAGGTCGTTCTCCCGACGACGATCCGGCAATAGTTGCGATAAAACCGGACGAACGTGTTGTTGTCTTCCCGTCAATTACTGCCAGACTACTCGATATCGGCCCGCTCGACTCCGGGCGCGCCGATTACTGGCGAAAATTGCAATCGGCGGTGCGTCCGATATCGCGTACACGGTTCGAAACCGGCGATATCGGGTGTCTCAAGCGATATCGGCGGAAATTGACGTTCGTAAAGCGTTTCTCACGACGCGTCGCTCGTTCCGCGATCCCGACTACTCCGGTTTCAGGCCGGCACCCTCGACACGCATCACGGCCTCGCCGTCGGCGAGGTTCGGCGCGTCGACGAGACGGACGATCCGCTTGTTCCCCTTCGATTTCCGGAGATACATCCGGAACGTGGAGGCGTGTCCGAGGATGTTTCCGCCGATCGCTTGTGTCGGGTCGCCGAAGTAGGAGTCAGGGTTCGAGGCGACCTGGTTGGTGACGAGGATGGCGGTGTTGAACAGGTCGCCGATCCGCATCAGGTCGTGGAGGTGTTTGTTCAGCTTCTGTTGGCGGTCGGCGAGCTCGCCACGGCCGACGTACTCCGCGCGGAAGTGGGCGGTGAGCGAGTCCACACAGACGATCCGGATGGGCCACTCGCTCTCCTCGTGTTCGCCCGCGAGCTCCTTCGCCTTCTCCGCTAAGAGGATCTGGTGGTTGGAGTTGAACGCTTTCGCGACGTGGATCTGGTCGAGGAACGCGGCGACCAGCTCCTCCATCGCCTCCTCGTCGCTCGGTGTCCCCTCGATCTCGCGCCGCTCCATCTCGTCGGCGAGGATCTCGTCATCGAGGCCGCGGACCATGTCGTCGATCCGCTCCGGCCGGAACGTGTCCTCGGAGTCGACGAAGATACAGCCGCCTTCGAGGCCGCCGTTTTCCTTCGAGAGCTGGACGTTGACGGCCATCTGGTGGGTCACCTGCGACTTCCCTGACCCGAACTCGCCGTACACCTCGGTGATCGACTGGGTCTCGATACCCCCGCCGAGGAGGTCGTCGACCTCGTCGATCTGCCAGGAGAGCTTGCCGATCTCCTGACGGCGTTCGAGCACGGTCGCGCCGGTTTCGAAGCCGCCGACGTCGGCGGCGTCACGGGCGGCGTTGATGATGTCGGCGGCCGAGGACTCGCCGATGTCGGCCGTGTTCGACATCTCGCCGGGGCTCGCGACGGCGATCGACTGGTAGCTCTCGAATCCGTTTTCGACGAGTTTGTCCGCGGTCGCGGGGCCGACTCCGGGAAGGTCCTCGAGTTCGTCTTCTGGCATGTACACGACCGTTGTTCCCCTTCGGATATAAAGCCTGGTTAACACCCTAGTGAAAGTAAAAATTCACCCGTCGACGTCCTCGATTGGCTCGTCTTCGTTCATAAGGCACCACACCGGTTCCGCCGATCGGTCTCGGCGCGAAACTGAAGACGGGAAGAGCCAAGGCGACGGGAATCCGCGGAGCGACGGTAATCCGCGGAACGACGGGAAGAGGCGAGGCAACGGGGAGACGCGAAGCGACGGCTAGACACGGAACCGAACGACGGTCGGGACCCGAAACCGGACGACGAGTCGGTACCCGTTCCAAACGGTCGGCCTCCTTCGACGCGGGGACCGTCCCGCGATCAGAAGCCTACGCGGCGAACGTACGACAGCTCCCGGATCTCGACGAGCAGCTCCCCGGAGAGGTCCGCGTCGGTGATCACGTACAGTTTGGGGTCGTCGGTGAACTCCGGGTCCTCGCTCAACACTTGGCGGATCGAGACGCCGTGGTCCGCAAGGATCCCCGTCACCTCGGCGACGATCCCGGCCTCCCCGGCGGACGCCACCTCGATCGTGAGGACGGTCAGATCGAGGACGGGAGCCAGATCCATCAGGCTCGGCACCGAAGAGATGTTGGTGAAGATCCGTTTCAGTTCGGGGTCGGCGAGGATCGCGTCCGTCGTCGAGTCGACGACGCGCCGATCGACGTCGAGCTCGCGGGCGATCCCGGTGTACGGGATCTCGATCCCGCCCGAAACGACCCGTCCCTCCTCGTTGACGGAGAATCCGCGCTCCAAGAACAGTCTGATGACGGCCTGCTGGCTTGGTGATCCTTCGAACTTCTCTAGGATCTCGTCGAACATTCGTTGCTACTCGTCTACGCCGTGACCGGTTAAAAAGCGGGGTGACGGACCGGCGTGTACGGCGGCGCTCAGTTCGCGACCGCGGCGTAGACGCCGCCGAGGACGACGCCGTAGACGACGTGGCCAACGAGGCTTTCGACGCCGATGTTCGGGAGCGGTGGCGCGCCGCCGAACCCGACTGCGCCCAGCCAGATCGGCATCACGACCACCGCGAGCGCGACCCAGACGAGGAGGCCGTAGCCCGCGCCGACGCCGAGGCTCGTTCCGATCGACTCGCTCACGTCCGGCTTCAGGCCCGCGATCGCCGCGAACCCGAGCCCGATGACCGCGCCGTGGGACATGTGGATCGCCCACCCGATAGCGCCGGCGGGACCCTCGATCCCGTACATCGCCGGGATCCCCATCTCCAGTACGGGCGGTGTCATCACCGACATCATCGCACCGAACACGAGTCCCCCGACCAGTCCGCCGGCGACGCCGGCCTGCCAGTCGCCCGTTTCCGTCGATACGTTCGCTGCCGTCGCGGTTTCGGTTGCCATAACGGCTGGGAGCTCGCCGGGTCGGCATGAATACCTACCTCGGTCGTGCGCTGGTAACACCGGTGTCACCAGAGTTTATATACTCTAAATTTCAAATCAAAGGGATTAGTCGCGAGAACATGGCACACGGACGCCGGACGCGCTCTCCTCGTCCGGGACGGCCGCCTGTAACCCGAACCAGTGTTGCACGGTTCCGTCGGCGTCCGAAACGGGAACGATCGAGACCCGATTGACGAACGGGGTGCCGTCGGCACGGTAATTATATAGTTCGACCGTGACGCTGCTCCAGCCGCGGATCGCTTCCCGAAGCGTCCCGACCGGATCGGGATCGGTTCGAGAGCCCTGTAGTCGCCGGAGGTTCCCGCCCCGCAACTCCGACAAGGAGTAGCCGGTGAGCCGGCACGTGGCGCGGTTCGCGTATACCACCGGATTGTCCTGGTACGCCGGGCCGGTGAGTACGACCCCGATCGGCGCGGCCTCCAGCGTCCAGGCACGCCACACGAGTTCCCGGTCGCGAACCGACATGCCCGTGACGCCCCCTTTCGGATCGAACGTGTCCGGTGTCGTGGTGAGCTGTTCCGTGCCGAATCCGTGTTCCGTCCCGAGCCGGTCGACCGTCTCACGAAACGACCCGACGTCCGCGGTGAGTGTCGTTTCGAGCGCCGCACGTAACTCCGGTCGAGGCCCAGGGGAGTCGTCCACGGGACTCCTTGGAGCTGACATCGTATAACCGGACGTGTTCTCGTCTCCCGCTCGCCCATAGTCGGCGACGGAGTCCATCGCGTTCCGCCACGGTCAGGCGACGAGACTCGGGTCGGAGCCGTCGTCCCGGCGACCGAGGCCGACCCCAGCGACGAGGAGGGCCGCCACGTTCCACTTCCGCCGAGGTACCCGACTCCTTTTGAGCGGTGACGACGAACCGGAACCCGTGTCAGAGTCGTCGCATCTTCGGTTCTTCCCGTACGAGGAGCCGTACCCGAACCAGCGCGAGGCGATGGACCGCATCGCCAACGCCCTGGACCGGGGCCAGGACGTGCTGTTCGAGGGCGCGCCCGGGACGGGGAAGACCCTCTCGGCGCTCGTGCCGGCGCTCGATCACGCGCGCGAACACGATCGGACGGTCGTCATCACGACGAACGTCCACCAGCAGATGCGACAGTTCGTCGAGGACGCGCGGGCGATCACCCGCACCGAGCCGATCCGCGCGGTCGTGTTCAAAGGGAAGTCGTCGATGTGTCACATCGACGTCGACTATCAGGAGTGTCAGACACTCCGCGATACGACCCGTGACCTCGTCGAGACCGAACGTGATGTCGCCGAGCTGGAAGCGCGCCAGCGCGAGCTGCTCGCGGAGAGTCGCGAGGGCGATGCGGGGGCTGCGGAGGCCCGCGAAGCGATCATGGAGGAGCTCGACGACGTCGAGGGCGAGCTCGACGAGTTCGAGACGGCGAACGTGTGTGAGCACTATCACAACAACCTCACCCGCGACACCGACGAGTTCTTCGGGTGGCTGTTCGAGGACGTCCGCACGCCCGACGACGTGTACGCGTACGCCGACGAGCGCGACCTCTGTGGGTACGAGCTGTTGAAAGAGGGGATGGAGGGCGTCGACTTGGTCGTCTGTAACTACCATCATCTCCTCGACCCGAACATCCGCGAGCAGTTCTTCCGCTGGATCGACCGTGATCCCGCCGACATCGTCACGGTGTTCGACGAGGCGCACAACGTCGAGGACGCCGCCCGCGAGCACGCGACTCGAACGCTCACGGAGAACACGCTCGACTCGGCGGTTGAAGAGCTCGCCGACAGCGACGACTCCCGCGCGGCAGCCGCCGAGAACGTGCTCACCGCGTTCCGGGACGCGCTCGTCGACACGTACGACGACGCCCTCGGTTTCGGCGCGCGCGAAGGGGTCGGAGAGAACTGGGAGGACGTCTCCGTCGCCAACGACAACCGCCGCGACGATCTCACCATGGCGTTCCTCGACCGGTACGCGGGGCGGGGGATCGATACCGAGACCGAGCTCGCCGTCCAGCTCGGAGGGGCGCTCGACGAGGAGTACGAACGACAGTACCGTGAGGGCGAGACGACGAGCCGAAAGGAGTCGGCCACCCTCCAGGCGGCCCGGTTCGTCGCGACGTGGATGGAGGAAGGGACCGCACTCGGCCAGTACCCGGTCGTCTCGGTGCGCCGCGACGCCGGGACGGACGAGGTGTACGGCCGCGCGGAGCTGTACACCTGTATCCCGCGGTCGGTCACGTCGGCGCTGTTCGACGAGGTCGCGGCTTCAGTCCTGATGAGCGCGACGCTCCGCCCGTTCGACGTGACGGAGGACGTGCTCGGACTGGAGGACGTCGCCACGCTCGCGTACGGGATGGCGTACCCCGAGAGGAACCGACGGACGTTCGCGGTCGATATCCCGCCGCTGTTCGCGTCCGAACGTAACGACCCCGAGACGCAGGAAGCGGTCGCCGGCCTGTTACGCGACGCGATCCGGTTCACCCCGGGGAACACGCTCGCCTTCTTTCCGTCGTACGGCGAGGCGGAGCGGTACTACGAACGACTCGGCGGCGATTCCGGGGTCGCCGACGCGGATCTCGGATCGCTGTTTCTCGACGGCTCGGGCACGGACGAGGAGCGGCTTCGACGGGAGTTCGTCGCGAGCGAGAACGGGACGCTGTTCACCTCGCTGTGGGGGACGCTCGCGGAGGGCGTGAGCTTCGACGCCGACGACGCCCGGACGGTCGTCGTCGTCGGCGTGCCGTATCCGCACCTCTCGGACCGGATGGAAGCGGTCCAGGAGGCGTACGACCGGGCGTTCGCCGACCGCGACCGCGCCCGCGATCCGGGATGGGCGTACGCCGTCGAGATCCCTACGATCCGGAAGACCCGCCAGGCAGTCGGCCGCGTTGTCCGCGGCCCCGACGATTTCGGCGTCCGGATCCTCGCTGATCGCCGATACACGACCGCGGATATGGGGAAATACTCCGTCCGGGGCGCGTTCCCGCCCGAGGAGCGCGAGGAGCTACTCGACGTCGACCCGGAGAAGCTGAAGTTCGCCATGCTGAACTTCTACGGCGACCACGACGCCTACGACGGTGATCCGCCGACGCCGTGAGTCGTGACCGGCGATTCCGAAACCCGCGGTCGCCGTACCTCGTCGTGGGCGGGGCAACCGCCGGAACGACGGTTATCCCGGCCTGGTCGCGAGTAGGAGCGTGATCCCGCCAAGGACGACGCCGAGGAGCACGGTCACGACGACGTGGACGGCTGTCACGGCGGCGAGTACTCGACGACTCTCGATCTCATAGCTCCAGCGGAACATCGCGGCGTCGATCGCGAGCGCGACCGGAACCGTCACCGCGGTCGGGATGGCGAACGCGCCGCCGACGACCCCGACGACCGCCGGTAGCGGCCCGACGTACAGCGCCCGTCGCGGATCGGCCCCATCGAGGACGTTGCGGGCGGCGAGGTGTGCGGTGAGCGAGAGGAACAGCGCGAACAGGACGGTCGTTCCCAACACCGCCGTCGGCGTCGCCGTCTGTGCGGTCACCACGGACATACCGGTGGTACGTGCCACGACCTAAAAGGGACCGCGGGATCGGTCCGGTCCGGCTACGGCCGTCCGACGGGACTCATGGCGTTCGCTGGGTCGGGCGGGGTTCGTCTGGACGTGGCGTTCGCTGTGTGTTCGGCGTCGATCGCGCCCGCGAGTCAGGCCAGTAAGCCGAGTCCGTCCAGTTCTTCGACGATGACGTCCACCGCCTCGCGGGCGTCGTCGGGGTCGGTACCGCCGGTGATCACGAGCTTCCCGCTGCCGAACAGCAGCGCGACCACGTCCGGATCGTCGATCCGGTACACGAGCCCGGGGAACTGCTCGGGCTCGTACTCGATGTGTTCCAGTCCGAGTCCGATCGCGATCGCGTTGAGGTTGAGGCTCTCGCCGAGGTCGGCCGACGTGACGATGTTCTGGACCGTGATCTCGGGGTCATCGTCGATCGGGATCTGTAGCGCCCGGAGCTTCTCGAAGACGATCCCGAGGCTCTCGTGAACCGCCTCGGTGGAGTTCGCGCCGGTACAGACGATCTTCCCGGATCGAAAGATCAGCGCCGCGGACTTCGGCTCCGCGGTCCGGTAGACGAGTCCCGGGAACTGTTCGGGGTCGTAGTCGGCCCCCTCGAGGTCCATCGCGACGCTTTGGAGATCGAGCTCCTGTCCGATCCCGGTCGAGGCAACGACGTTCTCTATCGAGATCGTATCCTTCGGATCGGCCATCACTACATAAATACTGATTTAAAAGAGTAAAAAGGTTGTCGGCACCGATCCGACCGTCCCGTCTCACGGGGTCCCGCCGTGTTCCGTCGCTCGGATCCGCTACGCTCATGCGGCGGGCGGCCGGACGGAGTCCCGTGTACTGGCTCGAACTGGCCGGCGAAACCGACGCGTTCGCCGCCTACGAGGCGTCGACCGCCGCGACCGGTGTCGAACTGCTCGCTCCGGGGGTCGCGCGTGCCGGGAGCGTCGCGACCGGTGTCGTCGACCTCGCGTACACCCGTGCAGCCCACGAGGCCGTCGCCCGAACCGACGCCGACCTCGCGAG
>NZ_JBHSWW010000050.1:0-13647 GCF_042661865.1 Halorubrum tibetense
CGAAGCGCGCGACGAGCGCGGCCATCGCGACCGCCGCGAACGACCGCGCCCACCCGTCGAGCGTCGCGGGGTAGCCGACGTCTATCAGCTTCCGTAACAGCATCGGGTTCGGCTTCAGATCACGGACGTACAGCTTCACACCCCAGTCACCCTTGAGCAGGATCCAGATCCCGATCGCGGTGGCGAACAGCCGGGCCAAAAGCGTCGCGACCGCGGCCCCCTGCGTCCCGAGCGCGGGGAAGGGCCCCCAGCCGAGGATGAAGAAGGGATCGATGACGATGTTGATCCCCGCCGAGATCGCCACCAGCCACATCGCGGTTTTCGTGTCGCCGGCTCCCTGTAGTGAAGACCGGAACGCGAAAAAGAGGAAGGTGAGCGGGAGGGTCAAGAAGATCACCTCGATGTACGCGAGCGCCTCGACGAACACCGCGTCGCGCGCGCCGATCCAGTACAACAGCCAGTGACGGGTCGCGAACCCGACGAGCGCGAGGACGACGGACACGACCGTCGCGAGCAACACGGTCTGGGCGACGACCTCGTCGGCACGGCGGTCATCGCCGGCACCGACGTACTGCGAGACGAGGGCGATCGTCGCCGCCGTGAGTCCCATCGCGGTCGAGACGAACAGCCACGACAGCGGGAACATGAGCGAGACGGCCGCGACCGCCTCCGTGCTCACCCGGCCGACCCAGAACATGTCCGCGAGGTTGTACAGCGTCTGGAGCAGGTTTCCGAGGACGAGCGGCCACGCGAGGCTGAACAGCCTCGGCGGTATCGCCCCCGTCGTCATGTCGACCCGCGCGTCGTCGTTGCCCACGGTCGGCTCCGTCAGCGTTGTAGGGTGGGACCCCCCTAACGCTTCGGGAGGCGGCGGCACGGGTTGGGAAGGAAGCGGCGAACGGAACGTGGGTGCGGGAGCTGCGACTGCCGAACGGGTCCCGACCACCGGCGAGGTCCGCTGCTACCGCCCCAGCGTCCGGATGTCGTCGACGTCGAGCAGCGACTCCCCGGGATCGAGCGCGGTCCGATACGCGGCCCGCGCGACCGTGTCGACGTGGAGTGGACGCGATTCGCCCAACCGGTCGGCCAGCGGGTCGACGGAGGCGATGAACCGTAACAGCGTGTTCACGGGCGTTGGGAAATGCGGCTGTTCGGGGCCGTACACCGGGCCGGGCCGGATCGTCACGTTGTCGACGTCGAGGTCGGCGATCGCGGTTTCCGCCCGGCGTTTCGCTGTCAGGTACGCGTTCCGGACGCCGGGCGGCTTCACCGAGGAGGAGCAGAAGACGAACGTGTCGACGCTCGCCCGCTCCGCCTCCAGCGCCGTGATGATCGCGCTGTCCCCGTTGACGCGCTCGAACGTCACCCCCGCGGTGGCCGACTCGGAGATGATCCCGACGGAGTGGACGACCGCGTCGACGCCGTCGAGCCGGCCGCGCCACGCGTCGGGTCGGAACAGGTCCGCGCTGGTCCACGAGACCTCGTCGGCCCACGGGGCGTCCGTCTCGGGACGCCCGCCCCGCGAAACGCTCCGGACCTCGTGGCCCTCGCGGACCGCGAGCCGGCAGATCGCCCGCCCGATGAACCCGCTACCGCCGACGACCAGGAGGGTATCCATGTGAACCGGTTCGAGCCGGGGTCACCTTGTCGTTTCGGTGAACGATCGGGTCGACTCCGCGTTCCCCGTCGGTCCGCGACACCGGGTCGCTTCGTCGTTCTGCTATGCCGCAACCACAAGGACGAGGAGGGTCGCCCGCGGCCTCGCGACCATGAGCCACGACCGCGCGATCAGCGACGTGATAGACGACCGGCTCGACGGGTACCGCGAGCGGCTGTTCGACCTGTTGGCCCAGCCGAGCGTCTCGACGACCGGGGAGGGGATGGACGCCGCCGCGGCTCTCGTGGTCGACACGGTCGAGGCTGCCGGGTTCCGGGCGACGCGGGTCGAAACGGACCGGCATCCGCTGGTGTACGCCGAGTTCGACCCCGCCGGGGCCGACGCTCGTGACGGGGCGGGACGGGAACCCGGAGCGGACGTGCCGACGGTACTGTTCTACGGCCATTACGACGTCCAGCCGCCCGGCGATCCCGACGAGTGGGACTCGCCCGCCTTCGAGCCGACCGTTCGCGACGGCGCGATATACGCCCGCGGTGCCGGCGACAACAAGGGACAGTTCATCGCACACGCGTTCGCCGTCGATGCCCTCCGCGCCGCGGACGCCGTGCCCGACGTCCGGGTGAAGCTCCTGATCGAGGGCGGGGAGGAGAGCGGGAGCGCCGGATTCCGGGCGTATCTCCGCGACGACCCGGACGTACTCGCCGATGTCGACCTCGTGTACGTCGCCGACGGCCCGCGACACGCGGTTGCCCGGCCCGTTCTCGACGGCGACGAAGCGAGTACGGGCGACTCCGGGGCGATGGGGGACAACTCCGGGACGACGGGGGACGACTCCGGGGCCGGCAGACGGGGCGTCCCGACGCTCATCTACGGTAACCGCGGCGTGCTCGCGTTCGAGGTCGAATGCCGAACGGCGAACACGGACCTCCACTCGGGCAACTTCGGGGGGCCGGTTCCGGCGGCGACGAACGAGCTCGTCGCGGGGCTCTCGTCGATGCGGGCCGATGGAACCGACGAGATCACCGTTGACGGCTTTCACGACGGGATCGAGGTAACCGACGGCGACCGCGAGCTGGTGGCCGCGATCCCCGACGATGGCGACGAGATCCGCGAGGAGCTCGGCCTCTCGCGGCTCGCCGGCGAGGTACCGTACTACGAGCAGCTGCTCACGCGCCCGACCATGACGATAAACGGGCTTTCCGGGGGATACCAAGGCGAGGGGATGAAAACGGTTCTGCCGAACGAGGCGTCCGCGAAGCTCGACTGTCGGTTGGTTCCGAACCAGGTCCCGGACGCGGTGTTCGAGGCGATCCGTGACCACCTGTTGGCAGTGAACCCGGAGTTGACGGTCACGAAGCGGAGCACGTTCCCGCCCGTGAAAACGCCGGTCGACGCCCCCGAAGCGACGGTCGTTGCGGACGCGCTCGAGTCCGTCTGGGGAGCGTCACCGATCGAGCTGCCGGTGCTCGGCGGGAGCCTTCCGGCCGCCTACTTCCGAACGTTGGACGCGCTCTCCGACGTCCCGATACTGGTCGTCCCGTACGCCAACCACGACCAAGGGAACCACTCGCCGAACGAGCATCTGGACCTGGACTGTTTCGAGAACGGGATCCGGACGACCGCGGCGGTCCTCCGGGGGCTCGAAGGCCCGACGGCGACGCGGGAGTGACGGCTCGAAGGCCCGACGGCGACGCGGGAGTGACGACCCTCGGCTGATCGCCGTTCTCACCCGAACAGCCGGTAGAACGGCCGTGCGAGCAGGAAGTGGTAATCAGAATCGGGAGTCCAGCGGCGGAACGCGAGACTGTTCGTCATCACCGACACCGAGGAGCCGGCCATCGCGAACCCGGCGAGCGCCGGGTTCAACAGCCCGAGCGACGCGACCGGGATCAGCGTCGCGTTGTATGCGAACGCCCAGAACAGGTTCTGTCGTACCTTCGTGATCGTCGCCTCCGAGATCCGGAGCGCCTTCAACACGTCCCGCGGGTCGTCACGCATCAGCGTCACGTCCGCGGACTCGATCGCCACGTCCGTCCCCGAGCCGATGGCGATCCCGACGTGCGCGGTCGTGAGCGCGGGCGCATCGTTGACGCCGTCGCCCACCATCACCGCGCGGCTTCCGTCCGCCTGGATCGCGTCGATCGCGTCCGCCTTGTCTTCGGGGAGGACCTCTGCGCGCACCCGGTCCGGATCGATCCCGACCTGCTCGGCCACGGCGCGGGCAGTCCGCTCGTTGTCCCCGGTGAGCATCGACACCCGAATACCTCGGTCGCGGAGCTCCTGGACGGTCTCGCGGGCGCTCTCGCGGACGGTGTCCGCGGTCGCGAGCACGCCGACCAGCTCGCCGTCGACGGCGACGAGCATCGCGGTCTTCCCCTCGCGTTCGAGCCGTTCCATCGTCGCCTCCGCGGACGCGAGGTCGATGCCGTGTTCCCGGAGCAGCGCCCGGTTTCCGACGAGCACCTCGCCGACGGGCATCGTCGCCTCGATCCCGTGGCCGGGGACGTTCTCGAACGCGTCGGGGTCCTCGATCGAGATTCCACGCTCACGGGCCCCCTCCACGATCGCTCGGCCGAGCGGGTGTTCGCTGCCGGACTCGGCGGCCGCGGCCGCCCGGAGGAGTCGCGCTTCGGCGTCCGTAACCGGTTCCGTGACGGGGTCGTCAGCCATCGGATCGTCGGCCGTCGGATCGTCGATCGCGGGGTCGTCGACCGCCGGGTCGTCATGGTCTCCGACGGCGACGCCGCCGTCGGGGGTCGCGTCCGGAGCCTCCGATCCCATCGTTCGATCGGGAACCGGCTCGCCGTCATCGAACGGGACCACGTCCGTCAGCGCCATCTCGCCGTGGGTGAGCGTGCCGGTCTTGTCGAACACGACGACGTCGACGTCGCGGACGCGCTCCAGGATATCACCGCCCTTGAACAGGACGCCGTTGGTCGCGGCGATGGTCGAACCGACCATCGTCGCCGCCGGGGTGGCCAACCCCAGCGCGCAGGGACACGCGATGAGCACCGCGGAGGCGAACACCACCATCGAGAACTCCAGGACGCTCACGCCGCCGGCGACCGGGCCGCCGCCGACCGGCGTCCACAGCGGGAGCCAGTTCACGAACGCGGCGAGCGTCTCGGGGAACAGCGCCCACACGGCCGCCCACAACAGCGCGTTGGCGATGACGACCGGAACGAACACGCCCGATACCCTGTCGACGAGTCGCTGGATGTCCGGCTGGCGCGACTGCGCCTCGCGAACCCGCTCGACGATCTGCTGGATCGCGGTGTCCTTCCCGACCTTCGTCGCCTCGACGACGAGCACGCCGTTCTCGTTGACGGTCGCGCCAACCACCTCGTCGCCCGGTCCCTTCTCGACCGGGACCGATTCGCCGGTGAGCATCGACTCGTCGACTGCGCTCTCGCCGTCGATCACGACGCCGTCGGTGGGAACCTTCTCCCCCGGTCGTATCTTCATCGTGTCGCCGACCCGGATCTCGTCGGCGGAAACCGTTCGCTCGGTGCCGTCGTCGTCGACGAGTGTGGCTTCGTCGGCGCTCATCCGGAGGAGCTCGCGGAGCGCGTCGCTCGCGCGGGCCTTCGAGCGCGCCTCCAACCAGTTGCCGACGGTGATGAACCAGAGGATGAACGCGACCGCCTCGAAGTAGAAGTCCCCGACGAGGGGGTAGCCGACGAGCGGGCCGAGGAGGACGGCCGTGCTGAACAGATAGCCGGCGGAGGTGCCGATCGCCACCAGCGTGTCCATGTTGACGTCGCGGGCGTTCGACCACGCGCGCCACGCACCGGCGAGGAACTCCTTTCCGAGCGTCCCCATCAGCACCGTCGCGACCGCGAACTCGATCCACCCCATCTCGACGCCGGCGAGCGACTCGGGGACCCCGTACAGCCCGAACATCCCGCCCATCAGGTACCAGAACGGAACGGTGAGGACGCCGCCGCCGATGACGAGGCGTCGCTGGCGGGCGAGCTCCCGTTCCGCCGCGCTTTGCCGGGCGTCGTCGCCCGTTCGGCCACCACCGGCGTGGTCGCCGGCACGCGTCCCGTCGGCCCCGTCACTTACACTCGCCTCCCGAACCGGATCGAAGCCGGCGTCGTCGATCGCGTCGTACACGGCAGCGAGGTCCGTGTCGACCGGGTTGTACTCCACCCGCGCCTCGTCGGTGGCGGCGTTGACGTCGACGTCGATGACGCCGTGGACCCCGCCGATCGCGTCCTCGTTGGTCGCGGCACAGGTCGAACAGGACATCCCGCCGATCCCGACCGTCGCGGTCTCGGAGACCGGGTCGTACCCCGCGTCACGCACGGCGTCGTACACCGCCGCGAGCGCGACGCGATCGGAGTCGTACTCCACGGTTCCCTCGTCGGTCGCGAAGTTGACCGACGCCGTCTCGACACCGTCGAGGGATTCGAGGGCTTCCGTGACCGTGCCCGAACAGGTCGAGCAGGACATCCCACCGAT
This sequence comes from Halorubrum tibetense, assembly GCF_042661865.1. Lineage (GTDB taxonomy): Archaea > Halobacteriota > Halobacteria > Halobacteriales > Haloferacaceae > Halorubrum > Halorubrum tibetense. Next base: position 6,086 of record NZ_JBHSWW010000050.1, read on the forward strand.
CTCGAGGTGTGCGGTGCGGGTGCTCATTATGTATGTTCTACGGGCCCCCTACTCATGCGGATTGTGGTTACGATACCTCTGCTTTTCACCCACTGGGACTTTCAAATCTGAAGCGTCGATCCGTCCAAACCTCGGTGCTACACGGTGGTCGACAGGGGCCCGAATACGACCGTCGTCTCGACGGGTTCGCCGGCAACACTCGGCGAGGGTTCGGGTTCACGTTCGATTTCTCGAATAATGACAGTAGAACGTGTGTAAGCACGATATTCGTGGCTTTCCGAAGCCACTCGTGGCCGTACACACAACACTTATGTCCCGGTTACGCGTTTGTGCAGGTGCGATGGCGACAGGCAAGGTCGACTTCTTCAACGACACTGGCGGTTACGGATTCATCGAGACTGACGACGCTGACGAGGACGTGTTCTTCCACATGGAAGACGTCGGCGGCCCGGACCTCGAGGAAGGCCAAGAGGTAGAGTTCGAGATCGAGGAAGCGGACAAGGGTCCGCGCGCGAAGAACCTCACTCGGCTGTAATCGGCGATCCCGACCGCACGAACAGTTCTCGAACCGTGTCCTGCGTATTATTGCCCGCGTAGCGACTGCCCAATCGATACCGGTGCGATCCGAGTGTCACACCCGCTCGAGCGGCTCCACCGATCGAAGCGGTCCATCGCCGCCGTTTTTTCCGTGCCGACCGATCGACCGGTATGACCGAGGATCCACCCGCTGAACGATCGGCCGACCGCTCGGCCGACCGCTCGGCCGACGCGCCGCCAGTCGATCAGCCGGCCGACCGCCCGGGCGATCCCGAATCCTTTGTCGCCGAGAACCTCGACCGCTACGCGTCGACACAGGGCGTCCTGCCCGAGCGCTTGGAGTCGATCGGCGAAACGTACCGCGAGCAGGGCTGCCTCTCCCGGGAGCAGCTGTACGACATCGCGTACGAGTCGTCGACGCGGAGCGCATACCACGTGCGAAACAACCCCGAAGAGCGGTGTCGGGAGGTGACGCGGAACGTTCTCACGGTCGAGGGAGACTTCTCGAAGATCCAGCTCATTGCCGGCCTGCGTGGGTTCAAAGCGCCGACCGCTTCGTGTGTGCTGGCCGCACTCGACGGCGACCGACACGCGGTCGTCGACACCCGCGTGTGGGCGTCGTTAGAGCGGATCGGGTACCTCGACGGCCGTAAAGAGTCGTTCGACGCCGCGGACTACGTCGCGATGATCGAGCCGATCCGCGCGCTCGCGGCGGAGACCGGATACCGCCCCGTTACGGTCGGCTACGCGCTGTTCGCCTACGACGCCCACGTGCGGGAAGGAACCCTCCATTGAGGGCAGGGCAGACGCCGAGTTCACCCCTCGAACGGGAACTCGACGCCCGTCGCCTCCTCGGAGTACTCCCAGAGTCGACGGGCGTCCACGCGGTCGTAGGAGGCGTCGTTCGAGCGTCCCACCACCGGGTGGCCGCGCATGTTCATGAGGCCGCCGGGTTCGACGTACGCGCCGCCGCTCACGTCCGCCGTCGCGGCGTACAACATCGGCTCCGCGCCGGTCGCGGCGTCCTGTCCCAACACGGCGTTGGCGACGCGCATCCCGGCTTTCAACAGTGGGTTCCCGCTTGCCTCGCCGGTCCTGATCTGGAGGTTCGTGTCGGTGTATCCGGGGTGACAGGCGACGCTCCGGATGGCGGGTGACCCGTCGTCCGGCGTGGCTGTCTCGACCCGTCGCTGGAGCTCGTAGGCGAACAGCAGGTTCGCGAGCTTGCTCCGGCCGTACGCCTTCCACTTGCCGTACGACTCCTCCCAGTTGAGGTCCGAGAAGTCCATCTCGCCCGTCTCGTGTGCGCCCGACGACTGGGTCACCACTCTCGCTTCGGCCTCGTCTCCGATCCCCTCCGAGGCGGTCAACAGGGGGAACAACCGCCCCGTGAGTGCGAAGTGACCGAGATGGTTCACCCCGAGCTGCGTCTCGAAGCCGTCCTCGGTCTCACGTCTGGGGATCGCCATCACGCCGGCGTTGTTACACAGGATATCGACCGCGTCGTAGTCGGCGACCATCCCGTCGGCGAACTCGCGGACGGACGCGAGCGAGGCCAGGTCGCACTCGCGAACGTCGAGCGCGAGCTCGCCCGGTGTCGTCTCGCGGAGCTCCGTGGCGGCGTCTTCCCCGCGCTCGACGCTCCGGCAGGCCATCACGACGGTCGCGCCCCGTCTGGCGAACTCGCGGGTCCCCTCGAAGCCGAGCCCGCTGTTCGCGCCGGTCACCACGACCGTCATCCCGTCCAGCCGCGGCATCTCCGCGGCAGTCCAATCGCTCATACCTGAACGGAGGGACGCACCGGGGAGAAACCTGTCGGCGATCCGGGCCGAACGGACCCTTCGGGACGCTCCGTGAGCCGATCGGCCGTACCCGCACTGCTGGCCGAGTCAGGAACGGAGAAAGAGGACCGTCACCCGTCCTACGGCGTCGAAGTCGCGAAGCCGATACACGAGCTCGCGGACCCGAGCCGCCTCGCCGCGACAGAACACCGTCTCCAGACACCAGTCCCCCTCGTGCGTGTGGCTCGTGGTCGTGATGACGTCCTGGAAGTCGTGTTGGACGCCGTGGAGCTCGCGGATCACGTCCTCGTGTCGATAATCGAACGCAAGCGTGGCGGTGACATCCCCCGACACCGCTTCCAGTTGGGTGTGTGACTCGATATACTCCTGCATCGCTTCTCGTACCGCCCGCGAGCGGGACTCGAACCCTTCCGCCTGCCACGTCCGATCGAACTCGTCGAGCACGTCGTCAGGAATGTTGAAGCTGGTACGCATCAGTCTACGGTAGTACTCGCAGGGAGACAGAATGGGTGCTGTGGTTTCCCACCGTATCGACGTATTACGATCCCCCTGGATCGGTGCTAACAGGGTCTTTATACCGGCTCGACGGAGGGTCCGGTATGGATCTCGGTCTCGTCGTCGGCGTGGTCGCGATCGGGCTTATTCACGGGGTGCTCCCGGACCACGGGTGGCCGATCGCCGCGACCTACGGATTGGGCCGTTCGCGGACGTTGCTGTACGGGGCCATCGCAGCGCTCGTTCTCGGCGTCGGACATCTCGTCAGCAGCGTCGCACTCGTGGTGGCGTACTTCTGGTTCAGCCGCTTCGCGGAGTTCGCCGAAGGTCCGTGGATGCGGTATCTCGCGGGGACCATGCTTATTCTGCTGGGGATCCACGAATATCGGAGCAGTGGGCACGGAACGGGGCACAACCACGCCCACGAGTCCGATCACGATCACAGTCACGCCCACGAGTCCGATCACGATCATACGCAGACTCACGCGCACGAGTCCGACCACGCGCACAACGCTGACCACGGCTCCGAGCGCGCGCACCGCTCCGAGCACGGCCATTCCGGTGAAGCCCCGCCACGTGGACCGTTAACCCGGATCCGAAACCGACTGTTCGGCGGTGGTCACCGCCATCTCCGTGAATCGGACGCCGATCGGGGGTTGCTGGCGCTCGGGTGGACGGCGCTCCTTCTGGGGTTCGCTCACGAGGAGCCGGTCCAGATCCTCGCGATCTGCGCCGGGACCGCCTTCTGTTTGGAGCTGATGCTCGTGTACTCCCTCGCGGTCATCGTCGCGATCCTCGTTCCGACGCTGCTGCTGATCGCGGGGTACGAACGTCACCGGGAGACGGTCGAACGGTACACGCCGTATCTGCCGTTGTTGACCGCTACGGTGCTCGTGGCGATGGGTCTCGCGTTCATCCTCGGCGTGTTCTGAGGAACGCCTTTTATACCCTCTCGTTGCTGGGAGATCTCTTGACTCCCGGATCGGACCGGCTCGCGACGGTCGACGGGTTCAGCTAAGAGGCCGGACCAGTGGCCGTGGCTCCGCCGTATCGGCTGACGACGGCGGATCGCACGGGTATGGGATACACCAGCCAAGAAGGGGATTGATAAGCGAACAGCTGAGAGCAGTAGGGGATTTATAAGGGATCGACGGCGGCGACAGTGAGGGCTCCACCGGATCGGCGATGAGACCTGCTCTCCCTCGTCCCGCACAGCGACTACCGGACGGCAGTCACGCGAGTTCACCGCGGGAGCGAACGGGACCGCACCTCACGCCTCCCCAGCCTCGTCGCGGTCGCCCGTCGCTTCGCTCCGGGACGACCGCAACTCCAGCGAGGGACCGGAAGTCCCTCTTGGCAGTCGGGGCTCGCCCGACGACCTCGCGGGCGCGCCACCACAGCATCCCTCACCTCCCGTATATCTCTCACACGTGACCGGTACCCCCGCCGAGAGCGGTTCGTATCCGACCCGTCGAGCGGTGTGATGAACACACGGTCGCTCGCGAACGGTTCGGCGAGCACTTATATACGGCCCGTCGGGCAATAGGGACGGCCACGCGATGATCCGCCTCAGGCGTCGGGTTCCGTCCCGGTTTCCAGTTCGAACTCCCACTCCTCGTAGCCGCCGGCCATGCTCGCGACGAGGACGTCGTCGTCGACGGCCTCGTAGCTGCTGATGAGCATCGCCGCCTGTTTGGATGACTGACCGATCGGACACGCACAGACCACGTCGGTGTCGTCCCACTCCATCCGGGGGACCTCGGACGGGAGCTCCCCCAGCGGGACGTTGATCGCGCCGGGAATGTGGCCCCGTTCGAACTGCGCCGGCGGCCGGGTGTCGATCACGCGGACGTCCCCGTCCGAAACGCGTTCGTTGACTTCCGCCGGCGTCACTTCCTCGACCACGTCAGCGACCCTCCGTTCGGACGCGCGTTCGAGCGTGCATACCCACCGATACCGACGTGTGGGACTAACCCTTTTCGCGATCGGTCGCGGCGCGGCATCTACGGGCGAGCCCGGCTCGATCGGATCCGCACCGGAGGCGATCAGGAGAGGAACCGGTCGCTGACGTCCTCGTCGGGGATCATGCACTGGTCCTTGCGGCCGAACCAGTCGTACCGGTTGCTCGCGACTACGTCGTACAGTCGGTCGCGGAGGAACTTCGGCACGATCCGACCGAGGGTTCCGGCTCGATACGGCCAACCCAGCAGCTCCGCGATCCGGATCGCCGCGCTCGATTTGGTGTAGGTCCGGCCCCCGTCGACGAGGACGAACGAGTCGAACCCCTCGGTCGGGAAACCGTGGTGTTCCAACAACGTCTGCCCGACCGGGGACTGCAGCGAGGCGAACCTGAGTCGCCCCGTCCGATCCCGCGGTATCAGGAAGGAGACGACGCCGTTACAGAGGTTACACACGCCGTCGAACAACACGATGGGGTGGTCCGTCGGGATCTCCTCGAGGGTGACGGGGTCGCCGTCCGCTGGCGGACCGTCGGCTCCCTCGTTCGGTTCGGGGTTCGCCTCGGGGTCCGTACGCTCGGGTGTCATCGGGTCCGGTCCCCCCTACGGCCTCGGGGGGCATTTACCCGGCGGTTACCGTCGGCCCCGACCTGACTCGGGCCGTGCCTACTCCTCGTCGCGCACCCCGACCGTCTCCTGTTCGAACCGACGATCCTCCCCAGTCCATCGCCAGGAGCCGACGAACGGGAACCCATCCAGCGCGCAGATCACGTAGGAGTAGCCGGGCCACGTCGCGCGCCCGATGTCGATGTCGCTTGGCGACGGCGGTCCCGCGGGGTGTGAGTGATAGAACCCAACCACGTCGAGTCCGTTTCCCTCGGCCGCTTCGATGGCTTCCAGCTGGGCCTCCGGGTCGATCCGGTACCGGGTTTTCGGCCGCTCGGCGACGTTCTCGGTTTCGTACGTCCGGGTGACCACGCTCGGATCCCCGTCAGTGCCACGGTGTCCGACCAACACTCCACAGACCTCCGCTGGATCCCCCTCGCGGGCATGCGCCACGACGGCGTCGTACGTCGCCCGGGTGAACTCGATCACGGTCGACGGAACGCGTCCCACTGATAAGTGTCTCCCGCCCGCCGTGGGATCCACCGAGTCGCTGATGTGACGGCGGAATCTCTGGCAACACAGCGGTCGGAATCCGCTGCTCCACTTTCGCTACGCTGCCGGTTCGTTTTTATCCCCGTCGCTGGAAGGTAGCCTACCGAATGACGTCCTTCCAGTCGAGCCTCGGCGAGGACGAGGGGATCGCGGAGGAGCTGGCCGAGAGCCAGCGCGAGATCTCCATCGCCGAGTTCTTCGAGAAGAACAAACACATGCTCGGGTTCGACTCGGGTGCCCGAGGGCTCGTCACCGCCGTCAAGGAGGCGGTCGACAACGCTCTCGACGCGACCGAGGAGGCGGGGATTCTCCCCGACATCTACGTCGAGATCACGGAGGTCGGCGACTACTACCGTCTCGTGATCGAGGACAACGGACCCGGTATCACGAAAGAACAGCTCCCGAAGGTGTTCGGGAAGCTGCTGTACGGCTCGCGGTTCCACAAACGCGAGCAGAACCGCGGGCAGCAGGGGATCGGGATCTCCGCGGCGGTCCTCTACTCCCAGCTCACCTCCGGCCAGCCGGCGAAGATCACGTCCCGGCCGAAGGGGCAGTCCGACGCGCAGTACTTCGAGCTGATCATCGATACGGACACGAACGAGCCGGAGATCAGCGTCGACGAGACCACCTCTTGGGACCGCCCACACGGCACCCGGATCGAACTGGAGATGGAGGCGAACATGCGCGCCCGCCAACAGCTCCACGATTACATCAAACACACCGCCGTCGTCAACCCCCACGCCCGGATCGAGCTGCGCGAACCGGGACTCGACGAGCCGTGGAAGTTCGAGCGTGCGACGGATGAGCTGCCCGCCGAGACCTCCGAGATCCGGCCGCACCCGCACGGCGTCGAGCTCGGCGCATTGATCAAGATGCTGGAGGCGACGGAGTCGTACTCCCTTTCGGGGTTCCTCCAAGAGGAGTTCACGCGGGTCGGCAAGAAAACCGCCGACAGCGTCATCGACGCGTTCCGTGACCGGTACTACGGCCGGGAGCTCGCCTGGTCGCCACCTTCCGCGCGGTCGACACTCGCGGACAGCGCGGCGGCCGCTGACGACGTCGAGACCGCCATCGAGGCGGCGGTCGCCAACAAGGGCGCGGCGGCGACCGCCGCGTTCGCCGAGGGCGTCGCGGAGACGGTGGGGAACCACGACCACCTGACGCGCTCCGAGCTGGTTCGGATCGTCGGCAACGTCGCCGACGGCGTCGAGGACGACACCGGCCGCACGTTCGGATCGACGGTCCGCGAGAACGCGGTCGACGCCGCGTGGGGTGCGATACTCGGCGTCGACGGCGCGACTGACACCGACCGTGAGGGCCGGGACGGGGACTCGGACGGCGAAGACGGCGTAGAAGAGTCCGACTCGGTGTTCGTCACCGACCTGTACGCCCTCGTCGACGAGGCGACCTCCACGCGCAAGGACGACGAGACGGTTCGGGCGATGGCCGAGGCGCTCGCGCGTCGAGTCGCGGACCTCGACGGTACCGCCTGCCGGATCACTCGCGACGACCTCGAGCGGCTCGTCGCCGATGCCGCCGCGTTCGTGGCCGAGCAACACGACGCTACGTTCGGCGAGACGGCTCGGGAGAACGTCGTCGAGGCGGTGTGGGC
>NZ_JBHSWW010000051.1:0-16643 GCF_042661865.1 Halorubrum tibetense
TTCGAGACAACGATGATCGCGGTATCGATGACTTGATGACCGAGATCGACCACCTCTTCGTTCACTCAACCGCTGACGCTAACGTGCAAAGCTGAGTTACAGCACGATCCGTCGAGTCGTGAGAGAATTTTATCATCCACATGATGAACCCGAGGAGACTGAATCACTTGATACACTGACTGCTAAACAGGCGGCAATAATCATCGCTCGCCTGCTCCTACAAGACAAGACGCATGCGAATGTCGCAGACCACGTCGGTTGTGCATCCTCATATCCACCACAAGTATACGACCGCGCACCGCGTGTCGTACAACGATTTGAGGATTCGGAAGGGGATCGAGTTGAGCTAATCAAATCTGCCCTCTCTATGGAGAGCATGAGTGCTCTTACAAACCGTGGGCTTGTGGATGACCTCCCTATTGAGTTTGAGCAGGTAGTCAACGAAGATACTGAGACCGCGGCTACCGGAGATGACGAACGTGAGGCAGACCAGCAGGACATCTGGGGATCACCAGTGAACAATCAAACAGGATTGCGTGGTGTGCCAGACCCCGATCCCGCTGTCACCACACCAGATGATGAGGGCGAATCTGGACGGGCACAGGAGCCATCAGATTTAGATGATCCTAACTTGGAAATATCGAACTCCTCCAGCAGTGATGACGCGTTACGGGCGGGTGTTTCAGACCTATATCAGCAGGTACGCTTCCTCAATGATGTTTTTTGTCAGCTGGACACAGATCACAACTCTGATCTCACCGAAGCGGTCACCACAGAGGTAGCAAAGCGCTGCGAGTCAATCCTTCACACTGGTGAAAAAGAATAATGCACGTAGCCCTTGATACTCACTGCGACGTTGCAGTCTCTGTTGGTGATTTAGCTCCAGATCAAATGGATACCCATCACAATCGGTATCGTTGCCTGCTCTGTGATTCACAGTTGAAGGTCAATGTGTCCGACGACGGACAGCCTGATCGTTTCTTCCATTGTAACAGTGAGTCGAACTGCGTAGCTGATGGCAACACCTCGGCGTGTCATCGATCTGCGCAGGAGTTTGCTGTCATGAAACTGTACAATCTCCTTCCGGATGGATCTGAACTCGCCGAAGTGGATCTTGAGCGGCGTATTGGAGACGCGTCTGATTTTGTAATCGTAGACGCCGTGTCTAAGCCAGCGCGAGTTGCTGTTGAGATAATATATAAAAATAGAAACATTAGCCTAAAACGTCGCCTTCAAACATTATTCGATGAAGGATACGGGGTAATGTTGATTGTGGTCAAAAATTCGGGTGTCAACCCGGATCGTCTCGAACATTACCTCAAGCAACTCGGGCCAATCCGTGTCGGTCGGCTTGATCCAACTACTTGGAAAATGAGCCTAGGATCGCTAATCAAACGTGATACGGTAAGTCTTGATGCTCCTGCTTGGGATCGAATGCCAGCTTATTTATCATAAAACAAATGAAATCTGACGGCTATATTGATAAGAAGAAATCAACTACTTACTAAGTATTTCAACAAAGCCTCAGTTATAGCTTATTTGGTAAATTCGGCAAACCGGGTGATATTTATTGTTTTTTTGCTCAAAACAGATCAATTGTAGTCTGTAGACGACTCTGCTCTGATCCCGTGCCACAAATCAGCCTACCACATCAGATTCTTCGAGGTGTTTCTCTACTTCAAGTAATGACATATTATTCGTCTCTGTTTCATTCTCGTAACGCGGACGTGAGTGCTCGCCACTTTGGGGTTCTGGTCCGTCAACGTCAGGCACTTCTGGGTCCTGATCAAGAAGTCGCGAAACGTGCTTCTGTAGTTCTTTACCACTAAGTCGGATGTATGCTTCAGCGACTCTCATGTCTTTCCAACCGAAGTACGCTTGGAGGTTTGGACTGCTCATTCCCCTGTTTGCCCACCAGCACGCGGCGGCAGCTCGTAACGCGTGCGGATAGGTATTACCACTAATCCCAGCTCTTTCGTGGAGTGTGTTGACGCGCCGATTCAACGTCGATTGAGCGATATTGAATCCACCGATCAGATCTGTGAAGCGTTCGACGACCTCAACTATGCGCGCCGACCAATCGTATGGGATCGCTCGTGCACTCGGGCTATATTTTGGCTTCCAATACCGATCTATAATATGTTCAAAGTCTCTTTCGGGTTTTGTTTCTACGGCTTGCTGTGCCTGCTCCTGACAATAGCGGCACCCACATGCTACATGGTGGGGGATTTTGAGCTGTTTGCTTTCGCGATCAATCCATTTTTTATTGTCTCCACTTAGGAAGTGTAGCACTTCGCCAGAGCGTAAACCAAGGCGCCCAGTTGCAAGGAGTATAAACTGATCCTCAACCTGTCGTTCGTACGATGGCGACTCAAGTGTGGCTTGGTACAGACGCTCAAATTCCTCCTCTGACGGTGCATCTCGTACAGCGCTTCTCGTCCGCATTAGTGGGGATTCCATTACAGAGATAGAGTGCCTGTGTTCCTATTTGAATGATAGCAAAATCGATGAGTAAAAACCTGAACATTCATATACTATGGCAAGTCAGCGGAGTCTGGCTCGGCAAAGGATAATCCATATGTTTAAATACGATTTGAGCAGTCACTTTTCAAAATTAGACGAGATACTGAGGCAGATTGCAATAGTTTATATCGTATGGCAACTCCGAGCGCAAAACCCATGTCCAAAGTTTGCGTTCTCTTCTCGACCGCGGGTGGCGCGGGGATCCCCGCGCCATTTCAGGATGTCCAGATTGTAATCGGACGCGTCCTAATATAAGATTAGATCATGACCTATGCGTATTTGAAGAAGTACTCAGTGAGCACGGACAAATCCGGATTTTATATTGACGGACCGAATCGGACGCTCCAAACTACTCATGAAGCAGACCGATTTTTCCGGCAGAGTACACACTACCGCAACGATACACAGCTCCCTCTTACAGTAGTAAAGGCGTTGGTCCATTTGGGAGAGGCCAAAACCGGTGGGCGCGAAAGGAAGAGTGAAATTTTGGGCTGGTTTCCTCAACTGAATCCAGACTTCTGTGATATGAGCCAAGATCAACTTGCCGATCTTCAAGACTTCATCGCGTCGACTGCTGGTTCCGAGGAAGATATATTCTCGCCTGAAACAGCCGGTCAATGAGAACTGCTTATTGACCGCCGAGAATTCTGCCAGCTCAGAGAGATGTTCTGAGAGACGTGCGAGATACACAGCGCGTGTCTCGCACAGAATCAGCTCCATATTCGACTCAAGCCAGATCGGTCAACACAATTCAAGATTATATTGATACTACTTAGTAGACTGCGATTGTTCCAACACCCATTACACAGAGTTTTTCGAAGTCTGTCAAATTGACAGATTTGTCAAACGATAGTTCGTTGGTTGGCTTGCCGAACGGGTTGAATGAGTTATTTTCTTCAAGTTTGCCAATTTGACCCTTACTAGGCGAATTAAATTTCCATTTTCTGGTTAGCAGTGCATTAATTGGCCATTTGCCAAAAACAGCGTATAGCCGTCTCAAATTATTAACATCAACTGTTACAATTTCCTCTGAATTATTATAATTTGTTACTTTTGCTCCAGTAGTCCACGATAGACTTATTGAAGCAAGTGGTTCATCCTCAATCACCGAGTAGATTACATAATCTCCATCATGTCCTTCGGGAATCTCAGGAGAATTATAATGTCTTCCCATTATGCCCACTAATTCATCATTTGCGTCTTTAATATGATAATCATCGCCTTCGCCTTCCTCCATATTAAACCGGAGTACGGTGTTACCTCTGGAATCATCGATACGATATATGAAATTGATATTTCCTTCGACAATTGTATATTTGTCATCGGACAATTCGATGCTTCCAATACTTTTTGGAGCTTTCATACTCGTAGATGACATTTTATGCGAAGTTATTAGTATTTTTCTTAATATAATTTATCATTTCGCTAGGGCCGGAAGAGCATACAACCATATTATATCTCGAATATACGGCGTATCTGATTCTCTTCGCCGATAAATGTGCAAGCAAATTCTACCGGCTAGTTCAGGATATAGACGGAGAAAATAACATCGTTCAGGTGCTGAATCCAGCCTCTGTATCTTGCACCCGTTTCCTATCAACTACAGAGGATTTCAACAGAGCCGCCTTTAGCTATACTACTTACCTCGGTTGCGTAACTGAAACGAGCGTCTCTGGGAAGTTCGGTTATTGCGCGAGTGAGTCGTCTGTGCGTCTTCGATCAACCGCGGCGTTGGCGAGTCGTAGAGCTCTCCGCCGAATTCAAACAGCCGGATTTCTGTAAATCTCTACGCCGATTGTATCTGTCCCTTTTACAGACGGGATTCTATCTGAAGAGTAGGATTTAAACAAAATTGAGTATCTCTGTATCTAATGCTATTCTTTTATATGTAGGCCGCCGGAAAACTCACCTGTAGGATCTTCACCGAACACGTCTCGATACACGTCTTCAAAGACGTCATTGATGATGATCGGGAGCCCGCTGTCCGGAGTACAGAACTCCGAGACTGCAGTGTCAAGCTGGTCAAAATACGAACCAACCAGATTATGTGGGTCAAGCGGATAATCTTTGACAGCGAGTGCTGATGCACTCCCCAGTCGTATCTCGTCAACACCGATCTTAGTTAGTACATCGTGGATGCGATCTCCATATTTCGTGGTACACTTCTCAGCAAACAACGTATTAAATGAGTGTCCGGTGTCTTGTGTTTCAGTGTGTGCGTTTCGGGCTGGTGGTAGTCTGAGTCTGAATCGGAGCGTTTGATTCCGGAGTAGCTCTGTCGTTGGCGAATGACGGTAGAACAACTGAATCGTGCTGGTACTGTTCAGCGGATCTTGATCCCAATACTCCGGGAATAGCTTCTGATACTCTGCGTTGCTTGACACGGAGGTGTTCCAACCGGATTTTTCAACGTCGTATTTATTGACGATCTTATCCACCCAGTTGTTCTGTAGATAAGTGGTCACATCGTCGAAATCACTCTCGAACTGGCTGTTTGCCCGTTCAACTTGCTGGATGAGGTCGCTGTGCTCGAAATACACGTTGAGCCGCTCATTGAGTTCATCCTCATCAATTGCTGAGTCCATACCCTCTGTCTCTTTCAGTGACTGAATAAAGTCTGTGAACTGAATAACACTCCGGTTGGGGTACTCAAAGAGCGATGCCTGTGTCCCTGATTCAAAACTTTTTGCGACATCAGCCCATGTAACGGTCTCAAACGTGGAATCTGTCGGAGTATCAGCAGCCTCCCGTTTCAGATACACATACTTTTTTGATTCGAGATCATCAACCACTAGTTCGTTTTCGTCAAACCAACTGAAATTCCACGTGTCTGCCGCGGCATACGTGGGCGTTTGTTCTGTCCCCTCTTCTGCACCGACCTTCAGTTCGAGAAACACCGCCCAGCGTGGATGGTCACCCAATGCACTCCCACCAGCGATAACCAAGTCAATTCGGCCTTCTATCCCGTCGTCCCCAATCCAGACTTCATCATCAATGTCGATATGCTGGTTAGGTAAGTTGTACTCGTAGAAATCAATACACTCGAAGAACTGGTTGAGGAGTGCGTATCTGAACCCGTGGGATTTCCGCGGATTCAAGAAGTATTGTAGCGTATCTTGGTATTTTTTCTCTCGTGACGCAGAGAGTATCGAATAGATGCCTTGTGGACGCTGTGTCCTCCGGTCAAGTTCCATATACTGTTGTACAAATGTCTCTAGCTCATCGCGCTCAAATCTCGGGAGATCATCAGCCATGCTAAGACGAAGTTCCTAATCCCCCTTGAACCTGATTGACGCTGTAAAAGACCAGACGCTTCAGTTTCGTTCCCTAATTTGTATTCAATTCTTATCACCAGTTACGGTTCAACCCGGAGGGATTTCATTTACCCATTTCGAACACCTCGTACCAATTCTCGTAGTTCCGTCTTGCTCAGTGGCTCAATTGGTTTCCGTTCCCCGTCAGACGTATAGAAGATCGCCATAGTCACCTCCCGGTCCGGATACAGTTCGGCGACCACATGATAGTACACACTGAGCTGCTTCTGGTATTCAGATTCGGCACGCCGGTCAAGATCGGTTTTGTAATCAACGATTTCGGCACGTTCGGGCGTCACGTGGAGAAGGTCGATAACGCCAGAGATGGTGACTCGCTCACCGTCGACATCGAGTGGGAGAAACGCCTGCTTTTCAGCATGTAGGTCGCCGTCTAGTGAGTCAAGCAGCGACTGTACGTTGGTTTCGTCTCGCCCGTCCGGCGTCACCGACTCTCCGAGTGCAGACGCTTCGGCGAACTCGTGGACCTTCGACCCGAACTCCATCCCGCGACCGCCGCTGCCATCCTCGAAGACGCCCTCGTCGATGAACGTGTGCGGAGAGAATCTCGGTGTTCCGGCCTGTGTCGTGATCTCCACCTCGAACGGCGTTGACTCTGGTAGGTCGAGGTCGAAGGACGAGAGGTCGGGCTCAACGTCCGTGATCTCGACGGGAAGTTCCTCAATGAACGTGTTTGGTGAGTCGCCAGCCGTGAATATGACATGATTCTCGGCGCGTGTGATGGCGACGTACAACAGGCGCCGCTCCTCATCATACTCACGTGGAAGACACCGCCGAAGCACATCCACCTTCCAGTTGTCGTAGATGTACGGTACACCATGTGCTTCCGAGTAGTGTTTGCGCTGGCGAAGGCCAACCGGATCCGTGTACATGATGTTGCCGCCACGTCCGCCAGAGGAGGGGAATTTGTGAGCGTTCATATTCGCGAGGATGACGATGGGGTACTCCAGCCCCTTCGTCGCGTGGATCGTCTGGACGGTGACGGAGTCCGTCCCGGCGCCAGCATTGACATCGTGAGTGCTACCTGCCTCGATAGCGTCCTCAATGAACTGGATAACATCGCCACGCGTGAGGGTAGTTGTCTCTTGGACGGATTGGATGGTATGTAACACAACGTCTGCTGTGGGCCCCTCACAGCCGTAGCACTCGAACACGCGGCGGGCGACGCCGCCCAACGTCTCCAACTCCGAAAGCTCCTCGCGGAATTCGACCATGGCCTCGGGGTATGTCTCGTGTTTGAGCACCGCTTGTGTCTCATCGATGGTACAGCCAGCCTCCTCGAGAACAAGTGCCCAGCCTCGGTCGGCATCACGCTCGAGAATGCGGAGCCACGCTAACAGTAACTTAGCAGCATTCGTGCGGAACACTTCGATTCCACCTTCGTACGCCATCGGGAGGTCGTATTGATTGGCAATTTCGAGCAATTCACGTCCGAAATCTCGCGTTCGCGTGAGGACAGTGATGTCGGCGTATTTCGGGGCACGAAGCTCACCATCGTCTCCCTCAACCGCATAGCGGTCATTCCCGACGATCTCATCGATCTTTGCGAGGATCGCCTCCTGTTCGTCCTCGCTCTGTATCGCCTCGATAACGCTGTTGTCGTAGCTCGCATCGGCGGTAAGCGACGTTACCTTTTCGCGTATGGCGGCAACGTCCAC
This sequence comes from Halorubrum tibetense, assembly GCF_042661865.1. GTDB lineage: Archaea > Halobacteriota > Halobacteria > Halobacteriales > Haloferacaceae > Halorubrum > Halorubrum tibetense. The sequence goes on from NZ_JBHSWW010000051.1 coordinate 7,514, forward strand.
GGAGTCACGTCCCGTCGCCGGCGTGGTAAGCGCGTGTTCTGAGAAGTCAAGTACGGACTGTGTCGACCGATAGTTCGTATCAAGCTTGCGTCGTGTGACGGGGCTCAGCGGGAACTCGATTCGTTCGTGATCACTGTTGAGTTCAGCAGCAAACCGTTCGAGCCGGCCCTCGAACTCGCGGATATTGTCGACGTCGGCGTACTGGAAGCTGTAAATACTCTGTTTCCAGTCGCCCACGACACAGATATTGCTCGTTCCTGCGAGGAGTAGTGAGAGTTTGAATTGGATCTCGCTGGAGTCCTGAAACTCGTCGATCATCACGTACTCGAAGTTTACTGCCTCACGCACGTCGTGGTCCTCACACAGAAGGACGAACGCAAAGAGCTGGAGAAAGCTGAAATTGAGGTAGTTGCGACGCAGCGCGAACGAGAGGTAGGCGTGATAGACGTCGTGGATGAACGCCTTGAGCTCGGAGCGATCTTCTTCGAACACCCGAGCGGCAACTCCAGTTGGCACCTGTTTTCCATCGCCGCGGATCTCCTCCTTCGCCGGTGCCTCTGGTGTGTAGACCTTGTTTTGTCCATATCGATAGAGTTTCGACCGGAGAGCGGACTGTTTGCTTCCGTCGTTTCGTGGCTCATTAACCTGCTCGAACAGCGACTCGAACGCTTCGAACTCTCCGTCGAGATGGGATTCACCATCTCGATGCCACCCCTCAGCATCAGGGAAGATGCCCTTCGAGGCGAGTTCCTTGATCAGGTCGAGGAGCTGGCTGGCGTCGGACATCGCCGCAAAGAAATCATCGTACTGGGGGTTCGTATCAATAAATTGGTTGATGAACTCCCGGAACAACGCCTTTTCGATAAGTGCGTCCTCAATGAGCCGTGTCGACCCGGTGATTCGGTCGTCGATCCCGAGATGCGTCGGCGCTGCGTGCCCGTGCTCTTCGAGCAAGTCGTTCGCCAGCGAGTGAAACGTTTGGATGGGGGCATCAGTCAACTCACGCATCCCGTAGTTGCTTTGTGTGACGATTCGATCACGCATTTCTGCAGCTGCATTATTGGTGAACGTGACCAGCAGGATATCCTCCGGATCGACGCCATCCTGATCGATGATATTGGCGTAGCGCCGAGTGACGGTGAACGTCTTCCCGGTGCCAGCACCGGCATCGACGAGATAGAGCCCCTCCGTGCTGTTGATCAGCGTTTGCTGTTTGTCGTTCGGCGGGAACTCGCTCATCGGTCTCCCTCCAGTAGCAGGTCGCGGTTATCGACATAGCGGTAGTTAGGTTCGCCGCCCAGTCCCTCAACCGGGAATCGCTCGTCGCCCGTACGCTGTCGATTAAGCTCATCTATCCGGTCATCGATGAACGCCTCGAACGCGTCGAGATCACTCTTGAAGTAGTTTTGAGCCTGTACGGTAGCAATTTGACGTAGAACCTGTTTTGTCCCCTTTGTGACGTATTTGTACTCGCCAACGTGTGTCTGTAATCGGTCCATCATGGTTTGACCAAATTCCGACTCGATCAGCTCATCGCTATCAGTCGTTCGTGGGAGCAGTTCCTCATCGAACAGTGCCGCGTACATGTCGTAGTCGATCTTCCCGAGCGTCTTTTGACAGTCGTTCGGCCCCTCTTTCAATAGGGTGTCAAAGAACGCCTCTCTCGAGACGTACTCCGCTGCTGTCGTCGGGTAGTACGTGACAGTCGTGAGCGTATCTTCGAGATCGGGGTCACCCGTAATGGCCTCATCGACGGTCTCGAGGAAATGGAAGAAGGTGAACTCAAGCCGTTCGTTCGGCTCTCTCGACCGCCAGTAGGTGAGGTATAGTAGCGCCTGAAAGTTGGGCGTGTCGGCTGGCTCGTCGAGTGCCGAATTCTTTACAATATCTCGGGCGCTCTTTTTTGAGCCGCTCTTGAAATCGAGGAGGTGGGTCCGGGAGTGAACCAAATCAATGAGCCCTTTCACGCCGAGGTCGGAATCCTCGAACCAACGCTCCGTGACCGGTGAGCCGACATCGCGATCAAAATGCTCGGCGATAGCGTTCTTCCCGAACCCGCTTGCCGGCGTGAGAAATACTCCGTCGGTCGGGGGATGTTCGTCGAGATACTCGATGATCGTTTCGAGTCCGACTCGGTATTCGGATCGAAGCACCGCCTCGTCGACCGAGCGAACGAGCGACCGCGCCTCCGTACACATGAGATCGACCACCTCGTCGACCACGTCGGTGTCAACGAACGTGGGATGGTTCACGTAGAATTCCGCGAAGTCGTGATACAGGTTCCCCTCAATAAAGTAGTCCTTGTCTGGACCGTCGACTAGCCGACTGAAGTAGTGGTCACGGGGCGAGTTGACGTAGGTGCTCAACGTTGATTGGCTGATTGTCTCGACTGACTCGTTGGTTACCTCCGTCGGCGGTTTTTCGAAGGCAGTCGTCGACGCCGTCTCGTGTTGCTGACTGTGCGTCGTCGAGGGGAGGTCGCTGAATCGCTCGAACTCCTCATCGAGCAGTTCCTCAAAGTAGAGACACGGCGTGACTGGTGAGCCGCCTGTCGAATCTTGGACGAGGTAGTGTTGCTCGTCTCCGCTCTGGAGGAGTAACTGGAAGCTCTGAATATTACGCGTATACTGTGTGTCCTGATCGACCCACGGTCGACGCGGTGGCGAGTGCGTCCACCCCTCATCCAACCCGAGGAAGAACACGACATCCCGGCCAACATATGAGGCCGACTTCGCGTCTGCAAGGAGGACACCCTCGTTTTCGCGGTCTACTGGGACTTCATACGATTGGAGATAAAACTCCAGCTCGTCGACGCCACGCTCGGTGATTGGCTCGTCGACAATACCGAGCGTTGTGAGTTCCTCGCGGAACGTCTCAAGATCACACCCCGCGCGGTTCTCGAACAGCGTGAGCGCCTCTCCGAAGGTGTACTGCTCAATCTCGTCACAGAAGGCGATCAACCACGACAGGGCAGGGATGTCACTCTCATAGAGTCGCTTTTCATCGTGTTCTAGTTCAACGTCGATCCCAAGCATCGCAAGCAGCGGTCGAATCTCACCAATTCGGGTGTCTGTTCCGTAGTGACCCGCTCGGAGCAACCGAAGGAATGCACGATGCTCCGCGATGTCAATAAATCCGGGCCCACCGAAGAACGGAATATCTGCGGCCTCAAGCGCTGATTCAACGAGCGGTGAGTATTCACTGGCCTGATCGAGGACGATACCAACGCTCTCGGCATTTTCTGTAGTGATCGCATCCTCAACAGCATCGACAATCGCCGTTGCCGAATCGAGGATCCGGAATGGAGGGAGATCGAACGGCTCGTCTGTGAATAGCTTGACCGTATCGTACGATTCTGGGAGATATGACCGCTCAAGTTGCGTCAGCATTTCTGGAGCGATCACCGCGATATCTAACTCGGGATCTAATCTCCCAGTTGTCAGTTCCATCGACGCTGTGTCGAACTCTCCAATACGCTCAACGGCGCGCTTGGTCGCATCATCGACGTATGTGTCGTACTCCAGAATCGCTTCGTGAGTCCCCTGATGCTCCCAGCATTGGAGGATGTTTCCGATGGCATAGGCGCTTCGCTTCCACGAGATAGTGTCGTGATTGACCATCTCGAGAAATGCAAGCCGATCCTCGGCTTGTTCTCGGCGCCCGACTGCGTGTCGGCGAGGTGGGATAGCAAACGAGCCGAGGTGTGGTCGATCTAACTGACGATTCAGGGTGCTGGCGAGCGGCCCGTCAGGCGTGATAACGAGATCGTAATCTGCCACTGCGTCATAGAGCCGCTCGGAGGACTTCGCTTGGGGGAGTGGCACAGGATATGTGACCTTTGTCACATAATAAAAGCTCGGCAACTGAGGGAAACGGTTCGTCGGGTGCCGTTTGTTAGCCGACCGATGAAAGAGACACGTCAACAGTTAGCATATATGCGTGTGGCCAGTACGTGTGCTAATGCGGTGGGACCCACGTGCCGCACTTCGACGTGCTTCTCGACTAGTGATGCCAATGGAACTCACAAAGACACAAATACGCGAGTACGACCGGCGTGCAGTGGACAGTGAAACGACTGAGACAGCAACATTTGGAATCGGGTGTTTCTGGGGGCCCGATGCGCAGTTCGGGGCAATTGATGGCATCATTCGAACCCGCGTCGGGTATGCCGGAGGGACAAAACACGACCCGACGTACCACTCTCTGGGGGATCATACCGAAATTCTCCAAGTTGAGTTCGACCCGAACACGGTGACGTATCGGGATATTCTCCAATTGGTGTTTGAGTCGCACAATCCGCACCATCAGACCGGAAAGACGCAGTATCAGAACGTCGTCCTTGCTGCGACAGCAAGCCAACGAGCGGCTATTGATGAGTTTCTCACGACACGGGGGCTCACCGCCGATGGAGTCGAAACACGAATCGAACGTCTGTCGCGATTTTACCCCGCTGAAGAGTACCACCAGAAGTACAAACTCCAGTCCGCCTCATCACTCATGGATGTGTTTGAAGCCGCGGGATACAGCGACGAAGAGTTTCGTGAGTCACCAATTGCAGCCAAACTGAACGCGTATGTCGCTGGACACGACGTTGCTATCAGCGATACCCTTCCAGAACAACGTCTGGATTCATCGACGTGACTGGCTTGTCTCGATGAGTGGCGGTTTCTAGTGTAAGCCAATCTGTGAGAGACAGCATAATGGAGTCGATAATCCCAATTACCGAGCTCTCAAAATTTCACGACACGCCGAACACTGTGTTGTTACTCAATACCAACTGATTCGAGGGCAACGGGGTCAACTGGTCGGTCATCCCCCTCAGTTTCGACTGAGCCGATATCACGAACGACGTTCAGTCCAGCCGTGACTTGGCCGAAGACGCTATGTCGGTCGTCGAGATGTGGTGTCGCCTCAAGCGTTATGAAGAACTGTGAACCGTTGGTGTCTGGGCCGGAGTTGGCCATCGAGAGCACGCCCGGTCCGTCATGACGGAGTTCCTCGTGGAACTCATCATCGAACATGTATCCGGGTCCCCCACGACCAGTGCCGGTCGGGTCGCCGGTCTGGATCATGAAGCCGTCGATAACACGGTGAAACAGTACGTCCTCGTACAGCGGAGTTCCGGTGACGGTGTCTCCGGTTTCGGGGTCGGTCCACTCGCGTGAGCCTGTCGCCAACCTGACGAAATTGTCGACTGTCCGTGGTGCGCGATCACCGTAAAGTTCGACCTCGATAGCGCCCTTGCTTGTCTGGAGCGTTGCGGCCACCTGATCCTGTTGGCTTTCGTCGGGTTCTGGCTCGGCTTCTAACTCGGCGTTAGGATCGGATTCTTCAGCCGGTTCTGCACCACCATTCTCAGTGTCCCCACAGCCGGCGACGGCAGCCGACCCGGCAGCAAGTAGCCCCGTTATGAATCGCCGTCTGTTGCTCATGAAACCATCAGTAAACCGGTATAGAAAGCGATGACGGATCGGGACCGAGGCCGAATTTGGGGGCTTTGGGCGACGACATTGATGGAAGAAGATGCTACGCCAGCTCGGCCAGCTGGTCCGCAAGCGCGTTGAGTTCATCCGTCTCGTCGATAGCCGAGAGCCATCGGTTGGGGAGATCGGAGGCGCCGAATCGTGCCCCAGCGACGGCGCCCGCAATCGCCCCGATAGTGTCGGTGTCCCCACCACGATTCACGGCTGTCACGATTGCCTCCGTGGCAGAATCAGCGTGCAACCCATCGTAGAGCGCCGTCTGGAGGGAGTGGACGACGTATCCGGATGTCTGGAGGTCAGGTGACGCTCCACGAGCGATGGGTTCGAGCGCGGCGATGAGCTCTTCGGGTACGCCGGCGACGTGGTCAAGCGCATCCTGTAGCGGCTTGTCTACATTTTGGAGCAGGCCAGCCACCGTGAGGGTAAGGATAGCACACCCGTCGGTACACCGCGGATCGGCGTGAGTGATCCGCGAGGAGTCTCGACTCACCTCAACAAGCTGCTCTCTGTCCGTCACGTACGGGACAGCGAGCGGCGGGCATCGCATCACGCTCCCGTTCCCGGCATTTTGCCCTTCAGGACTAGCTTCCCAAACCTGCTTGCCCGCCTCGTTCCACTCATCACCGTGTTTGAGTCGACTGAGTGACTGCATCGTCATGCGCCCGATATCGAACGGATCGCTGTCGTACCACGCAACAAATCGGGTAGCGATATCGGCCGGGTCAAACCCTCCCTTTTCAACTACGCTGCGTGCGATACATAGCGCCTGTTCGGTGTCATCGGTGATCGTTCCGGCCTGTTGATTCCACGTGCCGTGACCAACCATTTCGTCGAGACGCCCGTGCTCTGCGGTGATTGCATCAGCGGACATGAATTCAACTGGCCGTCCAAGGGCATCCCCACATGCAAGTCCGAGCAACACTCCACGGGCGCCATCTGGGTTCATACCGAAGTTCACGAATGGCGTAAGACAAAAACGCAGCGCACCAGTGACGCAACCGTCACTCGTATATTTCTAGTGACTCCTCGAAGGCTTCTTCGATCAACGTGATTAGTTTCGGATACTCAATCACGATATCGAGGAATGCGTCGTGTAACGCCGCTGTATACGCATTAAAGAACCCATCGTGGTCACCAACCGGGATATCATAGGAGAGTGCAACTGGTCCCCCTCGTCGCCCGGTGGCTTCTGTTGTTGGGGGGATCTCACTGGCATGTTTGTCGATCTTTTTACCAATCCGGTCCTTGAAATCGTACATGAATTGGTCGCTATTGCCAGTTCCGTGCCACAGCTGGAGTTCGAGTGTCTGATCTTCCACTGCCTTACTGCGGTTCTGCTCTAACCGGTGGAAGAGAGAAATTCGAGCACCACTTTTGTCATCGGGCTTGGCATAAATCGGGGCAAGATCAGCTTTGTCAAGCCACCAGCCTTCCTTAACGAGTCCAGCCCAGTCTGAACCCCCTTGCCGGAACATCCAGCGCTCAGATTCGCCGTTCGGTTTCGTAATTTCGACGGCAACTTGATTCGCAGGTTGAGTCGGGAGCTCAATAACTTCGGCAATATCAAGCGACTCGGCAAGACGTGTCCCCCACGTGTCCGCGTATTCATCCCATTGACTGTCGAAGGCAGACTCGGCTTCCCGAATCTCGTGGTAATAATCAAAGTACAATTCCGCCTTTTGTTGTTGATTTTCTTGATATTCTGTCATCTGTAATTCGCTCCTGATTGTCCGTATGAAGCTATTGAGCTGTGCAGTCGTCTCAGCCGGATATTTCCCGTGACCGGCCGTAAGAAACGACTGGAGCCCGGACGACATCCACTCCCACGAAACCGGTACGAACTCATCAGCCGTCGGCGGCGATGCCTCGCTGGGAGCGAGGTAAATGTAGTGGTGATTTTCGGTTGGGACACCGTCTTTCGTGAGGTCAATGCCGTTGAAGTCCTCTGCCTGAACGTAATCAGTGGTTTGGCCACTGCCTTCAGCCGCGGTGACCTTGAGTTCCCAGCAGATGAACCACTCGTCTTGAACCCACATTACTGCATCCGGTCGCCGCTCGTTCGATGTCTGTATCTCTGTTTCGACACGAATATCTGTGAGATCAAACGGAGAAAACGTATACTCTACCTCGTCGTGGTCGGCAAGAGTAGTCAGCAGGTGCTCTAAGAAGGCGTGGTCGAGTCCATGCGGTCTCTCCGGAGAGAGGAAATGAAACAGTAATCGCTGCCAGTCCTGCTCCAATTGTCCGCGCCCGAGCACCTGTAGTGTCGTCGGGGGTGGCGTCTCAGCTTCGGGCAGCCGGTCAAGCTGCCGCTTGAACTCAGCGAGACGACCGTCAAGACGTTCTGGCACACTCCCACATGTGCCGGGCACTAAATCAAACTTACCCGACCAACCCCAGAATCTATTCAATCTGGAACGAGCTCGCGAACTCCGCGACGAGGCAGATGAGCACTTGGAAGCGCTCCGTCAGAAACTGGATGTAGGAGACGGTGAGATCATTGAAATCGATGGAGTTAGTTCCGACGACGAATTTTAACGGTCAATCCTCTACTGCGCAGACTCTGTTGAAATCCTATTTCTCAGATATATCATCGCCTGAAACACCCGGTCGATGAGAGCTGCATGTTGAACACTAAGAGATCTACCAGTTTATGAAGGTGTTTCGATAGCCGTGCGAAATACACAGCGCGAGTCTTGCAGACGCATATCGGTCGGTTGGCACTGGGGACTTAGCAGGCTTTCATTCCATCAGCGCTCAAAAATCGGTGATGGAAGGGAGCTGGCCACTCTAGTCTACGATTTCCACTCAGAAGTACGTGGGCAGTTCGGACAATTCCACCTATAATGGGTGGTACTTGAACTAAGAAGCCCACCGCTTTCTTCACGGGTTTGCAAGTGACCTTTCCGGTGAGCACACTTCATATGGACTTTTAACCCACATCCGTTACATTTGTTATCAGGGTTTTTACCGTCACAATACGCACACTTGGAGCTGCTTAACAGTCCCATGTTCCATGCTATGACTAGACACTCATTATATTAAAACTGATTGTTATTATTTTACTTTAGTTAATATTCTTCTACGTACATATTTACTATATCTCACATATCAGTACTGATATTACCTCCATCAGGTAGTTGCCTCGGTGCTCATTTCATATCGCTACTGAGCAGTTGATTCACGAATGACGGGGCGAAATCAATAGCGACCGAGTGCTGAATTCATGCCTCAGGTTTGCGTTCTCTTCTCGACCGCGGGTGGCGCGGGGATCCCCGCGCCATTTCAGGATGTCCAGATTGTAATCGGACGCGTCCTAATATAAGATTAGATGCGTATTTGAAGAAGTACTCGGCGAACACGGACAAGTCCGGATTTTACATTGACGGACCGAATTGGACACTCCAAACTACTCATGGGGCAGATCGATTTTTCCGGCAGAGTACACACTACCGCAACGATACACAGCTCCCTCTTACAGTAGTAAAGGCGTTAGTTCACTTGGGAGAGGCCCAAACGGGTGGGCGCGAAAGGAAGAGTGAAATATTAGACTGGTTTCCTCAACTGAATCCAGACTTCTGTGATATGAGCCAAGATCAACTTGCCGATCTTCAAGACTTCATCGCGTCGACTGCTGGTTCCGAGGA
>NZ_JBHSWW010000052.1:0-13309 GCF_042661865.1 Halorubrum tibetense
GCCTCGGCGGCGAGCGCTCGGGCGACCGGGTGGTCAGGGACGCGCACACCAACGCGGTCCCGACCGCCGGTCAGGACGTCGGGAACGTCGCGGCCGCGCTCCACGACGACGGTGATCGGTCCCGGGAGGAACGCACGCATGAACGCCAGCGCGGTCTCGGAGGGACGGACGTGTTCGAGCGCGGCGTCGACGCTCGCCACGCCCATCGAGAGGGGATCCTCGCGGCTGCGTCCCTTCACTTCGAACACCGCTGCGACCGTCTCAGGGTCGAGGGCGTCCGCGCCGAGCCCGTACACCGTCTCGGTGGGGTAGACCACGAGGCTACCGCTCCGCACCGCGTGTGCCGCCCGAGCCACGGTTTCGCGCGTGTCTCCCGACAGGCCGTCCATACGGCCCGATTCGTCCAGCCGTTCGCCGTCGTCAGTCACATCGCGGAGTTGGCGGGTAACGCGAAAAAGGCTAGCGGCTCCCGACGACTCGGCAAGGGAACGATCGCTTCACGAACCCGATCAGTCGACCAGTCGGTCGATCGCGGACCCCACCGCGTCATACTCGGGGAAGTCGGGGTGTTCGTCTGCGACCCAAGCGTATCGGACCTCGCGGTCCGCATCGAGGAGGAACACGGCGGGGCGTGCCTCCGTGATCCCCGCCATCCCGTCGATGTCGTGGTCGACGCCGTATGACCGGATCACCGCCGCGCTCGGGTCGGAGAACACCCGGACTCCGTCGCCCCGCTCCGCGAGCAGTCGCTTGTGCTCGTACGGGGTGGATATCGAGAGGCCGTACACGTCGACGTCGTCCCTCCAGCCGTGCTCGTCGATCTCGTTGTAGAGGTACGTCGTCTGAAACGCCCCGTCCATCGGGTGGAACACGAGCAGCGTCGGCCCGTCGACCACGTCATCGAGCGCACGGTCCTCCCAGAACTCGTCGCCGACGAGGGGCCGAGTGAATCCCGGGGCGGTCTCACCGACCGTGGGGTGGTCGGCCTCCGGCAAATCGACGACGTCGAACCCTAGATCCATCTCAGGCACCCCCGTCCCCGTACGTGCGGTCGAGGTACGCGACGATGTTCGCGCTCTCGGACATGGTGACGCCCGTCTCGGGGTCGACGATCGCCGGCACGCTCCGCGATCCCGAGACGCGTTTGACCACGTCGCGGGCCGAGTGCATCGGCTCGACGTACCGCGACCGGTACGGAATATCGAGGTCGTCGAGCCTCCGGACGACCCGCTCACAGAACGGACACGCCTGGAGCCGGTACAGCGTGATCGGTTGCCTCGTCATACCGTTCCGTGGGGTCGCTGGCGGGGTAACCGTGTCGACGGCGGCGAGGTATCCGTGTCGTTATGATGTGGCACCCGTGTCGATGGCGGGACACTCGGTTGCTGGCGGGACACTCGGTTGCTGGCGGGACACTCGGTCGACGCCGGGGGGAATCTCTGGACCCACGAGTCACCCATCGTTCGCGGCCGTGGTCTCGGTCGCTCCCGACGCACCCGTGTGGTCACTAGCCACGTGGGTCTCGTCCGTTTCTGCGTCGGTGTCACCGTTTTCCGGATCGGTGTCACCGTTTTCCGGATCGGTGTCACCGTTTTCCGGATCGGTGTCACCGTTTTCCGGGTTGACCGCGTCCGCGAGCGACGTCTTGACCCTGTCGGCCGGTGCCGCGGGACCGGTCGTCCCGAACAGCTCTGCCCGGGCGCAGGCCGCACAGTAGTGGTTCAGCTCGTGCTCGTGGGTACGGACCGGCACGCCGGCGAACAGCGTTTCGTCGCGGCGGCGACGGACGACCCCGCCGTCGAACCGCTCGTCGCAGACGACACACGGCTCCTCACAGGGATCGACCGGTTCGAGCACCCGGTGGTCGACCGTCTTCTGCCGGCCGAACGCCGTGATCCGGTGTCGGCGGCCCAGTCGATCGTCGGCCGGCGGGGCGACGGCGAGACCGGCGACAGCGAGCGCGAGACCGACGCCCGCCATGGCGACGGATCCGTTTTGCGCGGCGGTGATCGCGATGAACGACCCGACCAGGAGTACGACCGCGCTCAGTCCGTACGCGGAGGCGGTCATTAGCGCGGTCTCCTCGTCCGGCTCCCGTTTCGGCATCGGGTAATCTTCCTCGTCGACGGTGAGCCGCCGAGTTTCCGCGAGCATGGAGTGGTGATAGTAGCCGTACAGGAAGTTACCCACACCCCCAGTCGTGAACAACAACAGCACGTGGATCGGGATCGATCCGATGTCGCGGTCGACGAGGACGACCGTGTCGCCCTCGTCGCGCTCGATCTCCCATCCTGCGTCGAGGTGTTGCTGTACCCGCCGACGAAACGCCGACTCGTCGGTGTCGGGCGTCGACTCGTCGGTGTCGAGCGTGGTGTCCGCGGTATCGGAGGCCGATCCGGCGGCCGAGACTGCTTCGTGTCTAGCGGGGCTTTCGGAGCCGCCTCCGTCGCGCTCGGCTCCGCACTCGGAACAGAACGCGTCGTCGGACCCGAAGCGGCTGCCACACGAGCCGCAGAACTGGGCTTCCGTCCCGTCCGCGAGGTCCGCTCCGCACGCCGAACAGAAGTTCGCGTCGGGGGAGACGGTCGCGCCACACTCGTGGCAGTCCGGTCGCCCGGGATCGGGGGATCCCGTCGTAGAGGGGGAGGGCATCGCGGGATCGTTTCGCCGTCGACGCCTTATCCCTTACCGTGTTCCCGACATCGGCCCGAACGGAAGGTAATCCTTTAACCGTCGCCCAACGCACGGTTAATGAGCATGGGTTCATTGTCGAGCGTACTACTGGCCGGCGTCCCGGGGACTCCACCGGTGACCGACCCGCTGGTAACCGTCGTCGGCATCGCCGCCATCGTCGTCCTGATCGGGATGTCGGCGTTCTTCTCCTCCTCGGAGATCGCGATGTTCTCGCTGCCGAAACACCGCGTGAACGGCCTCGTCGAGGAGGGAGTCAAGCACGCGAAGACGATCCAGACGCTGAAAGCCAACCCGCACCGGCTGTTGGTGACGATCCTCGTCGGCAACAACCTGGTAAACATCGCGATGACGGCGATCGCGACCGCACTCATCGGCGCGTACGTCGAGAGCGCGCTGTTGACGATCGCCCTCACGACGTTCGGGATCACGGCGATCGTGTTGCTGTTCGCGGAGACTGCGCCGAAATCGTACGCCGTCGAGAACACGGAGTCGTGGTCGCTCCGGATCGCCCGACCGCTGAAGTACTCTCAGACTGCCCTGTATCCGCTCGTCGTCGTCTTCGACTACCTGACCCGCGTCGTCAACAAGGTGACCGGCGGCCGGGCCGCCATCGAATCGACGTACGTCACTCGCGAGGAGATCCAGAACATCATCGAGACGGGCGAGCGGGAGGGCGTCATCGAGGAGGAGGAACGCGAGATGCTCGACCGCATCTTCCGGTTCAACAACACCATCGCCAAAGAGGTGATGACGCCCAGACTCGACGTCACCGCGGTCCCGAAGGAGTCGACCGTCGAGGAGGCGATACAGAAGTGCGTCCACGCGGACCACGAGCGCGTCCCCGTGTACGACGGGAACCTCGACAACATCGTGGGGATCATCACCGTTCGCGACCTGGTTCGCGAGCTGCGATACTCCGAGGGCGACCCCTCGCTGGAGCGCGTCGTCAAGCCGACGCTTCACGTCCCCGAGTCGAAGAACGCCGACGAGCTGTTAGAGGAGATGCAGGACAACCGCCTCCAGATGGTGATCGTCATCGACGAGTTCGGGACGACGGAGGGGATCATCACCTTGGAGGACATGGTCGAGGAGATCGTCGGCGACATCCTCGAGGGCGACGAGCCCGAGCCGATCGAGTTCGTCGAGGAGAACGTCGCGTACGTGCAAGGCGAGGTCAACATCGACGAAGTGAACGAGATGCTCGACATCGACCTCCCAGAGGGCGAGGAGTTCGAGACGCTCGCCGGCTTCGTGTTCAACCGGGCCGGTCGCCTCGTTGAGGAGGGCGAGGAGATCGAGTTCGACGGGGTCAGGATCCGGATCGAGCGCGTCGACAACACCCGGATCATGAAAGCGCGAGTGACCGTCCTCGACGTCCCCGAAGACGACCCAGACGGGGACGTCGAGGAGGCGCAGGCGGACGGGGCGGAGTAGACTGCCGGGAAGATCGGGTCCCCGTTACACTCCATATGGCGTGAGAGGGTTCACGCGTCGCGCTGAATAGAGAGGGTGAGTTCAGCAGACCGACTCCATTTGTTCCAACCGAGCTGCGATGAATTAGCTGTCAGACTGGGCGTGCTTGGTGAGTGATAACGGGAGTCTATAGAACAAATGTTTTAAGTAGATTAAAATAATATTAGAAAATAATATGAAAAAGCAATTACCGCTTGTTGGTCTCTCGTTACTCATATTTGGGGTTATTTCCTTTTACTTCGTGATTATAGACGGTAATGCATGGATTCCTGCATTATTATTATCCTCATTTCTAATTATTTTTATCCTATGGTATTTGTATGATATGCATAAATCAATTAAAACAATCGAAGACGAAATCAAGAATATTAATGGCTAATATTAGTCAAATATTAGTATTGAGATATGCGGATTCCATACGAAGACGAATGATCTCAACCATTCGTTAGCAGTTCTTACTTTGGTGTTGCCAAAACAGCTTAATAAACTACTTTGCTTTGGCTCTGTTGAAATCCTTAGAAAGTGATATTTATTTTCTCCACTGCGGTCAATACGCAGCTCTTGTTGACCAAAGAGAGAACTACGTGCCGAGGAAACTGATTGCATGACTCGTTGGGGGAACTCTTATACCCGAATCAACAGTGACAAGTCATAATGACTGACACAGCAAATTCGGGCGGGGGGCTGTTTTCCCGACTCCCGGAGGGTGTGAAAATCGGACTTGCACTGATTAGTATCGTGTACGGTGTAGCGATATTGACCGGCACTATCGAAGACCCAATTCCGTCAGGCGTGTGGGCAGTCGTATGGATCTCGGTGGGTATCTACCTGATCGTGCGTGCGGTGCGTCTGAGTAGTCAGTCGTGATGCACTAGGAGGCTGTACTGAACGATTCGTGAGTCCCCTGTATTGACCGATCACTTCCCGCGATAAATCAGCCATCGGCTTGTGCAACATTCGCGCCCTGTGTTCAGCACGGAGTTCGTATCAGATCCGAAGGGTTTCAACAGAGCAAACGCAGACCACTGGGTTCTACACCGCGTACGCGCGGGCAGCCGACACGAGTGCTTTCCGGTAGTCGCTCTCGGACGGATCGGGGCCCAGCTCCAAGAACCGCCGTTTGAAGCCGTTGACGTCGACGTCCGCCGCGTCGCTCTCGGCGGCACGGGCGAGGTCGTACAGGCGGTGTGAGGGGCCCGCGAGGTCGTGGCGCTCGACCAGCGCCAGCGCGAACGCCGCGTTCACCGCGGTGATATCCGGGTCGGCTCCGGCGGTGACGGGAGGCGATCCGGCCCGGTCCAGCTCCGGACGGTCGGCGATCGCGGCCGCGAGCGTCGACTCGAGGAAGCCGACCAGTTTGTCCGCCGGGGCGACCGAGAGCGTGATGTCGTCGGCGTAGATGTCCTTCATGTGGTTCGCGATCTGATAGCAGTGTGCGAGCTTTCGACGCTCCACTTTCTCGCCGGCGAGCCCGAGGTACAACGCCTCCTCCGTCGACTGGAGGTGTGAGGCGTGGCCCTCCTCGTAGCGGGCCATATGGGACAGCTCGTGGACGGCGAGCTCCCGGGCCATCGCGCTCGTGGCGGCGCGACGCGAGACGTTCAACACGTGGTGGTCGTCGTAGTGGGCGGCCCACGTCCGCTCGTCGGGGTCCGTTCGGACCCGGACGTGTACGGGTGCGTCCAGCGAGAACTCGGTTTCGAACAGGTCGGCAGCGCCGAGGAACGGGTCGGGGGGGACGTCCCCCTGTACGCGAAGATCCATGCGTACCGTTACCATGGATTGCGGGGCTAAGTCTCTTGCGCCCGCCAGCCCAACACCCGACCCATGTCCATCTATGCGGCGTACGACGACGGGCTCCGCGTCGTTGACCCGGCGAACGAGCGGGTCGACACCCGACTGGACGACCAGGGGGTCGAGTGTCTCGCTGTCGACTCCCGAACTCCCGACCGCGTGCTCGCGGGGACGTGGAACGGGCTGTATCGATCCGACGATGGCGGGAAGACGTTCGAGCGGGTCGCGACGGACGGGCTCTCCTCGGACGGGGACGGGATCGACGCGGTCACTGCGCTCGCGGTGAGTCCCGACGACCCCGAAACGGTGCTCGTCGGAACCGAACCCTCACGGATCTACCGGTCGACGGACGGTGGTCGGTGCGTCGAGCGTATCGAGGGCCTCCAGAGCGTGCCCTCCGCCGACGAGTGGTCGTTTCCGCCCCGGCCGGACACCCACCACGTCAGGTGGATCGAGACCTGTCCCGCGGATCCCGATCGCTGGTACGTCGGGATCGAAGCCGGCGCGCTCGTCGTCACCCCGGACGGCGGGGAGACGTGGATCGACCGCCCCGAGGGCTCGCGACGGGACACCCACACGATCGCGACGCATCCCGACGCGCCCGACCGGGTGTACGTCGCCGCGGGCGACGGCTACGCCGAGAGCGACGACCGCGGCGCGTCGTTCGCGACCCCGAACACGGGGCTCGATCACGGCTACGTCTGGGGGATCGCAGTCGACCCCGGAGACCCGGACCGAGTCCTCGTCAGCGCCGCGAGCGGTGCGAGCGCCGCGCACCGACGCGGCGAGGCGTACCTCTACCGAACGGAAGGAGCCGGCGGCGGGAGCGGGGACAAGCCGGCGTGGGAGCGGCTCGACGACCGTGGGATCCCGACCGGCGACAGCACCTATCGGGCGGTGATCGCCGGCGGAATCCTTCCCGGCGAGGTCTGGGTGCTCAACGATCGAGGCCTCTATCGAACGACCGACGGCGGGGGCAGCTTCGAGCACGTGGCCGCCGACCTACCGCGGACGGCCGCCCGAGCGCTGGCGGTCGTGTAGCGAGGACGGGAAGATGCCATGTGAACGCCCGAACGCCTACTCCCGAACCGCGCGAACGACGAGGTAGACGAACGGGGTGTCGATCACGGCGATCAGCAGCTTGAGGAGGTACTGACCGACGACGAGCGCGGCGGCCTCGCCGAGGGACAGCGGCATCCCGATGCCGAGAACCGCGGGAGCGACGACGAACGCGACGCCGACGAAGATCACGGTGTCGAGCACCTGACTCGTCGCGGTCGAGGCGAGGTTACGGAGCCAGAGCTTCCCCGGACCGGTCCGATCGCGGATCTCGTGGAACACGATCACGTCCCAGTTCTGGCTCACGACGTACGCGAGCAGGCTCCCGAGAACGATGTTCGTTGTCGGCCCGAGCGCCGTGTCGAAGGCGGCGGATACCTCCGGGTTGATACCGGGTGCCGCGAGCGTCGACCAGACGAGCGCGAGCACGACGAAGTTCATCGCGAACGCGACGTTGACGACGACCTGTGCCGCCCGACGACCGTACAGCTCGGCGTAACAGTCGGACGCGAAGAACGTGATCGCGTACGCCAGCGCCGCGCCCGGTAACAGGATCTCCGGCCCGACCGCCGGAAGCGCGACCGGGAGCGGGAGCGCGAGCACCTTCGCCGCCGTCACCTGCGCGGTCGCGAGAGCGGTGACGAACAGCGCGACGAGTCCGACCTGTGCCACCGCCTCGCGGCCGAGCGGGTCGCCGGCGTACGGGTGATCACTCATTCGTCGCTCCGTCCGCGTCGACCGTCCCGTCCGACGACGATCCGCCGTCGTGCACGGCGCCGTCGTCCGTCAGCCGGCCGTGCCGTTCGTCGATCTCGTCGAGCACGTCGAGCGTCTTGCGGATTGACGCTCGAACCGCGTCGCTTCGGTTGACGAACTTCCCGTCGTCGCCGACGTGCTCGTCGAGGTCCGCGAGCAGCTCGCCCGGGATCTCTACGCTTATCTTGGGCATACTTGAGGATTCTTCGGGTATTATTAAACCGTGACGGGTCGTTCGCGGGTGTGCGAGTGGCTTACGCGGGAACGCCGGAGCGAAGCGCTTAAACTCCACGCCGGGGAAACGACAGTAACTCGCTGGTACGGACGTCCAGCGGGCACTCGCCGCCGGATCGCGGGCAGCAGTCCGTTCGCGGACCGCCTCCGACGATCCGGGACGAGACGAAATGTGGCCGCCTCGCGGCTGAATCGCAATCGTCCGTGGACAACACAATGGCACGAAGCTTCTACTCGCACATCAAGGACGCATGGCGGTCCCCCAAGGAGGGGAAACTCGCGGAACTACAGTGGCAGCGCAAACAGGAGTGGCGCGACCAGGGCGCAATCGAGCGGATCGACCGACCCACGCGGCTCGACAAGGCTCGTGAGCTGGGCTACAAGGCGAAACAGGGTATCGTCGTCGCCCGCGTGAGCGTCCGCAAGGGCGGTTCGCGAAAACAGCGACACAAGGCCGGCCGACGCTCGAAGCGACAGGGTGTCAATCGCCTCTCGCGACGCAAGTCGATCCAGCGTATCGCCGAGGAGCGCGCCTCCCGGAAGTACCGGAACCTGCGCGTGCTCAACTCCTACTGGGTCGGTGAGGACGGCTCCCAGAAGTGGCACGAAGTGATCCTCGTGGATCCCGCACACCCCGCGATCGAGAACGACGAGGACCTCAACTGGATCTGCTCGGACGACCACAAGGGTCGCGCGTTCCGCGGCCTCACCTCCGCCGGCACCAAGGGTCGCGGCCAGCGGAAACGCGGCAAAGGGACCGAGAAGACCCGGCCGTCGGTCGGCAGCAACGACCGGCAGGGCAAGTAAGCGCTCCAACGACGCGCCCGTCCCATTTATCGGCGTACAGCGACGTTACAGCCGTCTATTTATCAGCGTACAGCGGCGTCGTCGTCGATCACTTATCAGCGATCACACGCGTCCTCTCGTGAATTATACGCCACGTCGCCGGTGGGGAAGCGATTATACTCGGGCGTCTCCCATTCGGCGATATGAGCCTCTCCCTCGACGCCACCCAGCTCGATCGGTACTCCAGACACGTCATCATGGACGAGGTCGGCCCGGAGGGGCAGGGTCGGCTCCTCGACGGTCGCGTGCTCGTGATCGGCGCGGGTGGGCTCGGCTCGCCGGTGATCCAGTACCTCGCTGCCGCCGGCGTGGGGACCCTCGGCATCGTCGACGACGACGTCGTCGAGCGGTCGAACCTCCAGCGGCAGGTGATCCACGGCGACGACGACGTGGGCGAGCCGAAAGCCGCGTCGGCAGCCCGGTTCGTCGAGCGGCTCAATCCGGATGTCACAGTCGAAACGCACGCGACCCGGCTGGACGCCGACAACGCTCACGACCTGATCGAGCCCTACGATGTCGTCGTCGACTGCGCGGACAACTTCCGGACCCGGTACGTCGTCAACGACGTCGCCCGAATCGAAGGGATCCCCGTGGTTCACGGGGCGATATACAAGTTCGAGGGGCAGGCGACGACGCTCGTGCCCGACGGCCCCTGCTACCGGTGTCTGTTCCCCGAAGCGCCGGAACCCGGGACCGTTCCCGACTGTGCGACGACGGGCGTTCTCGGCGTGTTACCCGGAACGCTCGGATGTATCCAGGCGACTGAAGCGGTGAAGCTCCTCCTCGACGCCGGTGACCCCTTGGTCGGCCGATTGCTGTTTTACGACGCCCTGGAGATGAGTTTCGAGACGGTTCCCTACCGGCGGAATCCCGACTGTCCAGTCTGTGGCGACGACGGGATCGAGACGATCGCAGGGATCGAGTACGCGGGCGGCTGTCGGATCGACGCCGACTGAACGGACGCTGCCGATGCGGGTCGAAGGCGGTCGACGCGGGTCGCGTCGAACGATGGTGGTCACCTCACCCCCGCACACCGCCCCCGTCGTCGCCCGCGAACCCCGGCCGGGCACACCACTGGCAGTAGCGGAACTCGGGGTGGTTCTTCTCGCCGCAGTACTGACACGCGACTCGGTCGTCGTCGGAACCACCGTCCTCGTGATGCGTGCCGGCGACGCTGTCCGTGGTGTCGCCGACGACGTCGTGTCCTCTTGCTCCCGTGCCGCCGTCGGCGTACCCGACATCGCCCTCGCGGGACCGCTCGTTGACCGGCGGGTGCGTTCCCGTCGGCGGTGGGGACCCGTCCCGGGCGAGTCGTCTTCGGATCCCGTCTCCGCTACGGGCGACTGACCACGCCACCGCGACGTTGACCGCGATCGCCCCCGTGACGAACGCGACGATCAGCTCCGCCATCATGTGTTACTAGTTAACACCCACCACTAATATTTCCAACGGTTACGTTGATTTTGGACACCCACACACGGATTTTGACCGTCGGATCGCACGCTCAGATCCGAAACGGGGCGGATCCGCGGCACCGACGTGGATCGATGTGTGTCAGGCGGACCGATATGAGCCGGCATGGACCGATGGCTATTATGAGACGGGGTCGAAACTGTCGGCGTATGGCGAACACGATCCACACCGACGCGGCACCCGCGGCGGTCGGGGCGTACAGTCAGGCGACCACGAACGGCGAGCTCGTGTTCACAGCCGGGCAGATCCCGTTGACGCCGGACGGGGAGCTGCTCGACGACGCCTCGATAGCCGAGCAGACCGAGCAGGCGCTCGACAACCTCCTCGCGGTGTTGGCGGAGGGCGGTGCCGAACCGGAGGACGTTCTCAAGACGACCGTCTTCCTCGCGGATATCGACGACTTCGAGGAGATGAACGAGGTGTACGCCGGCTACTTCGACGAGTCGCCGCCCGCCCGATCGGCCGTTCAGGCTGGCGCGCTCCCGAAAGGGGCCGGCGTCGAGATCGAGGCTGTCGCGAGCATCGAATAGGATGGGTGAAGGCGGGGGGAGCGACGAACGCGAGGACGCTGAGAACGGAGCTCTCGCGAGATCGGACGACGGTCCGACCGATCAGGTTCCGGGCGTTCCGGCGACGCCACGGAACCGGGCGAAGTCGGCAGCCCTGTGGGGTGCCGTCGGCGGGTTCTCGTTTCTCGTCCTCGCGCAAGCGTACCTGCTACTCGGCGGCGACCTCCCGGTCCGATACGCGTGGTTGTTCGCACTGGCCGGGGTCGTCGCGGCCGTCGCCGGCGGTGCGGCGTATCTCTTCGAACACCGGATCGCGGCTCGGCTGGCGAAAAGAAGGACTTAACAGTCCAAACGGATTACCTCCGAACGAGCCAGGATGGCCGAGTGGTAAGGCGCACGCCTGGAAAGCGTGTTCCCTTCCGGGATCGGGGGTTCAAATCCCTCTCCTGGCGTTTCTCGACTGATCGACACGCGAGCGTCGGCAACAGCTATCCCGGTGAGCACCGGTTTCAGCGTCTTCGATCCTGAAGGCGGGCCGTGTGCTCTCCCGCCACAACCTTCTTATGTGTGTGGAGTGTTGACACACCTGTCATGCCGGACACGAAATCGGGACGCGAGCGGAAAGGGCGGAACAAGCGCCGTCAGCTGGAGAGCCATCTCAACCGTCGAGAGCTGGAGGCGACGGCGGACCCGCCGGAGCCCTCCCTCGACGATGTCGACGGTGAGTTCCTCACGGAACCGCCCGAGCGCGACGAGTGAGCGGCGGGACTGCTCGCCCGCCGTCGGATCGCCTTACCGCTCTCACATCTTTTGCCCGCTGTTCCGTCACTCCCCGTCGCGTAGGAACGCTTCGAGCTCTTCGAGCGCGGAGACCTGATCGCCCGCGATCGCGTCTTGGAGAAGCGCTCCGACCGTCTCCCGGCTCTCAGTCCACGCCGACGTCGAGGGTTCCAGCACCGCGTGCTCCGTGATATACTCGATCGCGGGGCGATACTCGGCGGACGGCGCGTTGGCAACCGCCTCGACCGAGAACGGGTCGCCGTTTAGCGTCGGCACGAACCCACGTTCGACGATCAGCGGAGCGACCGCGGGGGAACGGAACGTCTCGGCGACCGATAGCGCCTCCGCGAGCACGTCCGTGTTCGGGTTTACGACGAGGTACTGGCCGTACACGCTGGTGTACGACCCCGCAGTGCCGGCCGGGGTCGGCATCACGCCGAGCCCTCCGCGTTCCGATTCGGGGACCCGACCGATGAAAAACGACAGGGGGACTCGCACCGCGATCGCGTCGCGGTTCTCGAACACGCGCTGTGGTTCGATGAAGCCGTAGTCGAACACCTGCTCCGAGCTCGCCCGCTCGATGTCGGCGTCGGCGGTGTCGCCGCCGATCACGAGGTCGTGAAGCACGTTCGCCGCCTCGATACCGCGGTCGTCAGCCACGGTCACGGGGTCGGTGTCAGCCGCCGGACCGGGGTCGACCTCGTAGTAACCACCGCCGAACGAGGCGAGGACCTCGGAGAAGATCCGCGGGATCTGAAACTGCTGGCCGCTCCACACGAACCCCTGGTCCCGTCGGAGGGTCGCAACGGTCGAGGACCACTCGCTCCACGTCGGTGGGTCCGTCATCCACGCCTCGAAGGTGGACTCGTCGGCTACGCCGCTAAACGCGTCCTTCCGATACACGATCGTTTCCGGGGCGAACGCGTACGGAACGGCGTGAACCGCGCCGGTCTCGGGATGACGACTCCGCGTTTCCAGCGCCGGAAACGACTCGCCGAGCACGTCGCCGATCGAGTGGCCGTCGGCGTGCCGTGAGAGCGGCTCCGTCACCCCCGCGCGGACGAGCCGCCCGAGCCCGCTCGAGTTCACCACGAAGAGGTCCGGAGCATGGCCCGACTCGACGGCCGCGATGTACTGATCGACCCGATCTTGCGCCTCGAACCGGTCGTCGATCACGACGTCGATGGACTCCGGGAGCCCCGCGTCGGCCGTGGCTTCGGGGAGCCCCTCATACGTTCCACCGAGCTGGACCCCGACCGAAACGGTGCCACCGGTTACCTCGAGGGACGGGTCGCCGTCCTCCCCGTGCGTTTCGGCGTCCGGTCCCTCGTTATCGTCCGAGGCGAGCGCCCCGGCACTCGGCTCGCTCGTCCCGAGGCCATCGTTGAACGCTCGAAAGCCGCCGTACGCGAGACCGATCCCGCCGATAGCCGCCGCTCCGTACGCCAGAACCGACCGGCGGGATCCGCCGGCGTCGCCCGCGCCCTGCTTGGAGTCGTCAGATCCGTCACTGGTCTCGCTTCCCGCGTCTCCCGTGTCGTTTCTCGCGTCTCCCGTGTCGTTTCCAGACTCCTCGTCGGCCTCTCTCTCCGCATTCGGGTCGTCGTTCGTGGTGTCGGCCGCCTCGTCGGTCGTTCCGTCGGCGGCGACGGGGGCACTCGGCGCGACGGTCGGCGCGAGGGCGTCGGCCT
>NZ_JBHSWW010000053.1:0-13220 GCF_042661865.1 Halorubrum tibetense
TGCGTCGCCGCCCTCCACCGCGCCGGCCGTGCCGCCCGCGCCGGCGTTCTCGACCGCCTCCGGCGAGCCGACGATCTGGTAGGTCTCCTGGCCCTGGGCGTCCATCTTCGTGACCTGCGGCCCTTCGAAGACGAGGTCGGCCTCAGCCGTCTCAATGACGACCCGCTCGGCGTCGAGCTCCTCGACATCGATCCCCATCTGTTTCATCATCTGCTTCATCTTCCGCGGGTTCATACCGCCTCCTCCGAACATACGCAGGAATTCGGCCGCACGGCACAAAAAGGGTGACGACACGCGCCGTCGACGACGATGGGTGGGGTTGATACCGATCCCGCACGACGATCGAGCATGTACCTCGCGGATCACACGTGGCCGGCGTTGCAAGCGGAGCTCGACGCCGCTTCCACCGCGATCGTCCCGCTCGGATCGACCGAACAGCACGGCCCGCACCTCCCGCTGGCGACCGACCACCTGATCGCCGAGGCGCTCGCGACCGCGGCCGCCGACGAGACCGGGATCCCCCGAACGCCGACCGTCGACATCGGCGTGAGCCCGCACCACCGACAGTTCCCCGGGACGCTGTGGGTCGACCCCCCGGCGTTCCGTCAGTACGTCGAGAGCGTCACCCGGAACCTCGCATACCACGGGATCGACCGCGTCGTGTACGTCAACGCCCACGGCGGCAACGTCTCGCACCTCCGCGAGGTCGGCCGGCGACTCCACGAGGACGGAACGATCTACGCCGTCGAGTGGATGTGGGACGAATCGATCCCCGAGCTCGTCGACGAGCTGTTCGAACACAACGGCCCCCACGCCGGCCCGAAGGAGACGGCGATGATCTCCCATATCGCGCCCGAGCTCGTCGACGAGACGGCGGTATCGGAGGCCCGTGACGGCGGTCTCGTCGACCTCGAGGAGTCGGACGCCGTCGTTCACGGCGCGAGAACGTACTACGACGCGATCGATAACTCCGCGAACGGCGCGTTCGGCGACCCGACGGACGCGACCGCGGAGAAGGGCGAGCGGCTGTTCGAGGCCGCCACCGAGCAGCTGGTTCACCTGCTGGAGTGGCTGGAGGCGCGAGAACCGGAAGCGCTCCGTCCCGAACCGCGGGTCGAATAGGCGGATCGAGGCGCGACCCTCACCGGAACCGCGCCGGAAGTCGAAACGCCCGCCAGAGCTGGACGAGCGTCACCGCCGCGAACACCGCGAGCGCCCCGCTGGTCCAGAGGATCGGGTCGACCGTGCCGACGAGCGGTGCCTCCAGCTGCGCGGCGAGGACGACGAGCAGGGTGACCACGCCGAGCACCTGATACAGCTCGGTCCACGTGACGCCGTAGCCGGTGACCACCTCCATGTACCGCCCCACGTCCCGTGCGCCCTGACACGTACGGACCTCCTTGCGGCCCCGGTCGTACTCGACAACCCCGAGCTCGTGGAGTCGTGGGAGATGTGTCTGGTGGAGCGAGGCGTACACGCTCTCCCGAACGCACGCCGGTGCGGGACTCGTGCCGGTCTCGTCGGCGGCGATCGCCTCCGACAGCTCCCGGACGGAGATCGCCCCGCCCCTCGTACGCAGCTCCCGAAGCGCGTGTTTTCGGCGGCTGTTTGAGAGCACGTCGTGGATGACGGTCTCCGGAAGGGCGTCGGAACGGATCTGCATTGAACTGTGAAACACCTCGATGAGAGAGGGTCGACGTGTGGGGAGATATGTATGCGCCGCGTACTACCGTGTGCCGTGGTAGCAGTCGTGTGCTGACTGATCCCGGGTTCGACGGTAGGAACACCCACCTGTGTCGTTCAACATCGACGACGAGCACGGTAGGCACTCCCAGAGAGTGCGGTAGGGACTCCGAAGCGAACGGTAGGGACGCCTATCCGGACCGGTAGGCGTCTCATCGGATGCGGAGTTCAGTGATCGCTCGATGGTAGGTGACGCCTTCAAACGGTTGATTTCGGGTGTTTCGAGTCGAACGGCTCGTTAGAACCGTCGATGGTGCGGTTAGGATCCGACGTGTCTGCTCGTAACTATCCCCCCTACCGCTAAGGAGGGGGTACTGGCAGTGCAGCCAGGAGCAATCATGAGCAACAACGACAACAGCGACTTCGGCCTTTCGCGGCGACAGATGCTCGGTGGGCTGGGCATCGTCGGCGTGGCCTCCGCGGGTGCAGGACTCGGAACGACGGCGTATTTCAGTGACTCGGAGAGCTTCGAGGAGAACACCCTCACCGCTGGCGAGCTCGACCTGTTCGTCCACGTGGACTACTCGGAGGACCAGGGCTCGTTCGCACAGTACTCGACGCCCCCGGGAACGTTCATCAACGGTGGCGTGGTTGGAGAGACCGTCGAAGAAGACGGCATAGTTATCGAAAAGGGAACGCCGCTCAGCATCCAGGTAGAGGACCTGAAGCCCGGCGACTCCGGCGAGGGCGATTTCTGCTTCTCCATCGTGAACAACCCCGCGTACATGTGGATGTGTGGGGAGCTGACCGCGAACGACCAGAACGGAACGACCGGACCCGAGGAGACCGCACTCCAAGAGATCTACGGCGAGATCCCCGAGGACGGACAGCTCGCGGACGCGATGCAGGTGACGGTGTCGTACTGCGACGCGGACGGCAACGACGACGAGGAGATCGTCTCCGGGTCGCTCGCCGAGGTCATGGCGGCGCTCCAGACCGGCGTTCCCCTCTACGGCGACGGCGACCCGGACCAGCCGGTCGCGAACCGCCCCGCTTTCGACGGCGTTGAGGCTCCCTTCGACGACAACGGCGACCCCGTCATCGACGAGACGTGCGTCTGCTTCGAGTGGGAGGTTCCCACGACCGTCGGCAACGAGATCCAGACTGATTCCGTCGAGTTCGACTTCGAGTTCTACGCGGAACAGGAGCGGCACAACGACGGGACGACGAACCCGTGTGTGGACGAGTCGTACGCGGCCGACTACGTCAACCCGGACGGGATCAACCAGCCCATCCCGGACGGCGTCGCCCGCGTCGATGTCTCCTACGGCGACGACCAGGTCGTCTACGGGATCACTTTCGACGAACCCGCCGACAGCCAGTACAGCCTCGCCGACCCGAACTTCGCGGTCGCCAACTTCTCGATGCCGTTCGACCTCGACGACAGCGGCAACTACGACTACCAGGTTGCCTGGAATGCGGAGGGCGGAGACGACTTTCTCTACTCCGAGGTGGACGGCACGCCTAACTGGGAGAAGGACGTTGGCTCGTGGTCGCCTGTTCCGTCGACGATCGTCACAGCCAAGTTCGGAAACCAGGCGGTCATCGCGGTCCCGCGATCCGACCTCGAAACCGGCGGCAACGACTACGCCTTCGGCTTCAACGCGAGTGCCGGCGGCGAAGCACCGTCCGTCGGGATCCCGGTCGGTGGTCCCTACTCCGGTACCGACAACTTCACCAGCAGCGAGAACGGGCAGGGCGCGACGCTCCAGTAACCCCCGTTAATCCGTCTGGCTGCGCGTCGCCGCCGGACCGCGGCTTCCCACAGTGGCGTCCGACGGTTCGACTCCGTCGGTGGGAGTTCCCCACAGGGGATGATACACAATGGATAACGACAAAATCGGACTCTCGCGGCGCAAGATGCTGGTCGGACTGGGGGCAGTCGGCGTTGCCTCCGCGGGTGCGGGGCTCGGGACGACGGCGTTCTTCAGCGACGAGGAGAGCTTCCAGGACAACACGATCACGGCCGGACAGTTCGAGCTCATGGTGAGCCAGACGACCCACATGGTCGACCAGGATGGGATCGGCCCCGATGAACAGACATTCGACGACATGGTCGATGACAGCGACCGCGACTTCGCCGAGGGGTTCCTCGACATCACCGACGCGAAACCCGGAGACAGCTACAAGTACTGCTGGGACCCGTGCGTGAAGTACAACCCCGGCTACATCCAGATCACGCTCTCCTCCGAGGAGACCGCGGGCAACGACAACGGTGTCAACCACGTCGACGCGGACGGTCTGCTCGGCGACTTCATGCTCGCGGTGGTCACGCTGGAGGACCAGAACGGCGACACTGAAGTCGTGTTCCAGGGCACGCTCGGCCAACTCGTCGACGAGTTTGCGGCGGGTGGTCTCGTTCACGCCGTGGGCGGCGAGGACCCCGAGTACTGCCACCAGCCGTGCGAGCTGATGGAGGGTGCCGATGGCGAACCCGCGGACGCCGTCGAACTCTGCGTCTACCTCTACCTGCCGAGCCGCGCCGATGTCGGCGAGACCGTGACCGTCGGCAGCGTGGAGTTCGGTCCGCTCGAGGCCTCCGACTCACCCGGTAACGCCGTTCAGGGCGCGATCTTCGAGGGCGACGTGCACTTCGAGGCCGAGCAGTGCCGCCACAACGAGACGCCGTTCCAGAACGACATCGAGGTCGTCGACGGGAGTCCTGAGTAAGTGAACTGCTAGGCCAAGAACCGGACGAACCAACGATTTCGGACACTCATACACAATGACAAACGAAAACCCAAACACACGACTCTCCCGCCGTAAACTACTCGGCGGACTCGGGGCCATCGGCGTCGCGAGCGCCGGCGCAGGGCTCGGAACCACCGCGTTCTTCAGCGACGAGGAGAGCTTCACGGACAACACGATAGAAGCCGGAGCGGTCGAGCTCCGGATGGACTGGCAGCAGAGCTACTACACCGGAATCGACGGACAGGATCCGGACGACCACACGACGTGGGAGCCGATCAACGCCTATCCGGACCTGAACGGCGACAACTTGCAGGACCCGATCTACACGCGGTTCCAACTGCAGGAGGACCCGACGCTGGTCGGCCTTCCGGCTGACGCGGACGACGACGAGATCGAGGCCGGCTACCGCGGCCAGTTCGCGAGCTTCGACGGAACGGAGACTGACGGCACCGGCAACCACGAGTTCGTCGGGCCAGTGATCGACCTCGACGACGTCAAGCCCGGCGACCGCGGCGAGATCACGATCAGCAAACACGTCTTCGACAATCCGGCGTATCTCTGGCTCAACGCGAGCAACTACCAGCACACCGTCGGCGGGTTGAACGACCCCAAACGCGAAGCGCTCACGGAGATCTACGGCGATCTCGATGATGAAGCCCTGATCGCGGCTGCAGAAGAGGAGATGCAGTTCGCCAAGGAGATAGACGCCACGCTCTGGTACGACGACGACTGTGACAACTTCTTCGACGAGGGGGCTGGTGCCTGTATCCAGTTCGTCGTCGACAACACGGACTCGATGGGGAGTCAGGCTCCCGGTTCGCAAGACGAACTGAAAGACGAACTTCTGATCGAGGCACTTGAGGAGTACGTTGGACGGCTCGACACCAAAGACGGCGCGGAGTCTTCCGACGGCGACACCAGTCCGTTCAGCGTTGGGCTGACCAACTGGACGGCGGTGGCGGACACCGTTCTCACTCCGACGAGCGATGTCGGCGATATCATCGGTACTGATGGGGGGAACTACGAGGACTCTACCGGTCTCCAGACGATCGACTACCAGTCACTCGACGGAGACACCGATCTAGTGAACGCGATCGAGACTGGTTCGGACGCGCTCGCGACATGCCCCGAGGACGAAGACCGGATCATGGTCGTCGTAACGAACGGGATCAACGTCGAGACCAGCGACTTCCTCGCGGCAGCGAGCGACAACCTCCGTCAGAACGGCGGTGAAGTTGACCGATACCTCGTCATCGGATTCGGCGTACTCGGCGACAGCATCGACACGCTCGAAGAGATCAGCACGCTTCCGGGCAACCACAAGTTCATGCTCGTCCCCGATCCGGACATCGATCAGGCGATCAACGGTCCGGCGGACCCGAACACGGACCCCGAAACCAGCGTCGCCGAGGAGATCGGCTTCACTGCCGGCGGCGAACAGGCGATCTTCCAGGGGTCGCTGTACGACCTGCTCACGCAGCCCGCGCCAGTTAACCCGGACGGGACAGTCGACGACTACGAAGTCGACGGCATCGCGGGTGGCTACCCGCTCGATTCGGACCGGAACCGCGACGGCCGGCAGTGCTACCCCAACTCCGACACGCGCTGTATCGCGTTGGAATGGCACCTCCCGTTCGAGGTGGGGAACGAGATCCAGGGCGACTCGATCGTCTTCAACCTGGACTTCTACGCCGAGCAGTGCCGGCACAACGACGGGTCGCACAACCCGTTCGAGCAGCAACTCGCGTAGACACCGAGTCGGTTGAGAGAACTGAAACGAGACCACGGTCCCGGAACAGTGCGGCCGGTCGCTCCCAGCTACCGGCCCATCCATCCCATTCGAAGCCCCGGACGGGGCGGTCGACGACGACGGTTCGATCCCGTCGGTGGGCGTTCGCAGATGAAGCGACCTTCACGAGCGATACCCGATCATGACAGACGAAACGAACCACACTGACACCAGCATTGCCGGCCTCTCGCGCCGAAAACTCCTCGGCGGACTCGGGGCCATCGGCGTCGCCTCCGCCGGTGCAGGCCTTGGAACGACCGCGTTCTTCAGCGACGAGGAGTCGTTCCAGGACAACACGCTCACCGCGGGCGAGTTCGACCTGAAGATGGACTACCGCATGACCTACCGTGGCGGCCACGGGCGGCTCGCGGAGCTTCAGGCGAACTACCCGGACGCCACCTTCGTCGACGAGGACATGGAGCCGACTGACGAGGACACCGGGGTTTACCTGCTCGATCAGGTCCCCGGCCTGGAGAACTACCCGGGAGCGGGCGACTGGGTCCGCGGTGCGAACGGTATCTTCGACCCCGAATCGGAGGAAGGAGAGGGGTTCCGCCGCGAGGAACTCATCGACGCGGGCGACCTTGAGGAGGCGCTCATCCGCATCGGCGACGTCAAGCCCGGCGATTACGGCGAGGTCACCTTCAGCACCCACCTGTACGACAACCCCGGCTACATGTGGATCGGCGGCGCGCTGACCGCGAATGACCAGAACGGCTACACGGGTCCCGAGGAAGTCGCGCTCGAAGAGATGGGGATCACCGTCGACGATCCTGACGGGGAGGGCCAGCTCGCGGACGCCATCGAGGCGAAGATCTGGTACGACGACAACTGTGACAACATCCATCAAGAGAGCGGCGGCGAGGATGGTGGAAATGTGGACGTGATGCTCTCGATCGACACCTCGGGATCGATGGGGGGCGGCTCGGGAAGCCGCATGGAGAACGCCAAGGCAGCCGCACTAACGTTCCTCGACAACCTCGGCTCGGACGACCGCGTCGGCCTCGTGACGTTCGACTCGGCCGGCCAGCTACGTCAGGGATTGACCTCCGATCACTCGCTCGTCGCGGCGTTCTTACAGCCGGGACCAGCGGGGATCACGTCCGGCGGCTTCACCATGATGGACGCCGGCGTCGACCTCGCGGCCGACGAACTCACGGCCAACGACCGTGGTGTCGATCAGGCGATCATCCTACTTGGTGACGGCCAACCGAACCGGTCCGCACGTCCGGGTAGCAACCACACGCAGAACGCGATACAGGCCGCACAGGACGCCAAAAATGCCGGTATCACGGTCATCACCGTGGGCCTCGGGGTCACCGGATTCGCACAGAACACCCTCATTCAGATGGCGAGCGGGAGCAACGGAACCACGCTCTACTACGACTCGCCGACAGGCAACGACCTCGACGACATCTACTCACAGATCGCGGCGGTCGTGCTCACCGGCGAGGCGGTCATCGTCGAGGGAACGCTCCGCGAGGTGATGGATGCCCTCGCCGAGGGGATCCCGCTCGACGCGAACCTCTCGGAGGAGGAGCGAACCTGCTTCACGAACTCCGTCACTCGGTGTTTCGGCTTCGAGTGGGAGCTGCCGACCACGGTCGGCAACGAGGTACAGACCGACTCCGTCGAGTTCGCGATCGGCTTCGCCGCGGAACAGTGCCGCCACAACGACGGCGAGGCGAACCCGTACGCGGGGGCGTGAGCGACTGACGACCTCCGGCCGGACGAGAGCGTCCCGAAGGACGCTCTCCCCCATTCGAAGCTCCGTGCGGAGCGGACGACGACGGCTCTCGGCCCGTGTTCCGGACGGCGGGGCACTCCCGTAACTCGTGTCGTCGTGCCCGATAGTCAGCGCCTGCCGTCGCGGTAGGGGGTGACTGCCGGATGGTTCGGCCTCCGAACCGTCCGGGTAGGCTGCGCGTACATACGTAGTGGGAGAGCGTGGAGAGTATCGACGAACCGGCCGTTCGGAGCCGACCACACACACGAATGACGAAACGAGACATACACATCACTCGCCGGGAAGCGCTCGCGGGCGTCGGAGCCGTCGGCTTCGCGACCGCCGGGGTCGCCCGTGGGCGCTCGACCGGGAGTTGGAACGGGTATACGAACTACACCTACGCGGCGTCGACGGGTCCCCGGCTCCTGGTCGGGTGGCGTGGGACGTACAACGGCGACCTCGGTATCGAGGGCCCGACCGACCCGGACGAGTTCGTCGACGGGATCGACGAGCTCGACGGCGAAGTACGCCTCGTCGACGCGGACAACGTCCTCCCGAAGGACCACGGCACCGCGAGCGTCGGACTGATCGCCGAAAACGACCCCGCTCGGGTCTGGATGAAACTGGAGGCCGTGAGCAACGACCTCACGGACCGGATCGAGATCGAGACGCGATACGACACCGGGCTGTTCGGGGTCGGCGGCTGCGTCGGCGCGGAGAACGACCCGCGTGGCGCAACGATCGCCGCGGGACCGCTATCGGCCCCGGAGACCGTCCCGTCCGCGAACGGCGACCTCCTGACGGGGGTCGAGCTCGATCCCGGGATATTCGACAACAGCTGTCTCGGGACGGACGAGAGCCTTTGTCTCGCGTTCACCTGGGACGTACCCACCGGACAGGGGAACGTCGGCAGCGGGGAGTCGGCGGCGTTCGCGCTCCGGTTCCGAGCGACCGACTGTGCGGACCCGAACAACCCGTTCGATCCGGCGGAGAACGGCGACAGTACGGCGGCCGACGACGACGAGGTGACGGCATGACCCGACGAAGCGACGGTGGACGCGGATCCGACGGCGTGGGACGCCTGAGCCGTCGCCGACTCCTCGCCGGCCTCGGCGGCGTTGGGGCCATCGGTGCGGCGAGCGGAGCGGGCACGTTCGCGTTCCTGACGGACGCGGCGGCGCTGCCGAACAACACGATCGGGAGCGGCGAGGTCGCCCTCGACATCTCCTGTGCGGACCACGACGGGACGGCGAACTGCACCGTTTCGGACGGGCTCGTGAGCGTCGGGATCGAGGGCCTCGACCGCGGGAGCTACGGGGCGGAATCGTTCGGGATCTCGGTGCTGACGAACCCGGCACGGCTCTGGTTCGCGACCGTCTGTCCGGATCCCGACCTGGCGGCGTTCGACCCGCTCGGCGACGCGCTGTCGGTGACCCTCGTCGTCGAGAACGGCGGGTCCTCGACGCTGTTCTCCGGGTCGCTATCCGCGCTCCGGGAGGCGTT
The DNA here is from genome assembly GCF_042661865.1 of Halorubrum tibetense. Taxonomy (GTDB): domain Archaea; phylum Halobacteriota; class Halobacteria; order Halobacteriales; family Haloferacaceae; genus Halorubrum; species Halorubrum tibetense. Next base: position 9,453 of record NZ_JBHSWW010000053.1, read on the forward strand.
CGTCGACGGACTGCGGATCGACGACCTCGACGGTGAGGCCTGTCTTTCCCCGGACGAGACGCTCGACGTAACGCTCTACTGGGAGCTCCCGATCGACGCCCCGAGTGTAGCAGCCGGGAGGGAGACCGGGTTCGAGTTCCGGCTGTACACCGAACAGTGCCGACACGTCTCCGAGGACGACGCGGTGGGATCGAACCCCTTCGCTGGCCTCGGGCCGTGTGAGGAGCCGCCCGAGCCGTGTCCGGAGTGCGAGTTCGGCGGGAAAGCGGACGACGTCGAGGGGCAGATATCGATAAGCGATCCGAACGACACCGCGACCTGGCTGTCGATAGACGAGGGCCCGCTCGCGGGCGAGGCGTTCCTGTTCGTCACCGACGTCGAATACAAGGACGGCGACGAGGCCGTGGGTGTACGGTTCGATCTGGTGGACGCCGACGGGAACGCCTTCGGCGACCTCTGTGAGGTGCGTCTCAAGGGCGGGCCGACCACGGAACGCTACCAGATCGAGCCGCCGAGCCCCGACACCGGGGCAGTGCTCCTCGCCCCGGACGGCTCTGGTAACTCCGGACGCCGGGAGATCAGCAACATCGAGATCGACATCTGTGTGGACGAGGAGCGGGGATCCGACGAGCCGGACGACTCCGGCGACCCCGACGAACCGGACTGTATCGAGTGCGTCAACGGGGAACCGACCCTGCTCGGCCTGACGTTCCGGTACCTCGGCTCGGAGCCGGCCCAGATAACTGGCGTTCCCGAACAAGGGGGTGCGTCGACTGGCCTCCTGTTCGAGGGAACGGTCGCCCCCGACGAGCGCTTCACGCTCGACGGGACGAACCTCGACAGGCCGGGGAACCGCGACGACTGGATCGGCCCGAACGTCGAGATCGTCGTCGACGGCGGCACCACCGTCTCCATTCATACCAGCTGCTCCGTCGCCCTCGGGGTCGGCGACGCCTTCGGATCCGACGGCGCCGGAGGGCCGCTGTACGAGCTCGTCGCCGGGACGAGCACCGACGGGGAACCGCTCTGTGACTCGGAGGACCGATCATGACCACAGCTACAAGATTCAAAACTATCGCCAACGTTCTCGGATTACTCCTACTGATCGCGCTCGTCGCGCCGTTCGTAGTGTACGCGGTCCCCGCGGTCGTCGGGGCGGAGTACAGCTTCGTCGTGCTCACCGCGAGCATGACTCCGGCGATCGCGCCGGGCGACGTCGTCATCGTCGACGAACGCGATCCGGCGTCGATCGCGGAGGGGGACGTGATAACGTTCCTCCGCGGCGACAACGAGGTCCCGGTGACACACCGCGTTATCGGCGTCGAATCGGCAGGCGGCGGCGTCGCCTTCGAGACGCAAGGCGACGCGAACGACGTGGCGGACGCATCGCTCGTGCCGGGCGGGAACGTCCTCGGCGTCGTGATGATCACGATCCCCTACATCGGGTACGTGATACAGTTCGCGGCCTCGCCAGCCGGGTTCGTCGCGCTCGTCGTGATCCCGTTCGGGCTGCTCGCGGTCTCGGAGCTCTGGAGCCTCTACCGTGCTCGAACCGGGCACGGGGCTGCGAACGGGGGAGACGCCGAACCGGCTGGGGCAGACGCTGAACCGGACGGTGACCAGGTAACCGATGCCGGCGTCGCGGCCGGTGGCACCGCGGCTGGCGGTGCTGCAGCTACCGGCGGCGCGACCGACGTGGGGGCCGCGACTGACGAGGGGTTCGTCGTGACGGTACGCACCGTCCAGGGGGCGGTCGGCGTGCTCCTCGCGGTCGTTCCGTACGCGGTGTACATCGCGTACACGCTCCGGACCGGCCTGACGATCGGCGTGGCGACCGGCGCGACGATGGGGCTCCTCGCGGGGGTCGTGCTCCTCGTTACGGCCGGCAGCGGTTCCGAAGCGGCGTCCGCGACGACGGACGAACCGGGAGACGGCGGGGACGACCCCGACGACCCCGACTCGGACGTAGCGGAGGTGGTCGCGGGGGATCCGACCGACGTGGACGGGGACTCGAACACGAACGTAAACGCTGGCACGAACACGGATGCCGATGCGGGGGAGAACGCGGGCGCGGGCTCGGAGCCCGCCGTGGACGACTCGTGGCCGTCGGCGTCCGGCCTGTTCGACGACCCGGTGATCGAGCCGGCCGCGGACGGCGGGGCAACGAACGAGGCGGAGCGATGATCCGAACCGCGGCGGTCGTGATGGCCGCCGTCCTCGTGTTGAGCGTCTCCTTCGCCGGAGGATACGGGACGGTCGCGTTCTTCTCGGACGAGGGCGCGATCGACGGGAGCTTCGCCTCCGTCGAGGAATTCGAGGAGTTCGAGTCCGGGACGGACGCATCGGAGGGAGTCAACGGAACGCAGGATATCACCGGAGGGCAGGTGGTTGACGACGGGGAGACGGATCCCGCGGACAGCGGAAACGAGTCCGCTGGATCGACCGATCCGACCGATGGAAACGGCACCAACGTCGGGAACGGGACCGACCTCGGCGACGGTGACGAGGTCGACGACGCCCCTGACGCTGGCAACGAGACGATCGCCGAGAGCGGAACGGGTAACGAGTCAGTTTCCAACCCTGATGGTAACGAGTCCGTCTCCGGCAACGGCAACGGATCCGTCCCCGGCAACGGCAACGGATCCGTCCCCGGCGACGGAAACGAACCTGTCGGTAATCAGTCGGACGTCTCAGAGGACGACGACACCACTGCCGTCGACGGTGACGACGGGAGCGACGATCAGGGGGGTGTGACCGACGACGAAACCGAAAGCACCGAGCCCGACACCGGGAGCGGTGAGGAACCCGACGGCGACATTGAGTCGGACGACGGGACACCGGACACTGACGGCGAAGGAAGCGAATCGGGCGTCGAGGAGGGGGACGAAACCGATGATGCCGACGGAGGGGACGGAGCCGAGAGCGATCAGGAGGAAGACGACGAGGGTGGAGACGACCAGGACGCCGGCGTCGCCGCGGACGAAGGTGACTCGGAAGGAGGCGACGACGATGTGTGATCGGTCGACGAGACCCCGGCCGTCAGTACGACTCGCCCCGGGATCACGATAATGCGCGAGAACGGACACGAGCGGAGGGAACGACCGGACCGGAGCCGCCAGCCGAGACTTCGATGGGTCACGAAACGCCGGGTGCTCACCGGGATGGTTGGCGTGTTGATCGGGCTGTTCGTGTACGGGTTACTCCTGATGCTCTGACCCCCGTCGATCGAAGCGGAACCGGACCGATCGTCGGCGTGGTTTCGCCGGCGTTGGCTCAGTCGCCGAGCAGGTCCTCGAGCTCGCTGTCGACCCGCTCACGACGGTCGTCGAGGACGGTGAACGCCTCGTCGCGTCGCCGTTCGAGCACGCGAAGCAACCGGGCCGCCCACGCCAGTTTTCTCGCCTTCATCGGCCCCACGTCGGGGTCGTCGAACTCCCAGCCGGGGAACGTCAACCGAGCCGCCCCGACGTGGTCGGCGAGGAACGCCGCCCGATCGCCGTCGGTGAAGCCGCCGGTGTTCCGGACGGGGCCAACTGGGGCCGCCTGCGTGGTGGTCAGCGTCCACGCCGCGTCGAACCGGGGGAGCCACTCCCGGACCGCATCGAGGTTGTCGCCGTGGGCGTGCGCCGCGACGGGCACTCCCTCGCGAGTCAACTTCGCCGCAGTCTCCGGGTTCTTGTCCAGATCGGTGACCATGCAGTCGACGTCGATCCCGGCCGAGAGGAGGTCGTCGGCCGCGGTCGAGGCGGCGACGACGACGTCCGCCTC
>NZ_JBHSWW010000054.1:0-12960 GCF_042661865.1 Halorubrum tibetense
CGGCCGCGAACGCGTCGCGGGCGAACCGCTCACGGACCGCCCCGACCGCGGCGCGGTACCGGAGGGGAACCGCGTCGTGGTCGAACACGCCGTTTCGGTCGCCGAACTCGAGGAAGCCCGCGTCCGTCAACCGGAAGCGGAGGGGGTCGCCCGCGACCAGCTCCGTGACCCAGAGGTGGCCCGAACCGAAGGGGTCGTGGGAGGCGTCCACGGCGGACGCGTCGGCGGTGGGAGAGATGTCCACGGCGGACGAATTCACGTCGGAGGAGGCGTTATCGGACTCGTCGCCGAGTACCGTCTCGACCGACGGACGCGGGGGGAATTCCTGCATGGAAACCATACCGACCGGGTCGGCGGGACGGGGTGAAAAGCTGGCGGGGGCAGAGACGAGACCGGGGAAGCTACTTCGTGATCATCGTCCTCTCCGTGTGGGGGAAGACGCGGGCGGATGCCCGCCGCCGTCGGCGAGTCCTACGACACCGACGAGTGAGCCGCGGCGGCCGTCGCCCGGCTCCGCCCCGTCGCCCGACTGGGGCCGCCGTCAGCCGTCGTCGAGTGCGGGTCGCGACTCGCGCAGTCGGGCGATCGTGCCGGGTTGCTTATAAACGCCCACAACACGGAGGGGGACCCATTAGGGTGTCCCAGCCCCTCGATACACGTGCTGGTGGACGACCCACTGGCAATCGACACATCGCGTCAGGACTGGTCTCCTCCTGTGGGGCGTCCCCCCCTGCCCCACGCCACCCACGCAACCCACGTTCCGGCGCGTCGTCGTAGCTCACCACCCATCTCCTTCGGTCGGTCTCGTCTCCCGTGACGGTTCCCCGTCGCCGGCGTGGCGCACCGTCGCGTTCGACGGCCTCCGTCCCCCGTGGCTCACGGTCCCCTCGCACGCCGGATCGCAACGTTCCTGTACGGGCCGGGTGTAGCCCGGATCGATGCGAATCCTTCGGGTCGCGCCGTGGATCTACCCTAATATCGACGGAGGCCGGCAGCATGAGTGACCCGCAGTTCTCGGTGTTGATCGCGACGTATGAGGGAGACGACGCCGACGATCTCGAACGCGCGATACGGAGCGTGATCGACCAGACAGTCCGGCCGGACGAGGTGGTCGTCGTCGAGGACGGTCCGGTGACGCCCGCGCTGGATGGAGTCCTCGACGAGTTGATGGCCGAGTATCCGGGCTTACTCCGGCGGACCTCGCTGTCACGCAACCAGGGACTCGGGGCCGCGCTGAACCACGGCGTCGAGACGTGCTCACACGAGTGGGTCGCACGAATGGACTCCGACGACGTCGCCGTCGCGGACCGGTTCGAGCGACAGCTGGAGTATATAAGTGAACACCCGGAGACGGACGTGGTCGGCGGGTATATCGGGGAGTTTTCGGAGGATCCCACCACAATCGAGACGGTTCGGGAAGTTCCAGCGACGCCCGAAGAGGTCCGATCGGCAGCCCGATTTCGCTGTCCGCTGAACCATCCCACGGTGCTGTTCCGGCGGTCCGCCGTCCTCGGTGTCGGGAACTACCGTCCGCTCCGCTCGATGCAGGATTACGATCTGTGGATGCGGATGCTCGCGGCGGGACACACACTGGCGAACGTGCCCACGGTGCTCGTCAAGTGTGAGGCGGGCGAGGACCTGTTCAACCGCCGTGGTGGCTTGGCATACGCGAAGACGGAGACGAGGCTCCAGTACGAGTTCCTCCGTCTGGGCGCGATCTCGCTTCCCGTGTTCTTTTTAAATATCTGCGCGCGGATCCCGCTTCGACTCCTGCCGAACGGGGTCCGAAGCGTCGTTTATCGGACGTTCCTACGGGATTAGCTCAGGATCCGGCTTACGTCCAGTATATAAGAGTCGCGGCGACCGGTGTGTGCGGAGTCGAAGGAGATCGCGGTTCCATCGGGGCTCCAACGAGGGTGAAGGTCACATCTCGTCTCTCCGGTGAATCGGAGCGGTTCGAAGAACCGTCCGAGTTCAGTCACGTCCTCGGTTTCGCGGTCGTACAACAGGAGTCGCCGTTTCCGCTCTCGGTCGGGATACGTGTCCGTCACAATGTATCGGCCGTCAGGTGACAGGGAGGGATGGCCGTCCCCGTAGTCGTCAAGTGCGCCGACGTATTCGGTATCTCCGGTATCCACGTCGAGGACGTGATACCCGTCCCCATGTGCTGCGGTCCGACCCCACACGAACAGCTCCGAGTCCGAGAGCCAGCAGTAGTGTGAGACGACGGTGTCGTCCATCACGACTCGGCAGTTCCCGTCGCGGTCGGCGACGTACAGCCGGGAGACGCGACCCTCGTCACCGTTCCAGCGGTGAAGGAAGACGAATCGCTCCCCAGTGGGATCGTAGAGTGCGTGGTTGAGGTAGTGCGCCTCGGGGGGTGCAGTCGTCTCCGAGCGATCGATGAGCGACTGGAGGGAGACGAGCAGTTCGTCGTCGGCGGAGTCCATCTCGACCCGCCATAGGCCGTCTGACTCGGGATCAGGAAGCGAACGCGGATCCCGACCGTATCCGTAGTCGGGCCGGTTGCGGTCCAGCCGATCGTAGTTCAGCGAGAGGAACTCGGTTCCATCCGGGTGAAGAGCCTGGATCGGGCGGTCGTACGTGGCGGCCGTCTCGCCGTCAGAGTAGACTTCTCGGGCGACGAGCCGGTCGGATTCGCGGTCGTTATACAGGACTGACTCGGCGGCGGGGTGCCACTGTGTGCGCGACCCTTGTTGTAGGTTCCACGCCAAAGAGGTGCCGAGAGTTGTGTGGTCGCCGTCGCGGTAGAGGCGGATATCGACGGCGTCTCCGCTGACCTCGTGGAGGAGGAAACCGTCCATTGAGGCGGTCCATGGATGGACATCGAAGTAGCCGAAAAATCGGTCGCGATCGGTCGGTTCGGCCCCATACCGGTCGGAGACGGTACTAAGGGTGGCGTCGTCGGCAACCGCGTACTCGAAGTCGCGGTCGGCGTAGGCGTAGTAGTTCACGCGCTGATATACCTCTTTTAGACGGCGTTTGAGGCCCGGAAACCGTTGGAGGACCGCCGCGATCCGTCGTTCGAGGCCGGAGTACTGGCTCATCGGATACGTGGAGTATCCACGGCGGGGTGTTTAGGCGTGTTCTCTCGGCCGTGAACAAGCAGCGTTTATCAGCACACGTACACACGTCCCGGATGTGACCACGGATATCCTCTATGTCGTTTCGCGCTTGCGACCCAGCGGCCCGACGAACCAGCTTTATTACATCCTGAACCACCTCGACGACGAGTTCGATGCGACGGTACTCACGCTCTCACCGGAGCCGGCGGACACGGAGCTCCCGCGGTTTCGCGAGCTCGACATCGAGTACGAGACGCTCGGGCTGTCCCGATGGGAAGGGTTGGCGTTCGGACCGCGGCGACTGCGCCGGAAGGTGTCCGAGATCGACCCGGATATCATTCAGACACAGGGGATCCGGGCGGATACGCTCTCGGCGCTGCTCCTCTCCGGATACCCGCGGATCACGACGATCCGGAACTATCCGTACGACGACTACCCGGCGAAGTTCGGGGAGCTACAGGGAAAGGCGATGGCGGCCGAGCACGTCCGGATGTACCGGCGGATCGACCACCCGGTCGCGTGTTCGGAGACGATCGCGGACCGGATTCGACCACACGGTGTGGACGCTACGCCGATACAGAACGGAGTGGACACAGAGGCGTATCAGCCGGTGGAGGACGCGGAGAAGGCCCGTTTGCGCGAGGAGCTCGGAATCCCCGAGTCGGCGACCGTCTTCGTCTCCGTGGGAACGCTGATCCCACGGAAGAACCCCCTCGACGTGATCGAGGCGTTTCAGGACGCGGCGATCGAGGACGGCGTGTTGTGCATGTTGGGTGATGGGTCGTTGGAAGCCGAGTGTGCCGAACTCGCGGCGGGCGACGATCGGGTTCGGATGGAGGGATGGGTAGACGATGTCGCGGCTTACCTCGGGGCATCGGACTTCTTCGTCTCGGCGTCGAGCTCTGAAGGATTACCCAACACCGTGATGGAGGCACTCGCGTCGGGCCTCCCGGTCGTGCTGTCAGATATTCAACCACATCAGGAGATACTCCAGTACAACTCGACGGTTGGAGCCGAGTTCGAACTGGGAGAGTCGGCAGCGCTTTCAGCGGTGATGGAGGAGATCATCGAAGAGAACTATCTGAGCATGACGGCCGGCGCGAGGGCAATCGTCACGGCGCATCTGAGTGCGGAGCGGATGAGTAAAGCGTATCAGGAGGAGTATCGGAACGCAGTAGTTCAAGAATAAGAGGGTCACTCCGAGAGAGAGCCATAGGCATACAATCCGAGCGGAGTGAACCCTGTCTTTTCTATCAACGATTTTATTATGAAGCCGAGATCCTTCGTATGGAGATCGTCTGTTACGTGAGATCGAACTGGGAAGGGTCGTATAGAGAACCCAGCAGAAGAGCACATTCGCTGAAGATCTTTCCACCGGAAGAAATTGATGTGTGCTGGCGGGATCCAGAAGTGACGTTGTGCCCATCCTGGATGTGCTCTCCGAATATCGTACCGGTTTGGAACGATCACGATCAGCGTCCCAGATTCGGATAATACCTCAGCAGCATCATTGAGTATCGACTGCGGGTCGTGGACGTGCTCTAAGACGTTATCGATAACGACAACATCAACGGAGCCGGTCACCTCCGATGGATCGAAAACATGTGGTTCGACAGGGACACCTCCGGAAGAAGCGACATCAGCGCGACCCTTGTCTGGTTCGAACCCGAGGTAATCGTATCCATTAGCTGTGAGGAGCTTGCCTAGTGCTCCGAAGCCAGAACCAATCTCTATGACTCGATTTCCAGTATCCAGTCTATCGATCAAATTCCGAGTGTAGTAGTGCCGACGCTTCGGTGTCGGGACCTCGGTATGACGGAGTTTGGAGACAGGATTATCTGCGATTGAAGACTCTGGAGGGTTCTCTACGAAGAGGAATCCACATGAATTACAAATTGAAATGTTAAACTCACCTATCGTTTTATTTGTCGAAGTCTCGCTAAATCCACAACAAGGACAGAGCCGTAGTGCCATAAGATATACTATAGAATGACAGAGGAGAACTTATAACATATGATTCACGATCAATGAGATATTCTTGTATGGCTGTTCATGAACCTTTTGTGGATTGTAGATTACCGTTAATATAAAACTGACCGTTACTCTCAAGTGTTTTAGAAGCGACGGTGTTGATGTTGCAGCATACTCATCGTTCAATAACAAGAGCCCAACCATTCTTTCTAGCGTTGTTTGTCTTCCTCATTATAACTAGTCTTTTAACTGTTACAGAACTGCCAAGAGTTTGGTTATTAGCACCAATAGGAGCTATAGCAGCACTCTCTGTATATATTGTATGGTTGAGAGAAACTAATTTGGAGATCCCGACTACAATATTCATGCCACTTTTCATAATCTATTCTATATATACATACCATGCCATCTTAAATCCGATAAATATAGAACTATTATCGCGTACAATTATATTTATACCCGCCTCATTTATATTACTATTTTTGATTTCAAAGAATGTAAGTAAGAGAATTTTTCTCCAGACGATTTCGTGTATTGCAAGTATAGTTTCAATCATAGGAATACCTTCCGCAATCATCGGGAGTTCGATCCCTTTAGTATCGGTTCACAGAACAGAAGATCTGTTAGGATTAGAATTCTATGTTATTGAATCAATATTATTGAATCCAAACCCACTGGGTGAATTACTTTTTATTGGTGCGGTGTCCAGTCTCGTCTGGGTTCGTAGACCATACTTAAAACACGGGTTGTTTTCGGTATGTGTCCTCGGATTATTTTTTGCTCAAAGTCGTGCCGCATTGCTAGGATTTGCTGCAGCAATAGCTGTGTACTTGATTGGCAGTGCGATCACGCGTGAGCAATTTACCCAGTTCATTCTTGTTTCGATTGCTGCCGGTACGACGGGATATCTCATGCTCTTACGACTTATTCCCGGACCTACGATCATTGAACAAGTGTATCTCTCGGGACGACTGGAGATCTGGTACGCTGCTATCGACGCAATCAAGGCTCAGCCGGTCTTCGGCCATGGCCCCGGTGATATGCCGACGATCGTAGGAGAATTCACTTCCGCAGCAGTTGGTGCAGGGATTTATAACTCGTTCCTCCGGCTGTTCGTCACGACCGGCATCATCGGTGGACTGTGTTATCTGTACATCTTCTTGTACTCGATCGTATCGCACACCAAGGTGATCGCTAGTCGTGAATCCCTCATTGTCCATGCACTCGTCATCGGCTTCGTCGTCAACGAACTGTTCTCGGGGAACTCGATCTTCGGACTAAGTACGACATCGGTCGTCGGAGCATTACTAATCGGATACTTGTTACGCGACATCATCGAGAACAGAAGCGATACGACATCCACAACAGCATGATTCGCACCGGTGTCTTCTACATCGCAACCGGCGATCAGTTCATCGCCGAAGCCGAACGCTCCGCACAGTCGGTTCGCGACGCTATGCCTGATGTCCCGATCGCGATCGCGACGGACGGCGAGCCGGAGTTCGCATTCGACCACGTGATCGAGATCGATGACCCGGATTACAGCTTCACCGACCAGATCGCGAATCTTCACCGATCCCCGTTCGACAGGACGCTCCATCTCGACACGGACATCTACATGGACGCCAACGCCGAGGAGCTGTTCGACGTGCTCGATCGGTTCGACATCGCGGTCGCGCACAACCACAACCGGAGCGTCTACGATCCGCCGGGCGTCCCGGACAGCTTCCCGGAGTACAATACGGGCGTCGTCGCGTACAGAAACGACGACGCCCTCCGAGAGTTCACACAGTCGTGGGACGAGGTATATAAGAACCTCTACGACGGCGGAAACCCACAGAACCAGCCCTCCTTCCGGAAGGCGCTATACGAGTCGGACCTCCGGATCGCAACCCTGCCGCCGGAGTACAACCTCATGCTCCGCTATCCAGGCCACGCGGTTGGGGAAGTAAAGCTGTTCCACGGGCGGCTCCTCGACATCGACACGCCGGGCGCAGGCAAGTACACTGACGTCGAGGAGGCAGCGGAGACAATCAATGCGACGACAGACCATCGCGTGTTCACGCAGCTGGGCGGGATCTCCGTCTACTCGAACGACGAGTCGAACCCGATCAACAAGATCCGGATGGGGATCTGGCGGCACGGGTTCGTTGGCGCGTTTCGTCGAGGAATCTCGAAGATCCGAAACCGGTTCGATTGAGCATCCGGATCGAGCTTCGACCGTCACCGTTCCTGTTTTACCCTTCGCTGCCGCGTCTCCCGTATGGCCGAACTGATCTCGCTTTGCGGACGCGGCGGTACGGTCGACACCTATACCGCCGCCGATCTCGAAACAGTCGCAGACCGGATCCTCCCGGAAAACGCGCCCCGGAACGTCGAGGTCGTTCGCGACGACGGGGTGCTCACCTGTCGGATCAACGCGCCGGAGTCGCTTCCGACCCACGGGACGAGCACGTGTCTCGGGCGGCTGATCCCGCGGACCGACGACTGGCACGATCCCGGCGCGCCCGTCGCGGACGGGAGCTACGGGATCGTCCGCGTCGACTCGGGCGCGATCGAGCTGGTCGCTGACGCGACCGCCTCACGCACGATCTACTACCGGCTGTTCGAGGATCTGCTCGTCGCCTCAACTTCCCAGCGTGCGATCGCTCACTTTGCCGACGAGTTCGTGCCCGACGAGCGGGCGATTGCATGGATGATCTCCAGCGGGAGTCTCGGACCCGGACAGGCGTGGGACGCGCGAACCGAATACGTTCCGCCCGGCGGGAACGTTCGGATCGATCGATCGACATGGGAATTAACGGAGACGACGACAGAAGTCTCATCATTCTTTGAGATCAAAAACCGAAGTCGAGAGGAACATCGTGAGGAACTTAGTCAATCAATTGAGACGACGATTCAAAATCTCGATATTGAACCCGATAGCTGGGTTCTCGCGTTATCGGGTGGAATGGATAGTCGAGGGTTGATTCAGACCCTCCACGACAGATTGGGGCTGACCGCGATCACGTGGGGGACCGCGGAAGCACTCGACCATCCCGATAGTGACGCTGTTCGGGCACGCGAGCTTGCGGACGCATATGGGATTCCGCATGAGTATTACGAACTGCCACAACATCCCTCTGACATAGGTACGGTGTTCGACCGGTTTGTTACCGCTGGAGAAGGTCGGATCGACCACATATCTGGATATCTGGACGGCTTCAGGACCTTCAAAACACTCGCTGAAGACCACGTAGGCATTATCCGTGGGAACAATCCGTTCGGCTGGTCGGCAGTTTCATCCCAAACACAGGTCAGGCGAATGGTTGGCGGTCAATTAATCTCCGACTATGAAGTCATGCCGTCACTGTCGATCCCTGGTGCGGACGCACAACAGTGGCCGGCCGAGTTTGCGCAAGCTGATGACGAGTCGCTAGCGACGTGGCGTGATCGCTTGAAGCTGACGTATCGATTAGCAATAGTTCAGTCGGCATTGACATCCCTCAAAACACCCTATATTGAAGAAATAAACCCGTTCCTCAGCCGAGAGATCATTCAAACCGTTTGTACTCTCCCAGACAAACTTCGGACCGAGAAACGACTGTACCACGAGTACGTTCAACAGCGGAGTCCGGATGTGCCCGTCGCGACGCGATCGGCGAACCCGGATACGGAACGACTTCTTAACAGCGACGCGTCTATCGAGTTCCTCCGGGATCGGCTAGATACCGATCACGCACGGTCGGTTCTCGGCGACGAACTCATCGATCACGCTTTCAACGAATTGGGTGACTCAGGAGAGACGACGGAGGACGAATCAGGGTCAGTGATCGATACGATCAAACGAGAGGTCGGGTCGCAGCTTCCGCAGTCGGTTATTCAGCGAATCGAGGAATACACACCTGTAGAACGACCGTCGATCTCCATGTACGAGGGTCGCCTCGGATTTCGACTGTATATCATCGTAACAATGTCACAGAAGTTAGAAAACGACGGGCGAGTTCTGTAACCGCCGATCGAGATGCCGGAAGACCACTAACACTCAAGAATCGTGTTCAATTCCTGTAGGATGTTTTCAACTGCATCCGGTTTGAAGAACCGTTCTCTATCGAACCGTCTTCTTTGCTCTCTATTCATTTTACCAACCAGCTCATCGGCGGTTGAGATCGTTGCCGCGGTTCCATCCTCAACGAGCGGTTGTAACACGTCTGACCCGTCCGTATCGAACACGAACGTCTCCAAGTCGAAGCACAACCCCTCGTACACTGCCGTCGATCCGACACCCACCTGAGCGGTGGACTCGGCAAAGAGTCGATAGAGCGGGGGCTCGGGTTCGTCAATCACTCTAATGTCCGGTTCCGCCAACCAGGGATACTCATCTTCCCAACGATCGTACTCGCCGGGGTGAAGTTTGTAGACGACCTCGTGATCGATCCGGTCGTCTTCGTGGACCTTGAGGGCGAACTGTGAGAGTTCGCGCCCGATGGTTCCCTGTGAGATGAACAGGAGCTGTTCGGCAGGTTTGACGTCGTCGTACGCGTCGAGCCGTTGTTCGAGGTACGGGTAACCGACGGGGATCACGCGGTCATCGGGGATCGGGAACCGAGCGTTCTCGTTCCAGAACTCGCCGAACGTCAGGAGGTAGTCGGGGAATGTCGTCTTGGTTTCGTTCTCCGGGAAGGAGTATCCGAAGTGGTGATCGTGCTTCCCGGATTGTCTCCGCGTTCTTAGTTGGTGATTGCGACGACGAGACGAAGACACAGAGCGAGGAACACCTGTGCTCGTGCGTGAACGCGGCCTCGGGCGTGCGTTCGCCCGAGGCCGCAGTCCTTCACTGATTCGTTGGTTCTTTCGACTCCAGTACGGCGGTTGTACGTCTCATCCAACGTGGTCTGCTTCAGCTGAACGTCCTCGCTGTGTTGTTTGATGCAGTCTTCGACCCTGTACTCGATGTCTTTTGGGTCGTCGGTGTTTCGCGCGTTGTACGGGGCGACTGGCACGACCCTTGCGGCCAGCAGGTGGTCGTGCCAGTCGAGCGGTCGTAGGCGTTGTCACCGATCATCCAGATCGGTTTGGCGACGGCGAGAGCGTCACGCGTGACGCGCATCGCCGTCTCCTCTGGCGCTTGTTTGCTTTCGGTGAACTCCGCTGCAATTGGGATTTTTTGCCCGGTCGAGATGATTGTACAGCCGTAGCCGTAGTAGTACTCGTCGTCGGTTGGATCGTAGCACTTCGACGCGTCTTGATCGGCGGGCATCGCCCTCACGTCGGTTGAATCGGTACAGTAGGTCAAGTCGAGCAGGCCGCGGCGGGCGGCCTGCTCGACGAGTCGGTCAAAGACCTCGTCAACGACGTGTTCGAGGTCGGTGGGAAAACGATCGACCACATCTCTCGACGGCGGTCGCTCGAACCCACAGCTCAGCCAGATAACGTGTTCCGAAGTTCTCGTTCAACGGGACGAATGCCGTAGATGTCCTTGTAATAGCAGTGGAGAAAGCCACGCATCAGCTCTGGTGGTTCGTGGTCTCGGGTTCGCCCCGTCTCCCCCGGGACGAACACGTCGTACTCTTCGAGAAACTCGAAGGAGAGGTACTCGAACAGCGCTAGCGTCTCTGTCTCCACGACATTGAAGAACGAGTTTACCGAAGGATCATCTTGCAGGGTCGCTGAACTCATTCCACCTCAGCGGTCACCCTGCTCTCCGGTATGCGAACTGTTCTATGACACCTTCTTAATCCATACAATATATACGGATCCACTTGTGACTGGTGATATAGATGATAAATAAGGTAGTGGATGCTTGGCGAAAGAAGGGAGCAAGATATGTAGCTCAGAGGGGATTAGAAAAAGCAACTGGACATATAGAACGAAATACCATAGAACAGACCAAATACGCACTTCCGTATCTTGTACGTAAGCACAACAAATCTGCAATAAAAGCTATGTCTGAAGTTGTGGACTCTGGTATTGGTAAACCGATCTCTTTTACCGATCTGAATAGTTATAAAACAAGCGATAGGATATTTATACTTGGGTCTGGGAGTAGTATAAACAACATATCAAAAGAGAAATGGGAACATATCGAAAGACATGATTCAGTTGGTCTTAATCGATGGCCAGTTCATGATTTTGTTCCAACATACCACGTGTTCGAAATACACAGTAACTGGTTTCCTCCGTCAGATGACCCCGGTATGGTAAAGTTCGGTGATGTATTTATTGATATGCTTAATAAAAGAAAAGGGGCCTACTCCAATACAGCTACGATATTGAAGGATACAACTAGTTTAGCAAATACTGATGCTGTAGACCACATACCAAGCTGGTTAAAAAATAGGTTGATAATATCCCGAGATTCAGAATTCAAGCGATTCGTAGATTGGGAGTCAACAAGTAAAAAAAACCGTCTGTTACTTGCGTACCTATACAATAGCGGCTATTTTGATCAAGGAAATATCGATGTTCTATACAGGAAAAGAGGTTCAATCAGCTATCTGATTCACCTATCTGTGGTACTTGGATACGACAGCATTGTATTATGTGGTGTTGATATGACAGATTCAAACTATTTTTTCGAGTCTTCAGAGTATATGGAAGGTAATATACCGATACCAAAAGTCAGGACAAGAAACAAAAGCGAGTCTAAACATCGTACCGTTGACCCGCACGTTGGAAAATTAACTCTCGATCAGGTCATCTATGATATGAATGATGTGATCTTAAATGCAGAAAATATAGACCTTTATGTTGAAAACAAAACATCGAAATTACATCCGGAAATCCCAGAGTATAATAACCTCAACTGAATTTTATTGGACAGAAAATATAATTTATTCTTTATTACTACAATTCTCGTCGGATTCACAAATATTCGAGACACGTTCGTGTATTCGTTTGACTTTCGGCGTCCAGTCAGCACATTGGGCTAGCTCTTTTTTCCCGGTGGTAGTGTTTTCCCATGATAGGGCGGTTGAACATGCGTCCGCGAACGCACATGACTGCACAGCGGTGTGGAGATAGATACCATCTTCAACGTATCTCTCCGTCGACGGCAGGCCACAGCCGACGACCGGCAGCCCACTAGCCAAGTACTCGTGGAACTTAAGCGGGAATACGGCCTTGTTGTACTCAATCTCTCGATATGGCATTAGCCCAACATCAAGGCTGTTCATAACTTGTGGGACATCATCGGGATCAACGGCACCAATCCAGGTGACGTTCGAAATTTTCCGTATTGAATCGGCGTTGCCCTCACTATCTGGACCAACGAGCACAATGTTCCACGAGGGATTCTTTCTCGCAACGTCTCCTAACAACTGGTAGTCGATTTTTTGTTTCATCTTCCCAACAAACCCTAGCCGTGGTGGTTCGATCTGTTCGATACGCCCGTACCTCTCTGTGGTTTCAAACTTCTTTAGATCAACACCTGTTTCTTCTAGATAGATTGGAGAGTCGGTGTATCGACTAAGCTTGGCGTATAAATATTGAGAAGATGTAAATACAATATCGGTATGCTTCAGAATCTTAATCTCACTTTGTTGGCTCAAACGTGCACCAATTTCATTTCGGAATCTCTCTATTAGCCCCATTTCGTAGTTGTATTTCCACCCAGATGTTGTATGGTTATCACTACAATCATAAACTACTGCATCCCAGCAATCACTATCCTGTGGAATAAACGAGAAGATCGGATAATAGTACCAGAGAACATTATTTTCTGAAGTTATCTCCTCCAGTTCACGTCCTATCACTCTTTTGTAATAGAACTCAAATGGATTCTCATCAACCAACCGAGTAGGGACTCGAATTTGACGTAATCTTGTTGGAACTCAGCTTTGCACGTTGAAGTAGGTGCATGACGTAGGCGGTGGCAAGGACGGATGATGCCGATTACGGAGTTCTTGTCGTGTACGCGTGTGTT
>NZ_JBHSWW010000055.1:0-12776 GCF_042661865.1 Halorubrum tibetense
CGCCCCGCCGTCGGCGGCGGCGGGACCGCGCCCCCCAGTTTCGCCGACGGCGGTCTCGAACTCGTAGTCGGCGGGCTCCCACTCACCGGACTTCCCGGTCGGGATCTCCGCCTCGCCCATCTCCTTGCCGGCCGCGTGGTATCCGGCCCGCTTGCCGAAGACGATGAGCTCGGGGAGCGCGTTCCCACCGAGGCGGTTCGCGCCGTGGACGGAGGCGCAGGCGCACTCGCCGGCCGCGTACAGGCCGTCGATGACGGTCTCGCCGAACTCGTCGGTCTCGATCCCACCCATCGCGTAGTGTTGGCCGGGCTTGACCGGCATCGGCTCCGTGAGCCCGTCCGCGCCCTCGAAGTCCTCCGCGAGGTGGAGGATGTTCTCCAGCCGGTCGAGGATGCGCTCCTCGCCGAGATGGCGCATGTCGAGGTGGACGTACTCGTCCTCGATGCCGCGTCCTTCGTTGACTTCCGTCAGCTCGGCGCGCGAGACGACGTCGCGGGAGGCGAGCTCGCCGTCGTTGTTCGCGTAGCCGTGCTCGAACATGAACCGCTCCCCCTTATCGTTGTAGAGGATCCCGCCCTCGCCGCGGACGCCCTCGGAGATGAGGACGCCCGTCGACGGCAGCGTCGTCGGGTGGAACTGGATGAACTCCATGTCCTCCATCGGGACGCCCGCGCGGTACGCCATCGCGACCCCGTCACCGGTGTTGGCGACCGCGTTCGTGGTGTGATCGAACACCTGTCCCATCCCGCCGGTCGCGAGGATCACGCCACCGCTCGCGCGGAATCCGCTGATCTCGCCGCTCTGGATGTCGTAGGCGACGACACCGTGACAGGTCCGATCGGCGGGGTCCTCCTCGTCGGTGACGGCGAGATCCATCACGTGCCACTCGTCGTACACCGTAATCCCGCGTTTGACCACCTGCTCGTACATCGTGTGCAGCATCTGGTGGCCCGTCTCCGCGCCGGCGTACGTCGTCCGCGGGAACGACAGGCCGCCGAACGGGCGCTGTGAGACGCGGCCGTCCTCCTCGCGCGAGAACGGCATCCCCCAGTGTTCGAGCGTGATGACTTCCTCCGGGCTCTCCTGACAGAGTGCCTCGACCGCGGGCGCGTCCGCGAGGTAGTCCGACCCCTTCATCGTGTCGTACGCGTGGTCCTCCCAGGAGTCCGCGTCCCGGAGCGCCGCGTTGATCCCGCCCTCCGCCGCCCCCGTGTGTGAGCGGACCGGATGCAGTTTCGAGACGATGGCCACGTCGGCTCCCTCCTCTTGTGCCGCTATCGCCGCGCGGAGGCCCGCCCCGCCCGCGCCGACAACGACGACGTCGTGTTCGTACATGGTGTGATGTGGTATGATGATCCGTTGGTAGCGGAGTGCCTTGAGCGTGTCTCCGTGAACTACCAGAACTTCAGGTTGCTTTTGACTGCCTCGCGTTTCAGCTCCTGGATGTGCTCGGTGAGGGGGATGTCCTTCGGGCACACCTCCGTACAGGAGAACTGTGTCTGACATCGCCAGACGCCGTGCTCCTGTTCGATTATCTCCAGCCGCTTCTGTTTGATGTCTTCGCCCTCCCGCTCGTCCATGGCGAACCGGTACGCCTTGTTGATCGCGGCGGGACCGAGGTACTCGTTGTCGCCTGCAGCGATGTTACACGAGGACATACACGCGCTACACCAGATACACCGGGTCGACATCTTCACCTTCTCGCGGTTCTCCCGGCTCTGCCGCTGTTCCTCGAGCTCGCCGTCCGGCAGGTCGTTCGTCTGGAAGTACGGCTCGACCGCTTCCATCTGGTCGTAGAAGTGCTCCAAGTCCACGACGAGGTCCTTCGTCACCTCGGCGTGTGGGAGCGGCTCGATCCGGATCGGCTCTTGGAGCTCGGAGATCTGCGTTTTACACGCGAGTTTCTGGCCGCCGTTGACGAACATCGCGTCCGACCCACAGATCGCCTGCCGACAGGAGTGCCGGAAGGT
The DNA here is from genome assembly GCF_042661865.1 of Halorubrum tibetense. Classification (GTDB taxonomy): domain Archaea; phylum Halobacteriota; class Halobacteria; order Halobacteriales; family Haloferacaceae; genus Halorubrum; species Halorubrum tibetense. The sequence goes on from NZ_JBHSWW010000055.1 coordinate 1,971, forward strand.
GAGCGAGGAGTCGTACGTGTCGCGTGCGTACATCAAGGCGTCGAGCACGGTCATCCCCTTCTCGAAGGGGACGTGGAACGTGTCGAACCGCGGCTCCTGTTTCCCCTCGACGTCGGGGTCGTACCGGAACACGCGCAGTTCGATCGTGTGCTCGTCGGCGGCCGCCTTCTCGGCCTCCTCGGCCTCGCGCTGTCGACGCTTCTCGTCCGCGCGCCGGCGCTTCTCGGCGCGACGTTCGTCCCCTTTGGAGGGGATCGTCTCGGTTTCCGCCTCGGTCTCCTCGGTTTTCTCGGTCTGTTTCGGTATCTGTGTGCTCATTGTTAGAACAGCGGGAACCCTCCCGCCCACGCGTTCGCGGTCCGGATCCCCTGGAAGATCAACACGGCGCTCGCCGCGATGAGCGTCCACTTGATGACGGTTCGTTTGGTGCCCGACAGCCCCTGGTTCACTAAGGCGTTGTACACGCCGTTGACGCCGTGGAACGTCGCCGTCAACAGGAACAACACCATCAGCGAGTAGTAGCTCAGCGTCTCCATCCGGGCCTCGCTCGCGAGGAACGACACCTCGTCGGCGTGGTTGACGAAGTGTAACAGGAAGAAGTGGAACGCGAGCACGACCAGCAGGAACACCGCGGTGACCCGCTGGAGGAACCACATCGTCCCGCCCTGTTGGAACGAGGAGTAGCGCTCGGCCATCTCAGAACGCCCCCGCGATGAACGTCGGCACCGACGCGACCGTGATGGCCCCCGTCAGGATCAGCGACGCGTAGAAGCTCTTGTCCTGTGACTCCAACCCGACTCCCAGATCCACCAACAGCAGACGAGTGCCGTTGAGCATGTGGAAGACGGCCACCGCCAACAGCCCGACTTCGAGGACGCGTACGAGGAGGAGCTCCTCCAGCGTCACGATCGTCTGGGTGTACACGTCCGCTTCCGCCATCAGCGTCGCCTCCGACGCCCCGGCCGCCGGAATGGCGGTGCTCAACACGGCGATATGCGTGAACAGGTAGCCGATGAGCACCCATCCAGTAAACTTGTGGAAGATCCAGGCCCACATCCCCGCCTCGAACTCCCGCCACCGGCCGAAGTCCTCGATGAGGCCTCGATCGTACGACTGACTCATACGAATGGGTCCGTACTGGGGTCGTATAGTAGTTACTACCACGGCCGGCCGGAGGGTGTTCGTCCTTATCCTCGGGTGGTCCTCGACCGGGTCCGTCCCCCGCGTCGCTGACGGTCCGTCCCCCGCGTCGCTGACGGTCCGTCCTCCGCTTCGCTGACGGTCCAGCCTCCCGGTTGATGGTCGAGCGGCGCTCGATCCGTGGTATATCTTGGCAAGCAGAGCCCTCTCGCGGAAGTCTTTTATGTACTCCTCTCGCCTGTACTGACGCAATGGCGAAAGGCGAAGTCGACTTCTTCAACGACACTGGCGGCTACGGATTCATCGAGACTGACGACGCGGACGAGGACGTTTTCTTCCACATGGAAGACGTCGGCGGCCCCGACCTGGAGGAAGGTCAGGAGGTCGAGTTCGACATCGAGGAGGCCGACAAAGGCCCCCGCGCGACGAACGTCACCCGTCTGTAAGACGTCTCACTGAGACTCGGTTGTATCGGCTTTTCGACCGCACCTATCACCGTGAGCGGCAGCGCCGTTTCGGCGACCCGGAGCGCCCGGAACCGGTCGTCCGAGCCCCGACCAATAGGAATTTACCGATCGCTGACTGACCAGTCAGTTAATGAGCGATCAGCCGAGCGCGGCCGATGAGATCATGGACGGGGTCTATCGCGCGCTCCGCGCCCACGGCTACGCCGACCTGACGATGCAGGATATCGCCGACGAGTGCTCGAAGAGCAAGTCGCTGTTACACTACCACTACGACACGAAGGAGGACCTGCTCGTCGCGTTCCTCGAACACATCATCACGGACTCGGCGGAGCGGATCGAGGCGCGCGCGGACGACCCCCCGACGGAGCGTCTCGTCGGGCTCCTCGGCTGGTTCGTCTTCGGTGCCGACGAGGTCGACCGCGAGGCGTTCCACATCGCCCTCCTCGAGCTCCGGACGCAGGGTCCGTTCAACGACCGGATCCGCGAACAGCTCGTCCGGAGCGACCGGCTGCTGCGAGGCACCGTCGCCGAGATCATCGAGGACGGTATCGATGAGGGCGTGTTCCGTGAGGTCGACGTCGAGGAGACCGCGGCCCTCATCGTCGCGACGATCGACGGCGCGCGGACCCGACAGATCACGCTCGGCCGGAGCGACGACCGGCCGGCCGAGCCGACGTACACTCGGACCGTTGCGGAGGCAACCATCGATCGCGTCGTCGGCCCGATCCTCGCCGAGGACGTCGAACTCCCGCCTCTCGAGGAGGGGATCGACGAGATGACTCGGGATCGGGATCGTGCCTCTACCGGCAACGGTAGCGGTAACGAGCACGGAGAAGACGGTAACGGGAGCGAGATCGGTGCCAAGAGCGAGACCGGGGACGACGACGGCGACGCGGGATGAGTGCTCCCACGGTTCTCGGCGTAACTGTCTCCATCCTCGGCGCGAGCTTCCCGCCCCGCAGCGCAGCGAGTCCGCCGCCCGTCGGAGGGGTGTACTGAGATGGCGTGGCTCGGTTTCGACCGCCCGCCGACGGTCCTGCTCGCGGTCATCGCGAGCACTTTCTTCGTCGGGTTCGGCGGCGGGGTCGTCTTCCCGATCCTGCCGAACCTCGGAGCCGTCCTGGGGATCTCGGCGTTCATGGTCGGGGTCATCCTCTCCGCGAACCGGTGGGTCCGGCTCGTCGCCAACGCGCCGGCCGGAGCGCTGGTCGACCGGTACGGGACCCGAAAGCCGTTCGTCTACGGCCTGCTGATAGAGGGGATCGCGACGTTCGGCTACGTGATCGCCCTATCGATGCCGCCCGCGGCGTCGCTTCGATGGCTTGCGGAGGCGCTTCCGGTCATCGCGATCGGATCCTTCGTCGTCGGTGCCGACGAGTGGTTCCTGTCGGTCGCCTTCCTCGTCGCGCCCGAGACGTGGTTCGTGCTTGCGCGCGTGCTCTGGGGACTCGGCTCCGCCGCGGTGTTCGCGACCGCGTACACGATCGCCGCCGACGTGTCCGACAGCGGCGACCGTGGGACGAACATGGGGGTCGTCCGCGGCGGGATCACCATGGGGTTCCCGGCGGGGTTGGTGCTCGGCGGCGTCGTCTCCTCGCTGGCCGGCAACGTCGCGGCGTTCGTCGTCGCCGCCCTGTTCGCGCTCCTCGCGAGCGTCGTCGCCTACCGGCTGGTCCCCGAAACGCACGTGACGACCGCCGGCGAGCGGGCGTCGGTGAAGCCGTGGGACGTCGACACCTCGGTCCCGGCGATGACCGTCGGGCTGGTCAACTTCGGCCTGATGTTCGCGTACATCGGGGCGCTGTTCGCTACCCTGGTCCTCTTTTTGGGCGCGAACGACATCTCGCTGTTCGGGCTCGACGAACAGGGGACCTCCGGCGTGTTCATGGCGGGAACCGTGATCGCCGCCTCGGTGTTCATGCTCGCCGGCGGGCGGTTCTCCGACACCCGCGACTCGCGGACACCGGTGCTCGTCGGGTTCCTCGTCGTCTCGTTCGTGGGATTCCTCCTCTTGGCGCGGGCGGGATCGACGGTGGATCTCGCGCTCGCGTGCGTCTTCATCGGTGCCGGACAGGGCGGAACCAGCGGCCCCATGATGGCGCTACTGGCCGACCTCACGCCGGACGAACGGATGGGACGGGCCTCGGGAACGAACAACGTCCTCGGCGACGTGGGCGGGGGGCTCGGCCCGATGATCTCCCTGCCGCTCGTCGAGACGGTCGGGTTCACGCCGATCTACGTGGCGTGTGCCGCCGTCCCGCTTCTGGCCGGCGGCGTCCTCCTCGTCGGCGTCCGTCGTGAGACGGGGACGTTCATGCCGGGACGCATCGCGAGCGACGCGGGATCGACGGAGCCTCCGACCCCGGACGCGTGAGTGGTCCACGACACCGCCGTGTGCGAACGCCTCGCGCCCGCTGGGCGAAAGAACAACCGTTAAAAGTCGCCGCCGGGTCCGTACGGATATGGCTGGAACTATCGAAGCGCTCGTCCCCGGCGGGCAGGCCAACCCCGGTCCGCCGCTCGGCCCGGAGCTCGGCCCGACGCCGGTGGACGTGCAGGACGTCGTAAGCCGGATCAACGAGGAGACCGCCGCCTTCGACGGGATGGAAGTCCCCGTCACCGTCGAGTACGAGGACGACGGCTCCTTCACCATCGAAGTCGGTGTCCCACCGACGGCGGAGCTGATCAAGGACGAGGCCGGCTTCGAAACCGGCTCCGGCGAACCCCAGACGGAGTTCGTCGCGGACATGTCGATCGAACAGGTCAAGAAGGTCGCCGAGCAGAAGTCGAGCGACCTCCTGTCGTACGACACGAAGAACGCCGCCAAGGAGGTCGGCGGCACCTGCGCCTCCCTCGGCGTCACTATCGAGGGCGAGGACGCCCGGACGTTCGACGACCGCGTCGACGCCGGCGAGTACGACGACGTTCTCGAAGCGTAGCGCGACGGCTCCGCCCCGCGCTAGCGTCGTTCCGTTTTCCACGGTCGTTTCGGCCCCGTGTTAGCTTCGGTTCCGGTTCCGTTTCCCAGACGTGTCCAGTCCCGACCGGTCAGTCACCCCGCCAGTCGCGGTGCATCGCCGCGGCCAGCGCGAGCCCGGTCGACTCCCGGTCGGACGCGCCGACGTGCGGGTTCTCGTACTGGAGCGCGCCGAGTGCGTTCGCGTCCCGGAACAGTACCCGGAGGTCGGACTGATCATCGGTGATGCCGCCGAGACTCTCGACCGCGATGGGCCGTTCCTCGTACCCCCACCCGTCCCGATACGGGCTTTCGTCGAACGCGGTCCGAGCGCGCCCGACTTCCTCGAAGAGCCAGACGCCGCTCGTGACGGTGCCGGACTCCTGATGGAACGTCCCCGCCTCCTCGTCGAACGGGACCCACTGGTTCGCGGCGTGGGCGTCGCGGACCAACGACACGCCGTCGGGGTCGGCCGTGCTCCACCCCTCTCGGACGGTGTCGTCGAGCCGTTCGCGCGATAGCAGGAGCTGCTCGGGAGCGATGTCGAGCGGCGTCCCGTCGTCGCCGTCGGTCGCGATCCCGGTTCCGTCGTCGGTACAGCCGGCCAGCGGTCCGATGGCGAGGAAAGCCCCGGCCGATCGGAGGGCGGATCGGCGGTTCATGCGCGGGCGTACGGTCCGTGGCGGGTAAACGATGTGGTCGGGTGGTCCGGGACGCTCCGGTGGGTCCTGTAACGCCTCTCACCGGCGTTTGTCCCCGATCGGAGCGGCGGAACCGTTCAGACGACCGGGCGCTCGACGGGGCCCACACCGTCCTGCTCGGCCGCGACGGGTCGCACGTCGGCCCAAGTGTGACCGACGATGTAGTAGGCGGCCACGACCGCATAGAACTGGACGAAGACGCCGGCGATCGTCCCGAGTACGGGGACGACGGAGAGCACGCCGATAGCGAGCGAGCCGGCCAGGATCACGGCGAACGCGTAGAGCCACCCGACGGCGTATGCCTTCTTGGTGATCACGGTCCAGATCGTCGCGAGCGCGAACCCGTCGCTGACGCGACCGGTCCCGGCGTAGTTGGACAGCGCCGCGGGCGTCACGTACACGCCCGCGATGGAGACGGCGAACGCAACGAGCGTGAGAGCCACCACCAGCGTTCCGCCGACGATCCCGGCGAGCGCGCTGTCACCCCCACCGATCAACACCGCTCCGACGCCGAAGACGCCGACGACGGCGAGGGCGACGAGCGGGACGACCGAGTAGACGAACGTGACGACGAACGCCTTCACGCCGTCGACGAGGAGGTCGCCCCAGTCGTCGAACACCGGCGGCTCGTCGACCCCGTCGGTGGTCCGGCGAAGAACGCGCATCAGATACCCGAGCACGAGGAACACCGGGATCAGGAGGGGGCTCAAGAGGAGCAACACCCCGCCGATGGCGGTCGTCTTGATCCCGTCGTCGCTGTCTCGAAGGTAGCCGAGCGATGCTGATATCATCGTGAATCCCACGTACGTACGCGCCGTGAGGTATTAAATCGATGCGAGGACGCCGAGATCCGGGTGTTCGCTTCGGAGCCCGCCCGTCGTCGTTCGCTCATCGCCTTTTTATCCCGAACGCCCGGAACGACGGGTATGCCGGATCTCCATCCGATCGCCAAACGGATCCACAACGTCCAACCTCGACCCGTACGGCTCGAACTCGACTCCGGGGAGACCGGGGTGTTCGAGTTTTCCTCGACCGAGTTCTTCCAGCGCGAGTTCCGCGGCGAGGGGACGCGCGTGGACGACGACGTCGACGCCGCGTTCCGACTGATAACCTCCGACGACTACGAGCGCGTCCTGCTCGGGCGGTCGGGCCCCGACGAGGACGGGTGGTCGATGCTCGGCGAGATCGTCTCGGCGGAGTCGACGGAGTGAGCACGCCGCTTTCGTGATCTACGGGCGGGGTGGCCCCGAGGGGTCCGCCGTCCGAACCGTTCGGCTCGAATCACCGCTCGTCGTCGCCGAAGGTCTCGAAGTGCGTCACCTCCTCGACCGGGCGACGGAACTTCCGGGGGAGGGTCTCGTCGGTCGCGTCCGCCGCGGGGTACCCCATCGTCAGCAGCATCACCGGCTCGTACCCCTCCGGGACGTCGAACTCCGAGACGAGGGCATCGGGGTCGAACCCGCCCATCGGACAGGTGGCGAGTCCACGCTCGCGGGCCGCGAACATCAGCGTCATCGCCGCCAACGAGCTCGAGGTCGCCGTCCACACGCGTCGCTCAGACTGCGCCTGCTCGGCCATCCGTTCGATCGACTCGCGGGTCGACACCGCGCCATCGGGGTCGCGGTACCCTTTCTCGACTTGATCGTCGAGCACCCGGTCGACGTGTGCCGTCGGGTCGCGGTTCCCGAGAAGGGCGATCGCCACCGGCGCATCGGTCACGTGCGGCTGCCCGTACGCGACCTCCTGCAGGCGCTCGCGATTCCGATCCTCGCACACGACGAGGAACTCCCACGGCTGGAGGTTGTAGCTGGAGGGTGCGAGCGTCGCCTCACGAACGACCGCTTCGATCGTGTCGCGATCGACCGGCTCGTCGGCGTAGTCGTGTACCGATCGTCTGGCCTCGACGAGGGCAGTAAAATCCATCATGGGTCGAACGGTCCGGGGACGTTTGAGGCGACGGATGCCGGACCGGGTTGCCGCCGCCGCCGACCGATGAGGAGGTGCCGCCGTCGACGGCGGGCGGCCAGCGGGTATCGAATCTCAGCGCACGACCGTCACCGGGACCTCCGCCCGTCGCACGACGCCTTCGGCGACGCTCCCCAGCACGACCCGCGAGAGGCCCGTTCGCCCGCGGCTCGCGAGGACGATGTGGTCGAACGGGCCGGCATCGTCGGCCTCACCCGCCGCGACTTCGAGGATGGTTGCGGTGGGGCGACCGACCTCGATCCGGGTGTCGATCTCGCGGTCGACACGGTCGGCCGCGTCGGCGAGGATCCGCTCGCCGCGCTGACTGGCGCTGTCGTACCACTGGTCGATCGCACCCGGGAACCCACCTTCCGCCCCGGTCGTGGAGTCGGCCGGGTTGATAACGTGAAGCGCGGTGATGTGTGCGTCGGGCCACTCCTCGGCCGCGAACGTTACCGCCTCCGCGGCAGCGTCCGAGCCGTCAACCGCTACGAGGATCCGTTTCGTCATGTCCGCCGGTTCTCCGGGACGTCTCAAAAGTCCGTCGTCGGTGTCGGCGGGAGGGGTCGGCGTCGGTAGGAGCGATCGGCATCGCTGACGCGGGCAACCCCTGGCTCAGTCACCGTGTCGCGTCACGCACGTCGAGAGACCGATCAGCTCGACCGGTTCCGAGTTGTCCGGCGAGTAGACGACCATCTGTCCCTTCTCCATGTACGGCACCTTGCCGGCGAGGTTCGACGGGATGTTCACGCTCTTGATCGCGTCCTCGTCGCCGAGGTTCAACACGACCTTCGTGTTCACCTGTTTGAACACCGACTCGGCCACGTCTTGGGGGTCCTGCGTGATGAGGAAGAGTCCGAGCCGCTCCTTGCGGCCCTGTTTGGCCGCCTCCGTGAACGTCTGGACGACCTTGCGCGCCTGGACGTTGTCGGCGTCCGCGAGGAAGTTGTGCGCCTCGTCCATCCCGATCAGCAGCGGCGTCTCCTTCACCCGGTCGCTTCGCGGGTCGTTCGAGAGCTTGTCGCCGACGAGCATCGTCGACACCGCGAGCACGACGATCTCCTTCTGTCTGGACGAGGGGAGGTGGTACGTGGGGACGACGGAGAGCCCGCCCGGCCGGACGAGCCTGTGGTCGAGTTCGGTGATCGGCGTCGCGTCGCCGTCGAAGACGCCGCCCGGGACCCCGCGGACCCGCCGCTTCACGGCGTCGAACGTCGCCTCGTGGACTCGCCCCGACTCGTGGAGCTCCTCTTTGAGTGCCGGGTCGTCGAGATACGAGAGGAACTGCGCGTAGGTGCCGGAGCTCCCGTAGTCGCGGAAGAACCGGTTCAGGAGGGTTAACAGCGCGGGGTACTGGTTCTCGTTCAATCCCGACCCGGCGACGAGCCACGGCATGTCGTACTCGTCGACCATCGAGAACGGGATCGTGAACTCGACCTGCTCGGCGCGGTGACCCTCGCCGGGGTAGGTCGCGCCCGCCGACTCCGGCACGAGCGCGATCGTGTCGTCGTGACCGCCGTAGGCGATCCCCTCACGCTCCAGCTGCCGGGCGAACCCGTCGTCCATCGTCGGGTTGTCGTCGTGCATCTGCGCGTACTCGTCCTGCGGGTCGAACTGGACCACCGCCATGCGCGCCTCCCGCCCGTCGTCCATCGGGTACGTTCGGTCGGCGTCGAGGTACTGCCGGAGGACGTTCTTCGAGGCGTGCGTCTTGCCCGATCCGGTGCCGCCGGCGACGAGGGTGTGCCGGAACGCCAGCGGGTCACCGTCGGCGTAGTCGTCCGTGATCCGGTAGTCGACGGTCGGGGGTTCCGCGGCGGTTCGGACCTTCTGCCCGCCGACGGAGAGGTGCCCGAGAAAGACCCCCTCCTCGGGGATCGTGAGTCCGGTCTTGATCTCCGTGTCGTCCGTGGCCTCCTCGACGACCGCGCCGGGCTTCGGCACGCGGTCGGTCATTCGCCGGCTCATCCCGTCGTCATCGTCGTAAACGACGGACATCGGCTCCAGTTCGGCCATGAACTTGTAGTCGCGCTCGGTGAAGTCGTCGCGACGCATCTGCCTGCGGGCGTGGATCTCGGTGGCGTCGTCCGACTGGAACTCCTGAGCGTACTCCAGCGCCGTGATCCGACAGAACAGCCGCTCCCCATCCGGGTACGGGACGATGAGGTACTTCCCGATCCGGACGGAATCGCGATTCCCGGTCGTGACGAACGCCCTGAGCGCCGTTTCGTCCTCTTCCTCGGCGACGCGGAGCCCCTGTGAAACGGAGACGACGCCCAGTCCGGCGTCCTCTCCGGCGGGCTCGACGTCGTAGGTGGTGAACGCGTCGGGGTCGGCGTCGTTCACCGGGTCGGTGTCGACGTCGCCCCCGGTTGTGCCGTCGTCCCCGGCCACCACGTCGCCGTCACCGCTCGTCCCCCTCCCGGCGTCGTCGCGCGTACCCTCGACGGTGTCGTCGCGCGTACCGCCGCCGTCATCACCGCCGACGTCGTCGCCCTCGCCGTCGAATTCCGTGAAATCTTCCAGGGTCATGTCCGAGTCACCGAGCGCCACGCCGAAAGCGTTTCCGTCGCGGTCGCCTTTTATGTGTTCGAGCCATACCGCTCTCATGATACTCGTCTGCGGCAGCGGCGGCGGGACGGACCTCACCGGGACGGTGTTCGAGCGCGGTGAGGAGCCACCCGCTTATAAAGGCGCGCCGGACGAGGACGCGCCGTACGTCTGGGTGTGTGACTCCTTTTACGAGGTTGAAAGCGGTGGCTCCGCGCTGCTCGTCGACGGCACGGAGATCCGGGTGGCGTTCGAGGAGCCGATGCCGCGCGGCTTCGACACCCGCGATCAGGCGGTCGAGGCGGCCAAAGAGCATATCAGGACGCAGTTCGCCCGGATCGGCGTCGACGCCGACACCGTCGAGATCGAGGTCACGAAGGCGGACCCGGCGTGAGCGGAGTATATAAGTAGCGTACGGCGTGTGGGGGACGAACCGACCGGTTTTGCCGGCGTCAACTCCTGTGTCGACCGAAGGATACCTTCGTGACGACCGAACGCGTACCGAATCGTATCTTAAATAGTATATAACTGAGTGGCGGGTAGCGACGACAGCCCGCGACACTGATGGCGACAGCGACAGCGACGGCGACAGCAACAGCGACAGTGACAGAGACGGCGACGGCGACAGCGACAGCGACGGCGACAGCGACAGCGACGGCGACAGCGACGTCGACGGCAACGATCCCGAGCCACGAGTGCCGTATCACACCGTCTCGCGTCGACGCTCCCTACCGCTCGTCCGTCTCCGTATAAATGCGAACGTCGAGGGACCGATATGGACGGCTCTCCCGGCGTCGAGAGGTATCGCTGACACCGAGCGACCGGTGGGCGGTTCCGGTTTCCACAGCTCCTTTCCCGCTCGTCCCGAGGGTCGCGTATGGTCGAGCTACCGGACCGCGTCGTCGGCGACGCGCGCACGAGCGACTTCGGATGGGAGCTGTTGACCGACCTCACCGACATCGGGAACCGGATGGCCGGGTCGGCCGGGGAGCGCCGCGGCGCGGAGCGCATCGTCGCCGCCTGCGTC
>NZ_JBHSWW010000056.1:0-12735 GCF_042661865.1 Halorubrum tibetense
GCGTCGCGATCGCCGGCGCGCTTGCCATGGAGCCGGACCACCTCGTCCTGGACGAGCCGTTCACCGGGCTGGACGAACCGGCCCGCTGCGCGGTTCTCGACCGGCTCCGTGCGCTCGACCGCGACGGGACGTCGGTGGTCGTCGTCACCCACGACCTCCGCGACGTGTTCGGGCTCGCGGACCGGGTTGTCGGGCTCGTTGACGGCCGTGTCGTCGTCGATGCCCCGCCGGACGAGGCGGCTACGGAGCTCCCGGGGATCGGCGTTCGCGTCCCGAGCGGGGAGTCCCGATGAGACAGCTCGCCTCACCGATGACGCGTCACTGCTCCCCTCGATGACCCTCTCGTACGCCCCCGGCGACTCGGTCGCCCATCGGCTCGACCCCCGGTCGAAGCTGCTCGTCCAGGTCGCGTTCGCGGCGGTCGCTTACGCGCATACGACGTCTCGAGGGCTCGCCGCCCTCACCGTCGTCGCCGTCGGCTGTCTGTGGCTCGCTGGTGGCGGTCCGTCCGACCTGTGGGCGTATCGGTTCGCGTTCCCCTTCCTGCTCCTCGCCCCGCTCGTCGCCGGCGCGACGCTCGGCACGCCGTGGTTTCGGGTCGAACGGGCGATCGACACCGGGCTCGCGGGGTATCGCGTCCTCCTCGTGCTCGTCGTCGCCGCGGCGTACGTCCGATCGACACCCGTCCGGGAGTCGCGGGCGGCGATCCAACGGACTGTGCCGGGGAAACCGGGGCAGTTCCTCGGCGTCGGCGTCGCGCTCGTGTTCCGGCTCCTCCCCCTGTTGAAACGCGACCTGCTCGCGACGCGAGAGGCGGTTCACGCACGATCTGGGGGGTCACTACCGCTTCGCGACCGGTTCCGGATCGTCGCCGTCGGCGGGATCAACCGTGTGTTCGGCCGTGCCGATCGACTCGGGACCGCGCTCTCCGCTCGGTGTTTCGCGTGGAACCCGACGCTCCCCCGACTGTCGTTCAGTCGGGGTGACTACGGGGCGTTGGGAGTCGGCGCGGGACTATTCGCCGCTGCGCTCGTCACCGTCGTCTGACGAACGACTATTCATCCAACCGACGACGACGGCTCCGGCTTGACCGGAGGTCACGACGGAGGCCCATCGTCACCGACGTGATCGGAACCGAGACGAGCACGACGACGCCCACAAGCAGGAGAACGTACCACGGGGGAAGCAGCGAGAGGGCGATAGCAGTCGAGAGGCCGGAATCGACCGCGAGCATGGCGGCTTCGACGTCGTTCCCGACGACGAACAGGGTGATGACCACGACGTACACGAACGCGAGCCATATCGCGGTCCGGATCGGTCGAGTGACGAGTCGGCGGACGTGATATCGCAGCGATGCCGCGACCACATCCGGATGGCGAACCGCACGGCGAAGTAGGGTGCGACGAGAGCGGCGCATGATCTCCACATGCTCCAGTAGTATCTAAGTGTACACCATGGCGTGCTCCATGCCAGTACAGTTCAGTGAGTGCAGCATGCAGGGGGTGTCGAACCGGACACGCGTGCTGGTGACGATCCCGAGGGAGGGGTCAGGGGTCGACCCGTGGGGACGCCGGTTCCGTTCGCTTAGCGACTCGACTCAACACGACACCGAGCACGAACGAGACGGCGAGCCACACGCCGATTAGTTCGAATCGGAGCGTGGGTTCGATAACCGGCGGGATGAGTACGGACGCCGAAATAGCCTCCGCGAGGAACAACCCTTCGGCGACGGCGATGGCGCGGAGTATACCCATCGAGACGACCGCGAGGCCGACGCCGACGCCGACGACCGCGACCGGATCGACCCCACCGATGTGGAACCCTTCCAGCGTACCGACGACCAGCGCAACGACGATCAACAGCGTGATCGCCTCGGTACGGTATGCCTCAAGATATCTCATATACATTAGGAATATTCAGTTATCGGCATAAATCTTTCCCGGACACGGGTGCCCGGCACACGCCCGATATCGCTATTTCTCCGACCGAAACATCACTAGTGCAGATCATTAGTAGGACACTCGTCACGGTTGGATCGGTTAACGTAACAGATATCATATGGGAATTCAGAAAAACAGATTTATTATCATAAAGAGATAATTCATGATCGAACAGAGACTGGACAGGTCTCGAGCGGATCGCCGCGGATCGGCAGCACGGACGGACGCCGGATCGAACGATGATGGTAGCTATCACTCCCACTCAGCGAACGCACCGCCACGCCGAACCGGATCAATACATCGAGCTGAATCGATGCGTCGAACCGAGCCGACCGAGCCGACCGAGCCAACCGAAACTCGGCATCGACGGACGGGTGACCGATGGTTAGCGGGCTCAAACGCGATCTCGGGCTGTTCTCCGTTGGAGCCATCAGCATCGGTGCCATGGTCGGATCGGGGATCTTCATCCTCCCCGCGCTGGCGTACCGGATCGCGGGCCCGACGATGGTCCTCGCCTTCCTGCTTGCCGGGGTCCTCGTGTTACCGGCGGCACTATCCAAGATCGAGATGGCGACGGCGATGCCGCAGGACGGCGGGACGTACCTCTACATCGAACGCGGGATGGGGCCGCTGTTCGGGACGATCGCCGGGCTTGGGACGTGGTTCTCGCTGTCGTTTAAGGGCGCGCTCGCGCTCGTCGGTGGCGTCCCGTACCTGCTGTACGTGCTCGGCGGCGACCTCCCGGTGTCGATCGAGGCGATCGCGATCGGCATCGCGCTCGTGTTGATCGCGTTGAACCTCGTCGGATCCGATGTGACCGGCCGGTTCCAGGTCGGGATCGTCGTCGTGATGCTGGCGGCGATGACGATCTTCGTCGTCGCCGGGATCCCCGCGGTCGAGTCCTCGCGGCTGTCGGGGTCGTTCGATCCGCGCGCCGCAGGATCGCTCTCCCTTTTGGAGGCGACCGGCGCGGTGTACGTCTCGTACGCGGGCGTGACGAAGATCGCAAGCGTCGCCGAGGAGATCGAGAACCCCTCGCGGAACATCCCGCTCGGCATGCTCGGATCGCTGTTCTTCACCGGCGGGCTGTACGTACTCATCGTCTGGGTGCTCGTCGGCGTCCTCCCGGTCAACGAGGCCGGCGGACTCGCGAACATCGGGATCCCCGGGGCAGAGGACGCGATCGTCGCGGAGGCCGGACGGCTCCTGCTCGGCACTCCCGGCGTAGCCATCGTCACGCTGGCCGCGATGCTGGCGCTCATCAGTACGGCCAACGCCGGGGTGTTATCCGCCTCGCGGTACCCGTTCGCGATGGCCCGGGACGACCTCGCTCCCTCGTCGCTGACCGAGATCAGCGACCGGTTCAACACGCCGACGCGAGCGGTGATGCTCACCGGTGCGGTGATCCTCGTCATGATCGCCGTCTTCCCGATCTTACAGATCGCGAAGCTGGCGAGCGCGTTCAAGATCCTCGTGTTCGTGCTGATCAACGTCGCGCTTATTAGCTTCCGAGAAGGCGCAGTCGAGGGGTACGACCCGGACTGGATCGCGCCGCTGTATCCGTGGATCCAAATATTCGGAATCGTCGCTGGGTTCGTGCTGTTGAGCCAGATGGGAACGATCCCGATCGTCGGCGCCGTGATCATCATCGCCGGCTCGCTGGCCTGGTACTACGGGTACGTCCGTAAACGGATAGACCGCGAGGGCGCCGCCCGTGACACCGTGCGTCGGAACATCGGCGATGCTGCGGTCGAGCGGACCCGCGAACTGTTCGAGAGCGATACCGAGTACGACGTCCTCGTCGGCGTGACGGAACGGACGTCCGAAAGAGCGAAACGTGACATGCTCCGGGTCGCTACCGACCTCGGGCGACTCCGGTCGACCGTGGTCTCGGTCGTCGAGTTCCTCGACATCCCGCATCGGGTATTCGCCGAGGACCACGTCGAGGTCCACGACACCGACCCGCCCGAGTGGCTCGGAACGGACGCCGACGACAGGCCCGACTGGGTCCCTCACGGATCGGTAAATCCCCCAACGCTCACCTCCGGCGGGGTCGAGGTGACCGGCGACTCGATCGGCGGCAACGGCGACAGCGGCGGGAGCGGACCCGGTGACCCGACGGAAACGGACGCGGCCGCGGACACGCGGATCGAGTACCGTGAGGTCGACAGCGAGGACCACAAGCGGGCGATGGTCGACGTCGCGACGCTGGAGGGGTACGACCTCCTGATGGTCGAACGCGACCGTGCCGACTTCCACCGTCGCCTGTTCGGTGGAGAGACTGACTGGCTCCTCGACAACGCGCCATGTGACGTGGTGCTCGTCGAGGACCGCGGGCTCGACGGGCTCGACGAGATCAGCGTGGTCGCCAACCGCGGGGCGTACGACCCGGTGAAGCTCCTGCTTGCGGACGCGATCGCCGAGGAGGCTGACGCGACGATCAACCTCCTCCAAGCGATCCCCGAGGACGCCCCGGACACGCAGCGGGAAACCATGGAGGCGTACCACACGGACCTGATCTCGATCTGTACGGTACCGACGCGCTCGACGGTGATCGAGACCGACAACCGGATCGAAGGGTTGACTCGATTCGTCGGCGACGCGGACCTGCTCGTTACCGGCGTCGATCGGACGGGAATGACCGGTCGGCTGCTCGGTCGGCCGGGCAACGAGCTAGTGGAGTCGGTCGACTGTACCGCACTCATGGTACAGACGCACGACGGTCGGGAGTCCCGGAGTCGAGTGAAACGGTTCCTAACCGACTACCTGTTCGCGTAGGCCGTCAGCGCCTCCGTCAGCCCGTTCTTGGATGTGTTCGGGGCGGCCAGTTCACTCGTCAGCGTCGCGAAACGGTTCGTAGGGAGCACGGCGTTCGTCCTCCACCAGCTCCTCGTCCTCGATCCGGATGTCGAGCGTGGAGAGCTCCCGGGCGATCTCTCGAAGGTCCTCCGTGTCTTCACCGACCGCCTCGACGTGGAGGTCGCGTCGACCGGCCATCAGGACGCGCACGTTGATGACGCCAGGGAGCGCGAGCGCCTCGGCGGCGAGCCGATCGCGCTCGGCCGCGGGGACCGTACACATGTACAACACGCGGAGCCGGCCACCGGCGCGCTCGAAATCGATTATCGCCGTCGTCCCCTCGATCACCCCCTCCTCCTCCAGCCGCTCGATCCGGTTTCGGACCGTGCCGGGAGCGATATCGAGCTCCTCCGCGAGCGACGGGACGGAGAGATCCCTCGCGTCACGCATGAGCTCGTAGACGATCCGCTGATCGACGTCGTCCAGCCGGTAGTTATCCCGTCTCACCATCATCGGATCACGTGATCCTCCTCGCGAGCGCGAGCGGTAATCGCTTCCGATCGGCGTGAATCGCGTCGCCGGCTCGCCCACCCGTGGAAGCGCCCCACTCGCCCGTGGAAGCGCTCCGCTCGCCCATTCGAGCGGCGTGCCGTCTCCGACGGACGGGCCGGTCCTCGCCGACGAGAATCCTCGAGTACCCGCTTCTCATTGTGGCAAGTTTTAACCCGAAGCTACCCACCTGATCGATCATGACTCCGCTGCAGGCGGCGACCCGGGAGACGTTCTGGACCATCGGTCCGATCGGGAAAGCCGCCTTCTACTGGCTCGCCGCGGTCGCGATCCTCGTGTTCCTGTACGGCGTGTACGCCCGGTTCGCGGCGTACTCTCAGGGACGTTCGGACCCGCGGGACCGGCTGTCGAACCTCCCCGCCCGAACGGTTGCCGCGACGAAGACGGTGCTCTCGAACGAGAACCAGTACGACCGCGACCTGTACGCCGGCGTGATGCACACGTTCGTGCTGTGGGGGTTCCTCGTCCTCGTGGTCGCGACCGCCATCCTCGGCTTCGATATCGACGTCTACCGCCCCCTCGCCGGCGAGTCGTTCTGGGTCGGCGACTTCTATCTGGCCTACCAGTTCGTCGTCGACGCCTTCGGCCTACTGTTCGTCGTCGGCGTCGGGATGGCCATCTACAAACGATACCGGAACCGCGAGGGTCGACTGTGGGGGAAACACACCTCGCTGGAGGACGACGCGTTCGTGTGGACCCTGTTCCTCCTCGGCGTTGGCGGGTTCCTCGTTCAAGCGCTCGGGATCGTCGGCCAACCGGAGCGCGCCGGCGAAACCGTCTCGTTCGTCGGGATGGCGATGGCGAACGCGTTCCAGTGGGCCGGACTGACGCAGGCCGGTGCGGAGGCCGCCTACGGCGTGATCTGGTGGCACCACTCGCTT
This sequence comes from Halorubrum tibetense, assembly GCF_042661865.1. Taxonomy (GTDB): domain Archaea; phylum Halobacteriota; class Halobacteria; order Halobacteriales; family Haloferacaceae; genus Halorubrum; species Halorubrum tibetense. The sequence continues at coordinate 6,191 of NZ_JBHSWW010000056.1, forward strand.
CTCGCGTTCGCGTTCATCGCGTGGATCCCATACGCGAAGCCGTTCCACATGATCTCCTCGTTCGCGAACGTCGTCGCCCGCGACGAGAAGGCGGGCGCGAGACTCCCGAACGTCCCCGCCGACCTCGATCACACGAACGCCGAGTCCATCGAGGACTTCACTTGGAAGGAGCTCATGGACGGTGACGCCTGTACGAAATGCGGCCGGTGTACCTCGGCGTGCCCTGCCGACACCGTCGGGCGAAACCTCGACCCGCGCGACGTGATCCTCGATCTCAAGGCGTATCGCGAGTCGGTCAGCGACGACCCGGTGGTCGGACGCGACGATCGAATGGCGACGGACGGCGGAACCGTCCCCATCGTCGCCGACGAGGGCGGCGTCGTCGCCGCGGAGTCGATGGAGTCGTGTATGTCCTGTATGGCCTGTATGGACGCCTGCCCCGTCGACATCGAACACCTCACCTCGTTCACGAAGATGAACCGCCAGCTCGTCGACGAGGGAGCGGTCGATTCGAACCTCCAAGACGTGTTTCAGGACGTGATGCGGTCGGGGAACACGTTCGGGGCGTCGCAGGCCGCCCGTGCGGACTGGGCCGACGAGCTCGACTTCGAGATCGACGACGCGCGCGAGACCGAGGTCGAGTACCTCTGGTACGTCGGCGACTACCCGAGCTTCGACGATCGGAACAAGAACGTCGCCCGCGCGCTCGCCCGCCTGTTCGAGGCCGCCGACGTCGAGTTCGGCATCCTGTTCGATGACGAGCAGACCGACGGCAACGACATCCGCCGGATCGGCGAGGAGTTCCTCTATCTCGAGCTGGCGGGTCACCACGTCGAGACGTTCGCGGAGTGCGAGTTCGACTCGATCGTCTGTACGGACCCGCACTCGTACAACACGATGAAACACGAGTACCCCGAGGTCGACTTCGCCGAGTTCGCCGACGACCCGATGATGCCGTTCGACCGCGAGGAGCCGTGGAACCCGGACGGGGGGATCGACGTGTTTCACTGGACGCAGGTGGTCGAACAGCTGGTCGAGGACGGTCGGCTGGGGCTCTCCGGCGACGAGCTCGGCTACACGGTCACCTACCACGACCCCTGCCATCTCGGACGCTACAACGACGAGTACGAGGCACCCCGCGAGCTGATCCGTGCGACCGGGGCCGAACTCCACGAGATGCCGCGCTCCCGCGAGCGATCCTTCTGTTGTGGCGGCGGGGGTGGTGGTCTCTGGACCGAACACGACGAGGACGTGAAGCCCTCGGAGGAACGCCTCCGGGAGGCGGTCGAGGACACCGCCGCGGGCGACGCCGTCGAGAAGTTCGTCGTCGCTTGCCCGATGTGTACGACGATGTTCGAGGACGGGCGGAAGACGGGTGGGTTCGAGGAGGACGTCGAGATCGTCGACGTCGCGGAGCTGTTGCTGGAGGCGCTGGAAACGGGGTCGTAACGGGGGCGACAGGGCGATTTCGATCTCCGGCGCGGCGGTTTCTCAGTGTTTCAGTGGTCGATCTCGCCCGCGTCGATCGTCGCGGCCGTACGGCGAAGCAGGGCGCGACCCGCGGCCCGGTCGCGAACCGGCGCGTCGCCGAGGTAATCAACGAGCGCGTCGTGTAACAGCGCGGTCTCCGTCGCGTCGAGCGGGTCGCCCCGTTCGATGCGGCGGATCGGCTGCCGATACGGATTTACCGGGTCGACCTCGGCGGTGTCGCCGCCGGCGTCGCGCTCTGTCGGACCGGCGAGCGCGGGGGGATCGACGGTCCGATGATCGTCGGCCGCTCGCTCACAGGCCGCCAGCAGCGCGGCGTGTGCGACCCACGCTTCCTCGCGGGTGAACGTCGGATCGGCCGACTGGCCGTCTCTCGGAGGGCTCATTCACGTGGGTTCTCCGTAGGGAGGGGCTTAAAAGTATGCGTGTGTCCCACGACGGCTCGAAGTTCGATGGTTTAACCCCTGCCGGCCGGAATGGACGGTCATGGTGCGGGACCCGTCGCGTGAAGAGGATCCACCGGCCGTTACCGATGTCCTCGATGCGCTTGCCGACGACGCCGCCCAGCGGATCGTCCTCGCCCTCTCGGAGCCGAAAACCGCCAGCGAGCTCTCGGAGGAGTGCGGTATCCCGCTGTCGACGACCTACCGGAAACTGGAGACGCTCGTCGACGCTTCGCTCCTGAGCGAATCGACGGACATCCGACGAGACGGCCAGCACACGACGCGCTACTCGGTCGCGTTCGAGGAGGTTCACGTGTCGATCAACGACGAGGCCGACCGCGAGCTCACTGTCGAGTTCGAGCGCCCCGAGCGGACCCGGGACGAACGGCTCGCCGACCTCTGGTCCGAACTCCGTGAGGAAACATGAGTGCCCACATAGACATCGCCATCATCGTCGCAAAGACCGCCATCCTCCTGCTCGGTGGCTCAATCACCTACTACGCGCTCCGCGCGTTCGAGCGGACCGGCGATCCCTCGCTGCGCGCGCTGGGGATCGGGTTCGGCGTCGTCACCGTCGGCGCGCTCGTCGGTGGCGTCTCCCACCAGATCATCGGTGCGGACCTCGCCGTCGGGATCGCGATCGACAGCCTGCTGACCGCGGTCGGCTTCGCCGTGATCGTCTACTCGCTGTACGTGGAGTGACCGGTCGGGGACGGGTCGGACCGATCGGTGGCGGGTCGGACCAAGTGGATCCGGACCCTGGGGCGACAGGAGACCCGTCGGCCGAACAGTACCCTTTTGTGCGGCTCTCGCGACGATCGAACCGATGAGCGAGACCGCACGCGAGGAGCTCTCCCGCCGGATCGCGGGGGAAATAACCCTCAGCGACGATCCGGGGGCGACCCTCCGTAAGTGGCGGACCGACTTCGACGTTTCTCAGACGGAGCTGGCCGACCAGCTCGGGGTGTCGTCGTCCGTCGTCTCCGACTACGAGAGCGGTCGCCGCGAGAGCCCCGGTATCGGCGTCGTCCGACGAACCGTCGAGGGGTTGCTCGACATCGACGAACGGCGCGGGGGCGGTCGACTCCGCCAGTACGCCCGGGTGCTCTCGGCGGGGTTCGAGAGCGACATCGTTCACGACCTCCGGGAGTACGCCACCGCGGTTCCGCTCGACGCGTTCTACGACGCGATGGGCGCGACGGAGATCGTCCGCGGCGACCGCGACCACGTCAACGGCCACACGGTGATCGACTCCATTCAGGCGATCACCCGGCTCTCGAGCGAGGAGTTCTACCGGCTGTACGGCCAGTCGACGAACCGTGCGCTGGTGTTCACGCGAGTGACCCGTGGGGAGTCGCCGTTGGTCGCGATGCGGGTCGTCAGCCCGACGCCGAACGCCGTCGTGCTCCACGGTATCGAGGCCGACGACCTCTGGGAGCACGCCGGCGACCTCGCCCGCGTCGACGGGTTCTCCCTGGCGACTTCGACGCGCGACCTCGACGCCTGCCTCGCGGACCTCCGGGAGCTGTGATCACTTCGGGCTTATCCAACGAGGGATACCACGATCACCACTCCTGCCGCGATCGCACCCATCTCCCCGACAAAAAGTCGAAACAGGCTCTTCGAGATCACTGCTGATTCAAATACCCAAACTGAGAACGCGATCAAAGTCACACCGAACACGACTTCGGAGTGATAAAACGCTAGAACCGTCAACAGGGCTCCGATATAAACGCTGATCGAGTACCGCCAATCCTCTCCAACACTACAACGATCGTCCAAATAGTACGCGCATATGGGGATCACAATAAATATAAGAAGGTTTATGAATAATTCCGGTGGAATAGATAGATCCATACCAGCTGGCAATACGATATTTAAAAACGGGACGATAGCCACTATTGAAGAAACTACCATGTACGAAAGAACGATATTATTTTTCATATCAATTCTATAAATCAACCGATTAAATACTTTGTGTGAAGGGCCCAGAGATCCGATCTTCACTTATGTACCGGCTCTACGAACACTGTGTATGAGCGACGACCCATCCTACGCCGACCGCCTCCGGGCCAACCGCCGGGAGAAAGACGAGTTCTTCGCCGATCACCCGCAGTCGCCGATCCCGCCTGAACACCGCGACGGCTTCGACGGGCTCGACTACTTCGACCCCGACCCGGAGTACCGCGTCGAGGCGACCGTGACCGTCCACGACGACCCCGAACCGGTCGAGATGGAGACCACCGCGAGCAACCCGGTTCGGTACCTCCGGGTCGTCACGTTCCGGTTCGCGCTCGACGGCGAGACGTACACGCTCGCGGGGTACCGCCAAGAAGGCGACGACGGCGCGATATTCGTCCCGTTCCGCGACAAGACGACCGGCCAGCAGACGTACCATCAGGGGCGATACATGGAGCTCGAACCCGAGGGTTCACTCGCCGACGGCGACGCCGTCACGCTCGATCTCAACCTCGCGTACAACCCGTTCTGTGCGTACAGTGAGACGTTCGCGTGTCCGCTCCCGCCAGAGGAGAACTGGCTGGAGACCGTCGTCCCCGCCGGCGAGAGAGCCCCGACGCTCGAGTGACCGGTCACCCATCTTATACGTAAAAACGGACGTCACCGCTCGATAGATACGGAGACACCGGGGTCGGAGGGCGACCTCACACCGATTCTTCGTACCGGTCGATCGCCCGATCCGCGCCCGCGGCGAGGAATCCGGCGTCGGTACCGACGATCAGGAAGTCGAAGCCGGCGTCGAGCCACGCGTCGATCCGCTTCTCGCTCGTCGCCAGCGTTCCGACGGGGATCCCCGCCATCTCCGCTGCGGCGACGCTTCGGGTTATCGCCGTCTCGAACGCGGGGTCGTCGAACGCGCGAAACCGGCCGAGCGACGCCGACAGGTCGGCTGGACCGACGAACAGCGCGTCGATCCCGGCCACGTCGGCGATCGCCTCGGCGTTCTCGACTCCCCTCTCCGTCTCGATCTGGGCTATCACCGCGACCTCGTCGTTCGCGGTCCGAACCGTCTCGTCGATCCGTCTCCCGTAGGCGGAGGCGCGCCCGAGACCGACACCGCGGGTGCCGGTGTTCACGGAGCTGCTGCCGTCTCCCTTGGATCCCTCCGCTTCTGCGGGAGCGTCGTCGGCCTCCTGTGACGGATAGCGACACGCCCGAGCCAGTTCGCGGGCCGATTCGACCGTGTTCACCTGCGGTGCCATCACCCCCGCCGCCCCCGCGTCGAGGGCGCGTGCGATACGGGTCGCGTCCACCTCCGCCACCCTGACGAGGGGCTCCGTCGCCCCGGATACGGCTTCGACCGCACGGATCCCGTTCTCGACGGCTTCCGTCGTCGCCGTCGCGTGTTCGGTGTCGATCGCCACGAAGTCGAACGCGGCGGTCGCTAGGGCTTCGGCCACGCTCGGCGACGGGAGCGAGCACCAGCCGCCGACCGGCCGATCGCCCGCTCGCAGCTTCCGTTTCAGATCCATACCGACCGTTCTCGTACGGCAGTAATAAGGGTCGGTGCGGCCGGACCGCACGGATCTCGGGCCGGCGTCACCACTTGGCGCGCGAGAGAACGGGCTGAAAAGCGGGACCGACTACAGTCGACCGACGTTCTCGACGGAGACGGACTCGACGTCCTCGACGTCGGCGAACGCCTCCTCGACGGCCTCGGTGCCGCCCGCGCCGTCGGGGACGATGACGGTCGGGAGCAGTGCGACGAGCCCGAACGCGACGTCGTCGCGCTCGAAGCCGCGGATCTTCGCTCCTTGCGGGAGCGACTCCTCGAGCTTGTCCTGGAGGTCGTCAAGGTCGACTTCGGGACTGTTCGGCATCACTTTGATCTTGGCTGCGACGTCGCCCATGTTATGGCCCCCGGAAGCCACAGTCGTGGCACTCGTAGAGGTTGCTCTGCTTTCGGCACTTCGCGCATCGGTGGATCGTCGCGCCACAGTCCGGGCAGGCGAACCGCGCGGCGCTCATCCCGGACACCTGGATGCCACAGGAGACACACTGCTGTGTGCTCCGGCTTTCGGTTTCGCTCATACCTGTTCTCACCGGCGCGCGACGTTTAACCGTTGTTCTTTGCCGTCGCCCCGGGGTGAGCAGTGTCGTGGGTCGGTCTCACCCCGCTCGTGCCCGCGTGTCCTTACGAAAGCATCAGCGGACCGATCAACACGCCCATCAGATGCACCCGGCGCGCGCCGAGCCGCGGTGGAACGAGTCCGAGAAGCGCCGAGACGGCGAAGACGCCGACGCCGAACACTCCCGCGAACGCGAACGAGACGCCGACGAGCAACGTCAACACGGCGACCGACAGCGTGGTGTAGTCGGCGTTCCCGACGACGCGCAGGTAGGCGTCGCCGACGAGGAGGACGAGCGTGAACCCACACACCGCGGCGGTCGCGACCGCGACGAGAAGGACGGGAAGCGCGAGCGGGACGCCGGCCTCCTCGATGGCGACGGTGACGCCGGTTCGGGGCGTCCCCAACGCGGCGAGTGCGAACAGCGCGAACACCGTGTTGGTCGTGTTCGCGCCGCTCGTCGCGACGATGAACCCCCTGTCGGCTTCCCGTCGGGGGACGGCGGGAAGCGCCGCGACGGCCGCGA
>NZ_JBHSWW010000057.1:0-12584 GCF_042661865.1 Halorubrum tibetense
GTCAGTCGCGGCGATCGCGAGCGCAGCCACTCCGCTGACGTGCGGGGCGGCCATGCTCGTCCCCTGTCGGCGGACGTACCCGTCCGTCGTCCCGGACTCCGCGCTGACGACCGCGACCCCCGGCGCGGAGACGTCCGGCACGACGTACTGCTCCGGCCAGTCCTCCGGGATCTCGCCGAAGGCCTCGACCGCCTCGATCGGCTCCCCGCTGGAGAACGCCGCCACGGTCCGGTTCTCGTCGGTGTCGACCGCACCGACCGCGAGCGAGTCGTACACGTTCGCCGGCGACGAGGAGGTGTTCTCCCCGTCGTTGCCGGCGGCGGCGACGACGATCGAGCCGGCCGCCCGGGCGTTTCGAACCGGCATGATGAACCCGCGGAACGTCCCGTTCGCGCCGAGGCTCATCTGGAGGACGTCCACGTCGTCGTCCGCCGTCGCGTGCTCCATCGCCGCCAGGACCCCCGCGAACGTCGCCGACCCGTCCTCGCCGAAGGCGTCGATCCCGTCGATCGCCGCGTCCGGTGCGACACCGATGTGGGTCCCCGAGGCCTCCCCGCCCGCAACGGTGCCCGCGACGTGCGTACCGTGACCGTCCGGGTCGGTCGCGTCGGCGACGTCGTCGCTCACGAGCGTCCCGTTCTCGTCGAAATCCGCCCAGGCGGCAAGCTCGATGTCTTGGTGGGCGGGGTCGACCCCGGTGTCGATCACGGCGACGGTCGCACCCGCACCCCGCGTGTCGAACCGCTCCCACGCCGCCGGAACGTCGATCGCCTCCAACCCGTCGGTGTGACTCCCAGTCGGCTCCGTGCCGACCTGGAACCGATCGGTGGACGCGTCAAGGTGTCGGTCGACGGACTCCGTCACGCTCCCCGCGCCCTCAGCACGCTCTCCGCCGCCTGCAGCCCCCGAATGTGTCGCGACCACGACGTTCCGGTGAACGTCGGTCACGTTCGCGACCGAGAGCAGCTCGTCCGCGTCGGTCTCGTCGGCGTCGACGCTCACGAGGACGGCGTTCGCCAGCCAGAACGTCCGCTCGATCGTCAGGCGGTCCGTCCCGGCCGCGAACGCCTCGAACGCTACGCGTTCGTCGCTCGCGTGCTCGCGGAGCTCCTCGACGACCTCGTCGTCGTCGGTATCGGCGAGGTCACGCGGCTCCATCGGCGGGAACCGGACGACGACCGATGTCGTGCCGGTCTCGTTCGCGAGCGGGTCCGTCGCTCGCTCGTCGATAGGGACCTCGTCGACGGTGGCTTCGACGCCAGCCTCCTCGTCGGCGGAGTCCAGCTGGACGTGTTCAGCGCTTGCGGGAGCCGCTATCCCGCCCGAGAGCGCGAGAAGCGTGACGATCCCGACGAGGAGGCCGAGCGCGACCGCACGGCGACCGGACCCGGTCACCGCCCCACTGCGTAGCATACGTTCCGCTCGGCCGCCCCGGGCAAATACCTTCGGCCGCCACCGATCGTTGCCTCCAGCTGCCGGCGACGACGCCGACACCTATGGGACGTTAACGGCGCTCACGCCCCGTCGACCGATCCCGACACAACCGCTTTGGGTCCGCGCGCCCATCGATCGATCAGTGACCGATCCCACGGATGACGCCCCCGACGGGTCCGAATCGAGCGACGAGCCGGACCCGGAGACGATCGCTCGGGGGCTCCTCGCCGACGTCGCCGCCGACCGCGACTGGGCGTTCGATCCGGAGCGCGTTCGGATCGACGACGCCGACGTCCTCGCCCGGCTCTCTCCGGCGGTTCGGCGGTGGTGGGTCGAGACGTTCGGCGAGCATATTCCGGAGAACGGCGGCCTGTTCACCCCGCCACAGCGCGAGGCGATCCCGCATATCGACGCCGGGCGGAACTGCCTCGTCGCGTCGCCGACGGGGAGCGGCAAGACGCTGGCCGCCTTCACCGCCGTCCTCGACGACCTGTTCGCCCGCGACCGCGCCGGCGACTTGGAGAACTCCGTCTACTGTCTGTACGTCTCGCCGCTCAAATCGCTCGCGAACGACATCGCCCGCAACCTCGAAGCGCCGCTCTCCGGGATCGGTGACCTGCTGCCGGCCGACGAGGACCCCGGCGTCCGGCAGGCGATCCGACACGGCGATACGAGCTCGGCGGACCGGCAGGCGATGCTCGACCGGACGCCACACGTCCTCAACACCACGCCCGAGACGCTCGCGATCCTGTTGAACTCGCCGAAGTTCAAGGAGAAGCTCCGGACGGTGGAGTACGTGATCGTCGACGAGATCCACTCGCTGGCGGCGAACAAGCGCGGCACTCACCTCGCAGTGTCGCTGGAGCGGCTCGTGGAGCTGACCGAGGGCTCTCCCACGCGGGTCGGCTGCTCCGCGACCGTCGAACCGCTGGAGGAAATCGCCGAGTTCCTCGTCGGACGCGAGCGCGTCGACGGCGCGGTCGGCGACCCCGACGGCCTCGAACCGCGCGAGTACGAGCTCGTCGACACCCGGTTCGTTCGGGAGTTCGACCTCGAACTCCGGACGCCGGCGGCCGACCTCATCCACACTCCGGGCTCTGCCGTCACGGACCGGTTCTACGACGACCTCCACGATCTGATAGCCGGACACACGAACACGCTCGTGTTCACGAACTCACGGTCAGGCGCGGAGCGGGTGCTTCAGGGGCTCCGCGAGCGGTTCGGCTACGACGAGTCGGACTCCGGCTGTCACCACGGGAGCCTCGGCGAGGCCCAGCGCACTCGGATCGAGGAGGGGTTGAAATCCGGCTCGCTGGACGTGGTGACGACCTCGACGAGCCTCGAGCTCGGCATCGACATGCCGCACCTCGACCTCGTCGTTCAGGTCGGCTCGCCGAAGTCCGTCGCGGCGCTGCTCCAGCGGGTCGGCCGCGCCGGACACAGCCCGGGAGAGACCGTCGAGGGGCGGGTGTTCGCGCTCGACCGTGACGAGCTCGTCGAGTGTGCCACTATGCTCGCGCGCGCCGAGGAGGGGTTCGTCGACCGCGTGTTCGTCCCCGAGAACGCTCACGACGTCGCCGCCCAACACGTGTACGGGATGGCGATAAACCGGGTCCGACCGGATCGGGAGGTCCGCGAGGTCCTCCGGCGTGCCTGGCCGTACCGGCGGTACGGTGCGGACCGGTACGAGACGCTCATGCGGTATCTCACCGCCGACTACGACGGGCTAGAGGAGAAGAACGTGTATCCGAAGGTGTGGCGCGACGCGAACGACCCGCCGGACGGCGAGCACCACCACGAGGGCTTCCCCGTCGGCGAGCTGCTGATCGGCAAACGCGGCCGGCTCGCCCGGGTCATCTATATGACGAACATCGGCACCATCCCTGACTCGTTCAGCTGTGACGTGTTCACCCGCGACGACGAGTGGGTCGGAACGCTCGACGAGACGTACCTCGACACTTTGGAGTCCGGCGACGTGTTCACGCTCGGCGGCGAACGGTTCGCGTTCCGGTACCGCCGCGGCTCGAAGGTGTACGTCGACCGGACGGCCGAGCGCGCGACGGTCCCGTCCTGGTACGCCGAACGGCTCCCCCTCTCGTACGACCTCGGCCGGGAGGTGCTCGCGTTTCGCGAGCGACTCTTGGAACGACTGACGGCCGGGGGACCGCCCGCGGTCCGGGCGTGGCTCCGCGAGCTGCCGCTCGACGAGAACGCGGTCCGGGCACTGGCCCGGATGTACGACGAACAGGTCGCGTACGCCGGCGCGGAGAGCGTCTCGACGTCCGATCGGATCGCCGTCGAGGAGGAGCTCGACCGTGCCGAATACAAGCGTCGATACTACGTCCACACCGTCTACGGCCGGCGGTTCAACGACGGGCTCTCGCGGCTGGTCGCCGCCGAGTGCGCGAACCGCACGGACGCCAACGTCGCGGTCGCAGTCGCCGATAACGGGTTCAGCCTCTCGTTCCCGCTCAACCGAAAGGTCGACGTCGCGGGCGTGCTCCGCGACCTCGACACGGGGACGCTCCGCGAGGACCTCCGGGACGCGATCGAAGGGACCGACCTCCTGAAACGCTACTTCCGGATCGATGCCGGGCGATCGCTCCTGATACTGAAACGGTACAAGGGGTACGAGAAGTCGGCGGCCGAACAGCAGGTGTCGGCCGAGATGCTACTCTCGTTCGCGAACGAGCTCGAGGGGTTCGCCGTGATGGAGGAGACGTACCGCGAGCTGTTAGAGGACCGGCTCGACGTTGCGGGGATCCGGGAGGTGCTGACGGGGGTCGAACGCGGCGAGATCGCGGTGTCTCACCACGCGGTCGACTCGCCGAGTCCGCTGTCGTTCGGGCTGGCGACGCTCGTCGACTCCGACGTCGTCCTCGCGGACGACGAGTCCGCGGTCCTCCGGGAGTTCCACGCCCGAGTGACCGAGGAGATCGGCGCGGACGACGCCTCGACGAGGACGGGCCCCTCGGCGGGCGAGTAACGGAACGGGAGTTCAGGCTCGGTCAGGCTCGGTCACTCCTCGGGCCACTTGATCGAGCATCCGCGGGAGGGGCGATCCGGGACGTCGACCGACTCACCTGCCAACACCGCGTCGATCGCTTCGCGCACGTAGAACTCGGTCGGCTCGTCGTCCGGGCTCATCGCGTCGTCGAGTCGGCCGTGATACCGGAGTCGCCACTCGCCGCCCTCGCGACCGAACAGGAACGGGTCGGGCGTACAGACGGCCCCGTACGCCGACGCCACGTCGGCGGTCTCGTCACGGAGGTACGCGTCGTACGCGATCGTGCCGTCCTCGACGTGTTCGCGCATCGCTTCCAGGGAGTCCTCCGGGTACTCCTCGGCGTCGTTGGGGTTGATACCGACGACGGCACAGTCGTCGTACTCCGCGGCGACCTCGTTGAGGAGGTCGAACTTCGCTTTCGCATACGGGCAGTGGTTACAGGTGAACACGACGAGCAGGGCGTCCGTGTCGAACGAGTCGAGCGTGTATCGGTCCCCGTCGACCCCCGGAAGATCGAACGCGGGGGCGGTGTCGCCGCGGTCCAGCTCCGAGTCGGATTCCTTCAGTACCATACGTCCCCGTTGTGTGGCGACGCCAAAAGTCGTTCCGGGGGTGGACCGGACCACCGACACACGTTCACCGCGCCACCGACGCGTGCTCACCACGTCACCGACGCGACGACCCCTGCGCCGACCCGTACTGCAAGCACGACTCCAAGCCACCCCGCCGCAGCCACCGCGAGTATCCCCGCGAGAACCGATCCCTCGTACACGACGGCAGCGACGAGCGACAGCGTGTTCGGGACGGCGGTCGTCGGCCAGACGCCGGCCGAGTCGACGGCGATGTCCGAGAGCACGACCGCGACCCCTCGACCGTACGCCCCCAGTGAAACGCCGATCGCTGCGAGTAGTCCGACCGTGATCGTCGTGGCGAGCCACCGGACCCATCGGGCGGCCGCGCGATGTGTCGCGTTTCGTCTCGACGACATAGCGGCTCTGGACGCGGTATCGCATATAACGGTGAGCGCGGACGGCCGTGACGGTCGTCTTCGACCCTCCCGGTTTTATCCCCTGTGCCCGTACTCCGTGTATGTCGACGGGACCGACGCGGACGCCGAGCTATCGAACCCTCCGGCTGTTGTGCGGGAACGCGGTCGGGATGGTGGCGTTCCTCGCGGCGTACGTCTTCGCCCGCGACCCGATCGTCGCACTGGTGGCCGGGATCATCGTCGGCGTCATCGGGTATGCCGCCTCGACAGTCGTCGTCGACTACGCCGCCGGAGAGAGGAACCGTTAACACGTCGGACGGTCTTCACCATCCAGATACTCGACGGGGCCGACGGGAGGACCGGTGAGGACGCGTCGTTGGACACCTCCTCGCCGGTCCGCGTCCTGCATGTCGACGACGAACCCGATTTCGCCGAACTCGCGGGCTCGTTTCTCGAACGGTCCGACGGCCGGTTCGACGTGACCGCGGTGACGACGGTCGCCGACGCCGTTGAGCTGCTGGACTCGACCCGGGTCGACTGTGTCGTCAGCGACTACGACATGCCGGGGACGAACGGGATCGAGTTCTTGAAGACCGTTCGCGAGCGATACGGCGACGTCCCCTTCCTCCTGTTCACCGGTCGCGGGTCCGAGGAAGTCGCGAGCGAAGCCATCTCGGCGGGCGTGGACGACTACCTCCGGAAAGAGTCGGGAACCGACCAGTTCTCGGTGCTCGCCAACCGGATCGGCAACGTCGTCTCGCGGGCGCGCGCCGAACGACGGCTCGAAGCCCACCTCGGGCGGATGACCGACGCGTTCTACGCCCTCGACGAGGAGTGGCGGTTCACGTACGTGAACGAGCGCGGCGCGGAGATACTCGAACGCGACCCCGACGCGATCCTCGGCGATACCGTCTGGGAGTCGTTCCCCGAAACCGTCGGGAGCGAGCTCGAACACGCCTATCGGGAGGCGATGGAGACGGGGAAACCGCGGGAGTTCGAGTTCCGGTACGCCCCGTTGGAGACGGATTTCGAGGTCCACGCGTACCCCTCCGAGACGGATCTCTCCGTCTACTTCAGGGACGTAACCGAACGCAAGGAGCGCGAACGCGAGCTCGAGGAGGCCTCGGAGCGGCTCGCGCTCGCGCTCGACGGCGCGGACGTCGGCGTGTGGGACTGGGACCTCCGCACCGACGAAGTGACGTTCGACGAGGGGTGGACCGCGATGCTCGGCTACGAGCTCGCGGAGATCGACGCCGACCTCGACGCGTGGGAGGAACGCGTCCACCCCGACGACATCGATGCGGTCTGGGACGTCCTGGAGCCACACCTCGCCGGCGAGACCGACGCCTACGAGTGTGACCACCGGATGCGGACGAAATCCGGCGACTGGAAGTGGATACGCGACCGCGGGCGCGTGGTCGAGCGCGACGAGAACGGTGCCCCACGTCGGGCCGTCGGGATCCACATCGACGTGACCGACCGAACGGAACGGGAGCGCGACCTCGAACGGTACCGTCGGATGGTGGACGCGATGCCGGAGTCGGTTTGTCTGTACGACGCCGAGGGACGGTTCGTGTTCGTCAACGACTACCTCACCGAGGGGTACGGCAGCTCGGGAGACGAACTCGTGGGATCCGAGAGCGTCCTCGTGGACCGGATCCGCGAGGAGAGCGAGGGGGACCCGTTCGCGGCGCTCGTTTCCGGCGACCGCGACGTGCTCGCGGACACGATACGGATGGACCTCCCGAACCGAACGGACGCGATCGTCGATTACCGCCTGACTCCCCTGTTCGTCGACGGAGAGTTCGACGCGGTCCTCTGTATCGCCCGGGACGTAACCGAGGCGCGGCGACGCGAACGGCGGCTCGAACGCACGTCCGCCAGGCTGGAGGCGCTGTTCGAGCGGTCGCCGGACATGATGGAGATCCACGACCTCGACGGGACCATCGTCGAGGCGAACCGCTCGATGTGCAACGAGCTCGGCTACGAGCCGGAGGCACTGGTCGGCACGTCGGTGTCGGCGATCGACGTCGAGATGGACGCCGCGGACGCCTCGAAACGCTGGGAGGGCTTGGGGGTCGACGAGACCGCCCGGATCGAGACGAGCTATCGGCGCGCGGACGGTTCGACGCTCCCTGTCGAGGTCCACGTTCGTCGGATCGACGTCCATGGCGAGGACCGGTTCCTCGCAAGCAGCCGTGATATCACCGAGCGTCGAGCGTACCAGCGTCGGATCGAACGCGAGAACGAGCGGCTCGACGAGTTCGCGAAAGTCGTGAGCCACGACCTCAGAAACCCGCTCAACGTCCTGTCCGGGTTCACCCGGCTCGCCCGCGATACCGGGGACCTCTCGCACCTCGATCGGTGTGAACGCGCGCTCGACGACATGGAACACTTGATAGACGACGTCCTCACCCTTGCGAGACAGGGCCGCACCGTCGGGGAGTCGAAACAGGTCGGATTGGCTGACGTCGCATGCGAGGCCCGCGAAAACGTCGACGCGCCGGAGCTGTCGCTGGACGTCGAGACGTCGGCCGCGATCCGGGCCGACCCCGGGCGACTCAAGCAGCTGTTCGAGAACCTGTTTCGGAACGCGTTCGAGCACGGCGACCCGCCGGTGATCGTGACGGTCGACGATCTCGATGGCGGGTTCTACGTCGTCGACGACGGTCCGGGGATCCCGCCCGACGAGCGCGAGCGCGTCTTCGAGAGCGGGTACACCACGTCGGGATCGGGGACCGGGTTCGGCCTCGCCATCGTCGAGGGCGTCGCGGAGGCACACGGTTGGGACGTCGCCGTGGACGCCGGCGAGGAGGGTGGTGCTCGCTTCACCTTTACCGGCGTGGAGTCCCGCGTCGACGACCGGTAGCCGGCTCGCACTCGGCGACCGGAGGGTGAGGTCGGCCGGGCTCAGAACGCGCCGGGGTGGACGTTCACGTCGGCCTGCAACTCGTCTTTCAGTGCGGCGTGGACGTGACAGATACCTTCCGCGCGCTCGACGATCTCCGCGACTTGGTCGTCGTCGAGTTCGGCCTCTACGTGGAGGTCGAAGCTGATCGCGGCGAGGTCGTCGTCGTCGTCGAGCTCGGCGCTCGCGTCGATCTGGAGTTTGCCGAGCTCCTCCTCGCCGCGCTGGCTGCCGCCGACGCGGAACGCGGGGATGAAACAGGAGGCGTACGTCGCGACGAGCGCGGCGTTCGGGTTCGGTCCCGTCTCGTCGGTCGCGTCGATCTGGAGGTCGAACTCGCCGACCTGACTCGTACACGCGTACCCGTCCTCGGAAACCGTTGTGGTCTCGATGTCGGACATGACGTCCTGAGGATCGTCGCCTGCGGGCCTAAAGGTTGCTATACCCTGACGTATCGGGGGTATCGGCCGTCTCTAAAAAATCGAGTTCCGAGATACGTCTCGATTCCGGCCCGTTCAGGGCTCGACGACGTACGTCTCGTCGCCGTCGAGCACGACCGGCTCCGCGTTTGCCCCGGCGGCTTTTACCTCGTTGACGAACTCCCGCGTGTCGATCTCGATCGGCGGGAACGTGTCGTAGTGCATCGGGAACACGACGTCGGCACCGACCCAGTCGGCGGCGATGCCCGCGCCGGCGGGTCCCATCGTGAAGTGGTCGCCGGTGGGGAGCGCGGCCGCGTCCGGTTCGAGGTACGGTGCGATCACGTCGACCATCTCGGACATCAGTCCGGTGTCGCCGGCGTGATAGAACGTCGTACAGTCCGGGTCGGACTCCTGGGTCGGTTTCTTATCGCCGATCACGAACCCGGCGGGCATCCCGGCGGAGGTCCCATAGCCCGTGTCGATCCCGTTGGAGTGGTCCGCACGGACCATCGTCACCCACGCGTCGCCGCACTCGACGGTGCCACCGATGTTCATCCCCATCCCGCCGACGGCGTCCTCGTGGCCGAACGTGTCCTGGACGTACCCCACGAGCTCCGGCGTCGCGACGACCGTCGCGCCCTCGTAGCGGTCTGCGTCGGAGATGTGGTCCGTATGACCGTGCGTCAACAGGAGATAGTCCGGATCGAGCTCCTCGGGGTCGACGTCGGTCTTCGGGTTGTCGAAGTGCGGATCGATCAACAGCTCGGTGTCATCGACGACGACGTGCCACGTCGAGTGGCCGTGCCAAGTGAGCTCCATAGTGCGTCCGACGGTTCACAACCCGAGGTAATAAATGTCAACGGCGGTTCGTGCGCCGCCGACCGGCGCGCCGGACCTCCCGCTTCCACTGCGGTTCCCGTCCGATCAGTTTTACGGGTTTGTTCCGCAATATCTTCCCGCGAATACACGCTTATGATAGGTATCCTCCTATGAGAGTCGTGACAATGCCAGTTCGACATGACGCGTGACGACGATCCGGGTTCGGTCGACGATCCGGACCCCGGTCACGACGAGCTCGGAAGCGACCGATATCGACATCTTATCGAACACGTACAGGACGCGGTCGTCGAGTTCGAACTGGTCGATGGAACGCCGATAGTGATGGGGACTAACCGGGCGTTTGTCGACGTGTTCGGCTACGACGACGATGCGATCCGTGACGAACCGCTCAACGAGTGGGTCGTTCCCGAGTGGAAGCGTGCGGAGGCTGCGGCGCTCGACGAGAGCACTGCGAAGGGGGAGATCAATTACCGGAAAGTCACACGGAAGACCGAATACGGGCTTCGGGAGTTCCTGTATCGCGGGATCCCGTACGAGGGAAGCGGCGGGACCGACGATGAGGATGTCGGCGAGTCGGTCGGCGGCTTCGCCGTCTACACCGATCTCACGGAGATATCCCGCAACGAACGCCGCCTGAAGGTACTCAACCGGATCCTTCGTCACAACCTTCGAAACAACGCGAACCTCGTTGCGGGGCACACGACCCGGCTGTTGGCCGCGATCCCGGAGGCAGACGGCGAGGCGGTCGAGGGCGCGGCGACCATCGAACGGGCGGCACACGAGCTCGAACGATTGGCCGACGAGGCGGGGCACATCCGAACGGTGCTCCAACAGCGGACCGACGAGGACGCACACATCGATCCGGAACCGCTCATCCGGTCCGTCATCGACGAACGCCGACAGCGGTCCCCGAACGCGACGATCGACGTCGACTTCGCCGGCTCGAAGCGGGTTTTGGCCGACAGCCGTCTCCGATACGCGATCGAGAGCCTCGTCGACAACGCGATCGAACACAACCCGAGTCCCACACCCCGGGTTCGCGTGCGGATCGATCGTGCGATCGATACCGGCGACCACGACCCCGACGACTGGGTGATCATCCACGTCGAGGACGACGGCCCACGGATCCCGCCGCATGAACGGGACGTCATTCGCGACGGGGCCGAGATAACGCCGACACACCACGGGAGCGGGCTCGGGCTCTGGTTGACCGAGCTGACCGTCGAAATGTTCGGCGGTGAGCTCGCGTTCGACAGGAGCGATCTGGGCGGAAACGATGTCTCGATCCGGCTCCGTCGGCGGACGTCGCGGTGACACCGGCGATCACGCCGCGGAACCCGAATATCGCCGACCCGTGAGCCGTGGGGTCACGCTCCGTGAGGCGGCTGACACGGGCGCATCTCGGGATCGCCGACTCCAGCAGTCCTTTTAGCAACCGGGCCCTCGGAACGAGCATGTATCACGCCCGCTTCCGCGATCCGGCAGGCTCCGTCCGTGAGGGACGATACGACCCCGATAGCGACACCGTCGCCTTCGGCGACGACGAGTACGCCCTCGACCACCCGGAGATCGACGTGCTCCCGCCCGTGGAGCCGACGAAGATCGTCTGTGTCGGACGAAACTACGCCGAGCACGCCGCCGAGTTCGACAACGAGATCCCCGACCGCCCGCTGCTGTTCTTGAAAGCCCCGAACGCCCTCGCGAGCCACGGGTCGACGGTTACGCTTCCCGGGGGAAAGGACCGACTCGACTGGGAGGCGGAGCTCGCGGTCGTCATCGGCGAGGCGTGTACGGACGTCGACGCCGCCGACGCGATGGACGTCGTCGCCGGCTTCACCTGCATGAACGACCTCTCGAACCGTGACGACCAGAACCGCGAGCAGAACTGGGTCCGCGGGAAGGCGTTCGATAACGCCGCGCCGCTCGGCCCCGTCCTCGCGACGCCCGACGAGGTCCCCGCGGACGCCAGTGTCGAACTCCACGTGAACGGCGACCGGAAACAGGCCGGGGATCGCTCCCAGCTCGCGTTCGACGTGCCGACACTGATCGAGGAGATAACGACGTACATGACGCTCGAGGCGGGGGACGTGATCGCGACCGGCACCCCCGACGGCGTCGGCCCGCTCGCCGACGGCGATACAGTCGAGGTGACCGTCGAGGGAGTCGGAACGCTCCGACACGACGTGCGTATTCCCTGACTCCGGAAACTACCCGAATCCCGACGTTTTCGCCGGGAGCACTCGGAGAACGGTCTCGGGATCGTGCCGGAACGACCCCGGATGCGGAACGGTCCCACACCACGTTTCCGGTGAACGCTTATATATCCTGATCGGATACTGATCCGTATGGAGACCCGCTTCGTCTCGTTCTGATCCCGTCGCCGCCGTCGGACGCGTACTGGGCGGCCCACGCGGGATCACGCCCCGTCCGGATCGCCACGAGACCGATCTCGGAGTAGTGTCACCGCCGAGTCGCGATCAGTTCGTGCGGCTCGTCGACACACCCGCTCCCCTCCCCGGGCCGATGTGAGCGCCCGACCGTATGTCACGAGACGACACGAACTCGACGAACACCGGCGAACCGAACTCGACGAACACCGGCGAACCGAACTCGACGAACACCGGCGAACCGAACTCGACGAACACCGGCGAACCGAACTCGACGAACGCAGCGACGAGGACCGACACGGATCCGGCCCCGAGGGACGCTCACGGCCGTCGTGCCGTCATCGCGGCGCGTGACCGGGACGCGACCCCGGACACGACGGAGATCCGGGGGCTCGCGGTCGCGACCGGGTACACGGTCGTCGGCGAGATCACACAGCGTCGCCGGGAAGACCCCACGTACGGACTCGGCCGCGGCGCGGCGGAGGACCTGATGCGACTGGTGGCCGAGCGCGACGCCGACGCCGTGATCTACGACGGCGAGCTCTCGCCCGGCCAGACGTACTCGCTGGGCGAACTGCTGCCCGCGGGCGTCGCGGTC
>NZ_JBHSWW010000058.1:0-12559 GCF_042661865.1 Halorubrum tibetense
GCGGTCGAGGCGGCGCGGGAGGCGCACGACCGCGGCGAGACCGACGAGTTCGTCGAACCGACGCTCATCGCGGGTGGGAACGGGGTCGAAGACGGCGATGCCGTCGTCTTCTTCAACTTCCGGGCGGACCGGGCGCGCCAGCTCGTGCGGCTGCTCACCGACACCCGGCCGGCGTGGTCGTTCGCGGTCGACCAACCCGATATCGCGCTAGTGACGATGACGGAGTACGACGAGACGTTCTCGTTCCCCGTAGCGTTCCCGCCGGAGATCCCGGCGGACACGGTCGGGGAAGTCGTCGCCGACGCGGACGGCACCCAGCTGCGGATCGCGGAGTCCGAGAAGTATCCACACGTCACCTACTTCCTCAACGGTGGCCGGGAAGTGGAGTTCCCGGGCGAGCTGCGGTCGATCGTGAAGAGCCCGGACGTGCCGACGTACGACCTCCAGCCCGAGATGTCCGCGCCCGAACTCACCGACGAGGCGATCCGCGTGATCGAGGAAGACGATCCGGATCTGGTAGTGTTGAACTACGCCAACCCGGACATGGTGGGACACACCGGCGATTTCGACGCCGCGGTCGCGGCGGTCGAGGCGGTCGACGCCGAGCTCTCACGGCTCTTGGACGCGGTCGCGGACGCGGGCGGCCACGCCCTCGTCACCGCCGACCACGGCAACGCCGACGACATGGGGACGGAGACGGATCCCCACACCGCTCACACCTTCAACCCGGTGCCGTTCGTCCACCTGACGCCCGACGGTGACGACGGCGGTCAGACGGTTTGCTCCGGTGGATCGCTGTGTGACGTCGCCCCCACGATCCTCGACCTGATGGCGCTCGACCGCCCGGCAGCGATGACTGGGACACCGCTGCTTGAACGATAAACTCCGGGTCGATTCCTCCGGGTTCCACGCCCTTTTAAGCCGGTCTGGAGTATGTGCGGATCCATGACGGACACCACGACGCCGGTGATCGCGGCCGCCTACCGAACGCCACAGGGGAAAGACGGGGGCATCTACGCCGACGTCCGGAGCGAGGACCTCTCGACCCGTTTGATCGACCACACGCTCGCTGAAACCGGACTGACTGGCGACCACGTCGACGACCTGATGTGGGGCGTCGCCCAGCAGCGAACCGAACAGGACAACAACGTCGCACGGGTCATCGCGCTCCTCTCCGAGCTCGGCGAGTCCGTGCCGGCGACGTCGATCAACCGCTGGTGTGCCTCCTCGATGCAGGCGATCATCTCCGCGTCGGACGCGATCGCCGCGGGTAACCGCGACTGTATCATCGCGGGCGGCGTCGAGAACATGAGTCGAGTTCCGATGGACGGCGACTCCTACCAGCACCTTCACCCCGAGCTCTCCGAGCGGTACAACGTCTTCCAGCTCCAGATGGGGATGACCGCGGAGAAGGTCGCCGAGGAGTACGACGTGAGCCGCGAGGCGCAAGACGAGTACGCCGCACGGAGCCATCAACGTGCGGCTGAGGCGACGGACTCCGGGCGGTTCGACGACGAGATCGTTCCCGTCGAAACCGACGAGGGACTCGTGGAGGCGGACGAGGGGATCCGTCCCGACACGACCGCGGAGGCGCTGGCGGACCTCCCACCGGCGTTCACGGGCGACGGCACGGTGACCGCGGGGAACTCTTCGCAGATCTCCGACGGCGCGTCGTTGACGCTCGTGACGAGCAAGGCGTTCGCCGAGGACCACGGCCTCGACGTGCTCGCGGAGGTGGGGACGAACAACGTCGCCGGCGTCGACCCGACCGTGATGGGGATCGGGCCCGTGCCCGCCACCCGCGGGCTGCTCGACCGCGCCGACAGGACGATCGACGACTACGACCTCGTCGAGCTCAACGAGGCGTTCGCCTCCCAGTGTGAGTACTCTCGGCGCGAGCTCGGGATCGACGCGGACAAGTACAACGTGAACGGCGGCGCGATCGCCATCGGACATCCCCTCGGGGCGTCCGGGGCGCGGCTCCCGGTGACGCTGATCCACGAGATGCAGAAGCGGGACGCGGATCGCGGGCTCGCCACGCTGTGTGTCGGATTCGGGCAGGGTGCGGCGATCGAGTTCTCACGATAGGCCGGTACCGGAACGAGCGGGGCCGGTCGTATGACCCCGCTACTCGGCGTCGGATACGGTCTCGCCGGGCGATTCACGAACCGCACCCGTCCCGGCGCGATCGGTCTCGGCGAGTCGGAGCGGCCCGCCCGTCACGTCGACGCCGGTGTAGGGGTCGGATTCGAGTAGCAGCGACCCGTCGAGGTCGGCGTAATCGAGTAGAGGCGCGAGCTGGGCCCCGGCGGCGATGGCGGCGTTCGATTCGACCATACAACCGAGCATCACTTCCAGCCCGTGTGCCCTCGCGGCCGCGATCGCCCGGCGCGCCTCCAGGAGCCCGCCGGTTTTCATCAGCTTCAGGTTCGCGATGTCACACCGGTCGGCGATCGCCGGGATGTCCGCGGCGGTGAGACAGGACTCGTCGGCGGCGATCGGCAGCGCGGACCGCTCGTAGGCGAACCGGAGCCCGTCGGGGTTCTCGGCGGGAACCGGCTGTTCGATGAACTCGACGCCTAGGTCGGCGAGCCACCCGCTCTTTTCGATCGTCTCGCGGGGCGTCCACGCCTCGTTGGCGTCGACCCGGATCGTCGCCTCGGGGGCGGCGTCCCGGACCGCCTCGACGACCTCGCGGTCCCGGTCGGTCCCGAGCTTTATTTTGAGGACGGAGTACCCCGCGTCCGCGGCGTCGGCCGCCTTCTCGCGGATCCGGTCGGTCGCGTCGATCCCGATCGTGAACGACGTCTCCGGCGCGTCCTCGGGGTCGAGCCCCCAGAGGCGGTACAGCGGGACGCCCAGTCGCTTGGCCGCGAGGTCGTGGACCGCGATCGACACCGCACAGCGCGCGGCCGGGTTGTCGCTCACCACCGCCGCCATCCGGGACTCGATCTCGTGAAGCGCGTGCGGGTCGCCGACCTCCTCGACGACCGCGAGCAGCTCCGGGAGCACCGCGGCGACGGTGTCGGCCGTCTCGCCGTAGTGTCTCGAGGGGGCCGCACAGCCTACTCCGGTCATTCCGCCCTCGTCGGTGACGTGGACGATCGCGTTCTCGACGTGGGTCTGTGTTCCGCGCGAGATGGTAAACGGCTCCTCCAGCGCCAACGACAGTCGCTCGACCGAAGTGTCGAGAGTCACGCGTCCACCTCTTCGAGGTCGCGGCCGAGGCCGTCCAGTAGCCCGCCCACGATCCGATCCGCCCCGTCACGGACCGGGTCCGCGGCTGGGACGCCGGTCTCCCCCGTGAACGACTCGATGGCCTCGTCGGCCGCCGGCGCATCGAGGTCCTTCGTGTTCACTGCGCCGGCGACGACGCTCGACTCGTGGACGGGACGGGCAAGCCCCTCGTACAGGTCGACGTACTCCGCGAGCGGCGGGAGGGGGAACGACTCGTAGCCGTGGATCGCCTCCCGACCCGCGGCGTGACACAACACGAGCGCGTCGGGCATCGAACCGTGGAGGATACCGCAGGTGACAGCCGAGTAGGCGGGATGAGTGATACTCCCCTGCCCCTCGACCACGAGCAGCTCGTGGTCCGCGGCCGCCTCGACGACGAGCGCCTCGACCGCGCCGGCGGTGAAGTCCGATATCACCCGGTCGATCGGGGTTCCCCAGCCCGCGATCATGATCCCGGTCTGGCCGGTCGGGACGAACGCGGCGTCGATCCCGCGGTCGCGGGCGGCGGCGACGATCTCCAACGAGGCGGTCATCTTCCCGACGGAGCAGTCGGTACCGACCGTACACACCACGTCCGCGTCGACGTCGCCAGCGTCGCCGGTCGCGACGCCGATATCCTCGGGCGGGCGACGAACGTCCCTGAGGCTCACGCCGTGCTCCTCGGCGAGCGCGGTCAGCTCCGCGTCGTCGTTCAGGAAGTAGTGGAGGCCGGCGACGACGTCACAGCCGGCCTCGATCGCCGCCCGGACGTCGGGTCGCCACGACTCCTCGAAGCCGCCGCCGATCGGCGCGATCCCGATATATAGGGCGTCGATATCTCCGTCGGCCGCGGCGAGCGCGTCCGGGAAGGAATCGACGATGGGCGCGTCGGCCACGTCAGGGACGTGGTCGGCAACGCGGTCGCCGGCACGGTCGCGGTCGAGAACCGCCTCGACCGTCTGATCCCCGTAGCGCATCACGCCGAGCGCCGTCTTCGCACGGTCGGGGAACTTCCCGTGTGCGAGGACGACGATCCGTTCGTCGGTCATGGACGCTCGGTCGCTCCCACCGGCTATAAAGGGGAGGGGAGCGGCGGGTCGTGCCGGGTCGCAGGAGGCCGTATCGAGTCGCCGCGGGTCGTGCCGGGTCGCGGGGGATCGCTGCGGATCGCGGGGCGGTCACGGTGAGGGGGCTGTCTCCGGTCGGCCGGAGTCGCCGTCGAACCGGAACCGAACCCGATCAGGCGGGGCCGTCGACGAACCCCTCGGGCCCCTCGTAGAACCAGTAGCCGTTCTCGCGCATCGCGCGTCCGAGCTCCTGGTGGAACTCGACGAAGTCCGCGAACTCCTCGGTTTCGACGCCTTCGAAGATCTCCTCGACGGAGACGACCGTCTCGTAGTCGATCCGGATCGGGTGGTCGCCGTACTGCTCGACGTAGTCGGCCGCGGACAGCGGGAAGTCCTCCTCCTCGTCGATCTTCTTCGCGAGCACCGCGTGACCGTACTGCCGCATACCCTCGCTACCCTGCTCGCCGTCGGGGTCGTGTGGCCAGTCCATATCCGAGGTTTCGCGTCGCGGTGGAAAGTCGTTGCGCTCCTGACGGGGGTCCCATCGACCCACACCGCCGGCCCGCTCCGCGCCGCGGATGGGTAGCGTTTTCCGACCGGCGCTCCTTCTCCCGGACATGTCACGATCGGTCCACAACGACGGCAACCCACAGGTGACGCTTCACACGACCCACGGCGACGTCGTGGTCGAGCTGTTCGCCGACCGAGCGCCCAGAACGGTCGAGAACTTCCTCGGGCTGGCCCGCCACGACCCCGCCGCGGACGCCGACCCCGCCCGCGACACCAACACGTGGGAGGACCCCGAGAGCGGCGAAGTCCGGGGCGACTCGCTGTACGAGGGGAACGTGTTCCACCGGGTCATCGACGACTTCATGATCCAGGGTGGCGACCCGATGGAGAACGGTCGCGGCGGCCCCGGCTACCAGTTCGACGACGAGTTCCACGACGACCTGACCCACGACGGCCCCGGGATCCTCTCGATGGCCAACTCCGGCCCGAACACCAACGGCTCGCAGTTCTTCATCACGCTCGACGCGACCCCCCATCTGGACGGCAAACACGCCGTCTTCGGACAGGTGATCGACGGGATGGATGTCGTCGAGGAGATCGGCTCGGTCCCGACGGACCGTCGCGACGAGCCGCGCGACACCGTCGAGATCGAACGGGTTACGGTCGAGGAGTAGCCGCCCGCTCGATCACGTCCTGACGGTCGTTTTCACGATGCTCACCGGCGCGGTCGACTGCCGGGAGA
This sequence comes from Halorubrum tibetense, assembly GCF_042661865.1. GTDB lineage: Archaea > Halobacteriota > Halobacteria > Halobacteriales > Haloferacaceae > Halorubrum > Halorubrum tibetense. The sequence goes on from NZ_JBHSWW010000058.1 coordinate 5,536, forward strand.
CGCGCTCGGTGACGGAGCCGAGCATGCGTCGGTAGTCGCCCGGTCGCGTCTTCGACCCCATCACCGTGAGATCGATCTCCTCCTCGTCGATGTATCGGAGGATCTCCTCGTGGGGCGCGCCGTGAACCATGTGGGTGACGACGTCGACGCCGGCGGCGTCGGCCTGCTCTGCGACCGCTGCCAGTGCCTCTTCACCCGTGTCTTCGAGGGTCTCCTCGGCACCCTCTGCCCCGCTGACGAACTCGTCGCCCGAATACGCGTTGACGATGTCGCTGTCGACAACGTAGATGACGTGGAGCGTCGCGTCGTATCGGTCCGCCGCGTCTATCGCGTGGTCGGTCGCGCGGTCGACACCCTTGCTGCCGTCGGTTGGGAACAGGATCCGATCGTACATACGCGATGGTTCGTCGGACGACCCGATAAAACGTGCGACGGGTTCTCGGAGGGGTGGAGAGGTAGACGAGAGCGGAGAGCGAGGGGGAGAGAAGAGCGAGGGGGAGAGAAGAGCGAACGCAAAGGGGAGGGAAGACGCGTCGGGTTTCTGTGAGGGTCGGGGATCGAACGCCCGCGTCCCGAACGGTTAATCCGCTGCCGGACGGGAGTCCGGACATGAGCCGATCCGCCGACCGCGTGTTCCTGAACGGGGAGATACACACCCTCGCCGAGCCCGACGAGACGCACGAGGCGGTCGCCGTCCGTGACGGCGAGATCGTCCGTCTCGGTCGAAGCTACGACGTGGAGTTCCTCGCGGGGGTCGATACCGATGTCGTCGACCTCGACGGGCGCGTGCTCCTCCCGGGGTTCATCGACGCGCACACCCACCTGACCACGGTCGGCCGGTATCTCGTCCACGCCGACCTCTCCGACGCCGACTCGCCCGACGAGGCGGTCGATCGTCTCGAAACGCGGGCGGCCGAGCTCGACGAGGAGGACGACGCCTCGTCGGGGCGTTCCGAATGGGTCCTCGGGTACGGCTACGACGAGTCGTCGTGGACGGACGATCGCTACCTCACGCGGGAGGACCTCGACCGTGTCTCGACCGACCGCCCCGTGGCGGCCTTCCGCGAGGACATGCACGTCGCGGGCGTCAACGGTGTCGTCCTCGACCGCTTCGCGGACACGCTCGCGACCGCGCCCGAGGAGACGGTCCCGACGGACGACGCGGGCGATCCGACGGGCGTCCTACTGGAGGCCGCCATCGATCCGATATACGAGGCGGTCGAGCCCGACGTCGAGGGGACCCACAGGGCCGTCGAGGCCGCATTGGACCTGTGTGCCGAACGCGGGATCACCGGGTTTCACGACATGGTCCGTGGTTCGCACGCCCCGCGAGTGTACCGCACGCTCGACGCAGCGGGCGAACTGACCGCACGGGTTCGGATCAACTACTGGACCGATCACCTCGACGCGCTCCGGGACGTCGGACTCTCGACGAACGCGGGGTCGGAGTTCGTGGAGACGGGCGCGATCAAGTCGTACACGGACGGGAGTTTCGGCGGGCGGACCGCCCGACTCTCGGAGCCGTATGCCGACGCCACCGACGAGACCGGGCAGTGGGTGGTCGACCCGGACGAGCTCGCCGACGCGGTACGGGAGGCGACCGACGCAGCGTACCAGTTCACCGCCCACGCGATCGGCGACGAGGCGGTCGACGCCGTTCTCGACGCCTACGAGACCGCCTCGGCGACCGACCCGGGCGAGTCCCGGCACCGGATCGAACACGTCGAGCTCGCCGACGACGAGGCGATCGAGCGGCTCGCTGAGACGGGCGTCATCGCCAGCGTCCAGCCGAACTTCCTCAAGTGGGCCGGCGAGGGCGGCCTGTACGAGGCGCGGTTGGGCGCGGAGCGGACGGCCGAAACGAACCGCTACCGCGATCTGCTCGACGCCGGGGTCGCGCTCGCGTTCGGCTCCGACGGGATGCCAATGGACCCCCTCTTGGGCGTCCACCACGCCGTCAACGCCCCGGCTGACGGGCAACGTCTCACGGTGACGGAGGCGCTCCGTGCGTACACCCGCGGGGCCGCGTACGCCGGCTTCGACGAGGACCGACTGGGAACCGTCGCGGTGGGCAAGCGGGCCGATTTCGTCGTCCTCGACGACTCCCCGTGGGACGACCCGGGCTCGATCCGCGAGGTCGACGTGGCGATGACAGTCGTCGACGGCCGGATCGTCCACGACGCGCGGTGATCGGATCGTCCACGACGCGCGGTGATCGTCACGATCCCGGGATACGAGGTCCGTGCGATCATTGCCGAATAACAATAGTTATTAATCATGTAGTTCCGAGTGTTCGGTAATGGCAGAGATAGCCATCGAGTACGCCTCCGGGAAGCGCCTCCGGTCCGAGGCCGAGACTGCACGCCGACTCATCGACGCGTACCTCGGGGACCGTTCGGACGTAGACGGTGTCACCCTCTCCCCGTCGACGGAGTCCGTGTTCTGTGTCAGCGTCGAGGGTGACCGGATCTGGTGTACGAACCCCCGCGAATGGATCGACGCGATGGAGGCGGTGACCGCTGCCAGGCGACGCCTCTCAGAGCTGTCGTAAACCGGAGCGATCACGGCCGGCCGACCGTTGTGAGGGTCCGCGTCAGTCGCCGTCGTGAGCCGCTGCATCGGCGTGCCGATACACGAACTCCCGGCAGAGCTTCCCCGCCAGCGCTGCGGCCTGCCCGTCGTCGCGGTCGTTCACTTCGACGACGTCGAACCCAATCGCGTGAGGCGCGACCCCCCGGACGAGATCTCTGACCTCTCGGGGGGTGAGCCCGAACGGTTCCATCGTGCCCGTCCCGGGGGCGAATCCCGGATCGAGGCCGTCGATATCGACCGAGAGGTACGTGTCGCCGCCGAGCGTGTCCGGATCGGTGGCCACCTCCGCGATCCAGTCGCCGGCGTCCGCCGGCGGGACCACCTCGACATCCCCCTCGGTCGCGCGGTCCCACTCCGCCTCGGAGCCGGTGCGTGCGCCAACGATCACGGCGCGCTCGACGCCCAAGTCGTCGAGTTCGCGCCGGGTGACACACGCGTGGTTCCACGGGTTGCCGCCGTATTCGTCCCGCAGGTCGAGGTGGGCATCGACGACGACGAGCGTGTCGGGGGCGACCGCGTCGACCCCGGCGTAGGTGACGGTGTGTTCGCCGCCCAAGAGCAGCGGGATCGCGTCGCCATACGTAACGCTCCGGAGCTCGGCGGCGAGGTGGTCGAGGTACGCGGGCACGTCGTCCCACGGGTGGACGTCGCCGGCGTCGTGGACGCCGAGCGCGGAGAAGTGGCTCCCCGTCGCGTGGTCGTAGTCGTCATACGTTTCGGCGAAACGTCGGACCCGGTCCGGGCCGAACCGGGTGCCGGGCTGGAACGTGGTCGTGGCGTCGAGTGGAGCGCCGACGACCACGTAGGAAGCAGGGTCGCGGTCGGCGGTCGCTCCGGGGAACATGGCCTCGATTACCCGACGACCTTGCGCTGGCCCTCGTACTCGAGGTACTCGATGGTGTCGTCCGAGGAGAACTCCTCGCCCTCGGGGATGCGCATGGTGAACGTCTCGTAGGTGTCGAGGTCCATGACCTGGGCGTCGTCGCCGGAAACGGAGACGACCTGTCCCTGTTTCCGCTCGATAATCGGGACCCAGACCTTCGCGTCCACCGGCTGCGAGAGCGAGCGCTTCTTCTCGTCGAACACGCCCTTGCCTTCGACGCGGGCCTTGGCGCTCCCGTGTTTTCCGGGTTTGGCGGTACTGTAGTGATTGATCTTGCAGGGCGAGTCGTCCATCATGACGTAGCTGCCCTCTTGGAGTTCGCGAACCTGCTTCTGCTCTCGCGGCATATCCGCTACTTCCGGAGGCGCGGGTATAAACGGTTTGGAACACCGCGGCCCGTCTCCACCGGGCGCGATGTCGACTCTATGGCCGCAACGGAACGCGACGTGGCGCTCACGGCATCTTACACGACTGCGAGAGTATCGCTCTAACCGGGTCGCGATCTCGACGGCCGATCCCCGGATCTCACCGAAGTCGTGTCACTCAGGAACCGATCTGAGAGAACGCTTTCGACGGAGCCGTCCGGTGTATATCCGAGCCGTCCGGTCCGAGCGGAGTCTGCGGGGCGGAGGCCGAACGGATATATACGGTCCGAGAGTCGTGCCCTACATGGTTCTCTTCGGTGTGCCGACCGGAGCCCTCGTCGTCTTCGGGTTGATCGGCGTCGCGCTGACGCTGTTCGTCACGGAGCTCATCCCCAACGACGTCACCGCCATCGGGATCATGGTCGCCCTCGTGGCGCTGGAGCCGTGGACCGGTGTCGGTACGCGCGGCGCGATCTCCGGGTTCGCGAACACCGCGACCGTCACGATCGTCGCGATGTACATGCTGAGCGCCGGGATCGGGCGGACGGGACTCGTTCAGCGGCTCGGCGTCCGGCTCGCCCGCTTCGCTCGGGGCAGCGAGACGCGCGCGCTCGCCGCGACGATCGGCACGACTGGTCCCATCGCGGGCTTCGTCAACAACACCCCGGTCGTCGCCGTGTTCATCCCGATGATCACGGACCTCGCGAAGGAGGCCGGCGTCTCGCCCTCGAAACTCCTCTTACCGCTGTCGTACGCCGCGATCCTGGGTGGGACGCTCACGCTGATCGGCACCTCCACGAACCTGCTTGCCAGCGAGTTCGCCGCGACACTCCTCGACCGCGGGCCGATCGGGATGTTCGAGTTCACCGCGCTCGGCACCGTCGTCCTCGCGGTCGGGCTCGCGTACCTCATGACGGTCGGTCGCTGGCTCACTCCGGCGCGGATCCCCGCGGACGCCGACCTGATCGAGGAGTTCGGTCTCGAAGGGTACCTCACCGCGCTCCGAGTTCCCGAGGACTCGCCGGTGGTGGGGTTAGGGCTCGACGAGCTCGACGACCGGACGGAGTCACCGGTCACCCCGCTCCAGCTCCGCCGGAACGGCGAGTCGTTCCTCGCCACCGAAACCGACCAGCGGCTCCAGGTCGGCGACGTGCTCGTGGTGAGCGGCGAGCGCGAGGCGGTGAACCGGTTCCGGACGCGGCAGCGGCTCACCGACGCGCCGACCGAAGTGACAGAGGAGACGTTCACGGCGGTGGATTCGGGCGACGGCCTCGGTCGGGCGGTCGTCCCGGAGGGGTCCGCGTTCGTCGGCGAGACGCTCACCGAGTCCCGGTTGGCAACGTTCCACGGATTGCAGGTGCTCGCGATCCGCCGCGGTGGCGAGCTGATCCGGGCCGGCCTGAGGGAGGTGACGCTGGCCCCCGGCGACCTCCTCCTGGTCCAGACGACGCCGGAAGCGGTCGACTACTTCGCCGACGGCGACGACCTGTTCGTGCTGGAGGAAGACACGCTCGACCGGATCTGGTCGGACGGGGAAAACGGGGCGCGAGAGCCGTCGGCGCGCGAGCCCGTCCCGCTGTCGCCGAAGACGCCCGTGGCCGTCGGGATCATGGCGGCCGTCGTCGGCCTCGCGGCGCTCGATATCCTCCCGATCGTGATCGCGGCGCTCGGCGGGGTGTTCGCGATGGTTGTCACGGGGTGTCTCTCCTCGGCGGACGCCTACGACGCCGTCTCCTGGAACGTGGTGTTCCTACTCGCGGGGGTGATCCCGCTCGGGCTCGCGATGGAGGCGACGGGCGGGGCTGCGCTCATCGCCGAGGTGCTCGTCGGGACGGCGAGCGTGCTCCCGCTCGTGGCCGTCCTCCTGTTGTTCTCCGTGGTCACCGGGCTGCTCGCGAACGTGATCACCCCGGTGGCGACGGTCGTGTTGATGATCCCGGTGGCGGTCGACGCGGCGGCACAGCTCGACGCCAACGGGTTCGCCTTCCTGCTCGTCGTCACCTTCGCGTCGGCGACCTCCTTCATGACGCCGGTCGGCTACCAGACGAACCTGATGGTGTACGGCCCGGGCGACTACCGATTCACGGACTTCCTTCGGGTGGGCGCACCCCTCCAGCTGCTGCTCGCCGTCGTTACCACCCTCGGGATCGTTCGACTCTGGGGGCTCTAATCCCCGGGGCCGGACGGTAACCCGGGATCAGGTGAAAAGAACGATCACGACGACGACGAACAGCAGCTCGCCGCCGACCAACAGGAGGACGATCAGCCAGTCGCGGTACGTCCTCGCCCAGTCGACGGCGGCGTTCGCTGCAGCCGCGGCCCGGGTCGTTACAGCGGCTGTGCTGGCGGGTTCGGCGTCCCGCTCGGTCCGGGACTCGCCGGCGATCCGCCACCCGGCATCGGGGTCGTACGTGGCGGGGACGCGGGCCCCCACGAGCCCGTCGAGGTCCAGCGGCGAGACCCCGGCGGCGTCGAGGAAGGCGAGCAGCTCCGTACACTCCTCCAAGGAGCCGTCCGTCGGGGCGTCGAACCGCTCGACGTGGGTCGCCTCGCCGTGTGGCGGACGAGTCTCGACGACCGCCTCGTCCCCCTCCATCCGAACCGCGGTGACGACGAGCTCGTCCTCCTCGTCGTTGAGGTAGGCCTCCCGGAGCCGCCGCTTGAGCGACTCGTCGACGGCCGTGTCAGGGCCCGGATCGACCGTCGGCAGGTCCGAGTCCGGATCGGCGGCTGTCGCCGTATCCGCATCAGCCGTCCCTGGACCCGCGTCGGTCGGGACGGACCCCGAGTCGGCCGTGTGCTCGACGGACTGCTCGCGGGAGGGTCGCTCGGGCATTCAGTCGCCTGTTATCGACACGAGCGCATAAACGCACGGCCGGCCGATCGGGCTTGGTTCGGGGTCTTCGCTGCCGTCGGCAGCTCGGCGCACCGACCGCGCACCGACCACCCCCGATCGATCCGTCATCCGAGGACCGATACGCGTCGGGCCCGAAATGGCCAACGATGACCGAGCACGACCACGAGAACCGGGGCTATCGACGCCTCTTCGGCGGCGACGGGCTGACGTTCGGAGCGGGGTTCCCGCTCACTGGCGTCCCGGAGTCGACGCCCGACCCGGCGGCGGAGGTCCGGCTGGCGACCCACGCCGAGGCCGTCGGGTTCGACGCGCTCTGGGCGCGTGACG
>NZ_JBHSWW010000059.1:0-12291 GCF_042661865.1 Halorubrum tibetense
GGGGTATTCGGCCTGCAACCGACGGTGGTTCGTATAGGAGTTGTCGGCTTCACGCCCGCCGTAAACAGCGGGATTCTCGCCTTGAAAAAAGATAGGCCCGCTCTTCCTCACACGTCTCTGCTCTTCTCTTACCATCGAATGGTGAGACCAGCATCCGCCTGCTGACTAAGCGACAGACCGCGATCATGGGCGGCGGTTTCCCGCGGTAAGGGCGTTCCCCGTGCACGTACCTCGCAACCGACGCCGCGGCCGGGTGCGACTCCGTCGACGAACGGCGTCCGCTGGATGGCCTCGTCAACGATCACGTGCACGAGCTGCTCAATGAGTGCCGCCACCGTCAGCTGGGATCGATGGGTAAATGAACACGATCCTGTCCGTTGGATGTGGATCGTTACGAAACGGAACGGGCGCGACGGGCGCGAGTTCATACTGAGAACGGATCGTCCTTTCGGGCCTGTACTGCCCGAAATCGAGGACTTCAGATCGGGGTCGTAACTGCGACTCGCGCCACCAAGAGCGATGAGTCTCGAACCAATCGACCCGGAAACAGCCGTAGAACTGTACCTCGCCGATCGCGAAGCCGAGGTGGCCAAAGCAACGCTGTACTCGCACAGCTCCCGTCTCGGTCACTTCGTTCGCTGGTGTGGTGAAGAAGACATAGACAACCTGAATGAGCTGAGCGGACGGAGCCTTCACGCGTATCGTCTGTGACGTCGTCGCGAGGGTGACCTCGCGCCCGCGACGGAGAAGACCCAGATGGACACGATTCGCGTCTTCGTGAAATGGTTAGAGAGCATCGACGCCGTCGTCGACGATCTCCATACGAAGGTGCGGTCGCCCGTGTTGCGAGACGGGCAGAACGTCCGCGACGTGATGCTCGAGTCCGATCGTGCTGAGGAGGTTCTCGAGTACCTCTCGAAGTACGAGTACGCGTCACGTCCTCACGTCGTGATCACGCTGATGCGAACTGGCGCGGTCCACTCGCTCGACGTCGACGACTACGATCCGGAAGGGCGGTACATCGCCGTCATCAACCGCTCAGAGACGGGAACGACGATCAAGAACGGTACCGATGGAGAACGGTTGATCGCGTTATCGAACGAGGTGTGTCGGTTGCTCGATGACTGGATCTCGAATCGACGGCCCGATGTTGATGACGAGTTCGAGAGACGACCACTTGTGTCGACATCGAACGGGCGAGCACATCGATCAACGCTTCGAGGTGATTGCTATAGGTACACAAGGCCCTGTATTTCCACTGGAGAGTGTCCCCACGACCGTGATCCAGACGATTGTGACGCGATGGTGTATACTGCCGCGTTTGACTGCCCCTCAAGCGTCAGTCCACACGCCCTTCGACGTGGTGGAATCACTCACCACCTGAACAATGATGTTCCGAAAGACGTCGTCAGCGATCGTGCGAACGTGACACCGGGAGTTCTCGACGAGCACTACGACCGACGGAGTCAGCATGAGAAAATGGAGCAGCGCCGAGGGTATCTCGACAACATCTGAGACGCGCTCGCCGATCACTGTTCGTCACTGCCCATTATAATATACTCAAATATGATATTCTAGAATATGATTATTCAGAATATTTTTATTCTACAGTCACTAACTCGTCGCCATGGTAGACTTCGTGAACCGGTCGGAGGAACTGGATCGACTCTACGATCTCTTCGACTCGGGGAGCGCAGACCTTGCGGTCGTGTACGGGCGGCGACGGCTGGGGAAAACGAGACTCGTAAAGAAGGCGCTTGAGAGACAGGAGAACGCAGTCTTCTATCAGGCACGACAGAAGACGCGAGAGCTCCAACTGGAACAGTTCATCGAGGCCGCAGCCGAGACGTTTCCCGGCATCGAAGACATTCGTCCCGACTGGGAGCGGCTATTCAGGTATCTGGCCGATCAGAATGCAATCGTCGTCCTCGACGAGTTTCCGTACCTGATCGAACAGGACGAGAGTCTTCCGTCAGTGTTACAGGCGTTGTTCGATCACGACTTCGACGAATCGGAGACGACGTTCGTTCTGGTCGGATCGTCGATCAGCATGATGGAGGAAGCAACGCTACTCGGAGACAGCCCGTTGTACGGCCGGACGTCCCTCACACTTGATATCCGTGAACTCTCGTTCGACGCCGCGATGGAGTTTCTCCCGGACGATGCGACAGCGGACGAGGCCGTGCGTGCGTGGAGCGTGTTCGGTGGCGTTCCCTACTACCTCGAGGAACTCGACGCGGATCGATCGTTCGGCGAGAACATCCAGCAGACGGTGCTGACCCGTCACGGGTCACTCCGCAACGAGCCGGAGCACGTTCTTCGTATGGAGCTGACAGAGCCGACGCGCTACTTCTCGATCCTCGAAGCGATCGCCGGCGGGGCGACCGGACGGAACGAGATCGCCGGTGTGACAGGTATCGACTACAACCAGCTATCGACGTATTTGGATCGACTCTCTCGGCTTCGGCTTATCGAACGGCACGTGCCGGTGACCGAGAAGCCGGAGCGATCCAAGCGAAGTCAGTATCGGCTGCGTGACCCCTTGTTCCGGTTCTGGTTCCGGTTCCTGTACGGGAGTTCAGATCGCTACGACCAGTTCGGCGACAAGGCCTACGAGCGACTCGTCGAACCGGAGTTGGCCGACTTCGTCGCTCCCGCCTTCGAACAGCTGTGTTGTGAGGCCCTGTGGACGCTGTACGATGAGACACCGATCGTCGATGTCGGACAGTGGTGGTATCAGGACCACGAGATCGACGTCGTCGGGCTCACTGACAAGGATACGCTCGTCGTCGGCGAGTGTAAGTATCAGGAATCGCCACTCGACTACAGCGCACTAGGCTCACTGGAGGCGCACGTCGAGGAACTCCGGTGGCAGCCGTCGGGCGGTGGCACGCGAACCGTCGAATACGTGCTGTTCTCCCGGAGCGGGTTTACGGATAGCGTCCGCGAAGCCGCTGCCGGACGTGACGATTTACGTCTCTATACGATCGACGACATCGTCGCCGTGCTCGGAGAGTAGTTACTCTCCAAACGCTATCTCAACAAGACTGATCAAGTATCGAGAGAGATTGCTACTCCAACGAGACAGTTTTTTGCTAATACCGAGGAGATCTATATTGAATGGTGGAGCCGATCTTAAAATGGGCGGGTGGGAAGCGCCAGCTTCTCTCAGAGATCACGGCGCAGTTTCCGATCTCATATGAGGCGTATCACGAACCGTTCGTAGGGGGTGGCGCTGTCTTTTTTCATCAGGATCCTGACGATGGGACGATAAACGATCTGAACACGCGGTTAACAACGTTTTATGAGATCGTTCGAGACCGACCGGACGCCCTCATTGCCGAGAACAAAACACACGAGCATACGGAGGAATACTACTACGACGCTCGCTCGGAGTTCAATACGCACCTTACCCAGTCGACTCTAACACAGGACGAGAGGGTTCGAGAGGCGAGCTTACTATTATACTTGAATCGGACGTGTTTCAACGGATTGTACCGGGAGAACAGTGATGGCGAATTCAACGTCTCTTTCGGACGGTATTCAAATCCAGATTGGGTACAAGAGCAGCGGATTCGGAAGGCATCACGTGTTCTCCAAGACACAGTAGTTTTTAATACGGATTTTAGCTACGTCGTCGATGAGGCTTCTAGTAGCGATCTTGTGTATTTTGATCCGCCGTACGAACCGGTGTCGAAAACCGCGGATTTCAACTCATATCAGGCGGCTGGATTCGATCGAGAGGACCAACGGCGGCTTCGTGATGTCGTCATAGAGCTCACAGAGATGGATGTTTCCGTGATTCTCTCTAATTCGCCGCCGGTTGTAGAATTATACGAGGGCTACGACGCGTTCTCGGTCAGGTACGTAGACGCCACTCGTGCGATAAATAGTGAGGCCAGCAGTCGTGGGGAAGTCTCGGAAGTACTCATTACAAACGTTCCACCAGATGAGCAACGACGAAAGACCCTCTCCGACTTTACAGAATGAGTCGTCGAAAATCCCTCAGCGTGGCGTCGAGGCTAGAACGTATTGTTGCTGGGCTCCTCGACCGCTCGTAGTGATTTCTGGAAGGCGAACGAGCCACTGTCCGACGGTTCGGGCACGTCGACGAGTGGTTGAGTCCGAGAGATCTGTTTCGGCAGCGAGGATCTCCGTAATATCACTTCGGGAGAGAGTACCGTCTACTTCCAGCTGAGCGTATACGCGGGAGATGATCTCGACATCACGGATCTGTTGTGTGAGTAGATCATCTGCGGATTCTCGATTGCCACGATCGAGGTACGTGAGGTATTCCTCACCGAGGCGAGTGAGTCCCCAACGGCGGATCGTGTGGTTGTCGACTTCGACCTCCTGTTCTTTGTGGAGAAACTGGAGAAGCCACGCGGCAATACCGTAATAATCCGCTTGCCTCGGATCAAACGAGTCCGTATCTGTCTGTCTTCGGACGTAGTCTGCGATATTGGATTTAGTGTCGGAACCCACTCCAACCGCCTGGATGACAGTGCGTATCACCTCAAAGTTGTCCGCCTGTGGTACTTCTAGTGACGGAATCGTGTCGGTGCGCTCCGGCTTCTCGAACGCGCTCCAGAACGTGGGATCGAGTTCGTATGACTCGTCGTCTGTAACGACGCCGATACTGCTCTCGATCATGATGTCCGTGAGCCGGTCACCGTCGATCAACCGAATGAAATCTTGGTTTGCGCTTGTCTCGGCGCCAGACGTGAACGAGGATGTCGTGATCACCGTTCCGATGTGATACTGTTGCTCTGAGAGTGCGCCTTTAAATCCGCGGAGGGTGCGGGCTCCGACGGTGTTCCCAGTAGCATATTGTTTCGCTTGAATGCCAAGCCGTGCGTGGAACAGTTCTCGATCGATGACCGCGTGAATATCGATTCCACCATCGCCACGGAACGGCGTTAGCTCAAGTTCACGAGTTGGCTCCGCACGCTCGATCACCATCTTACAGAGCTGTTCAAACTGCTCGTGGTCAATCTGTAACCCCTTATCAAGCAGTTCTTCTTTTACCGTCGATACTCTCATTCAGGATCGAAGTTCTCACGGCTGAATAAAAATCCTCTCGCCAAAGCGACCAGTATGTTACAGCGGCTGGATCAATCTTTGGTTGAGAAATCTAGCTCCGAATACTCGTACGTGTAACACTTGATCCCGTTCTCCTCACAGTGCTTCGCAAGCTCTCCCGGCGATACGTCCTCCTCCTCGACATCACCCAAGAATGCGACTGTCACGTTGTCATCGCCACGCTCCCCAGAGTCTTCCACCACGACGGCTGTGTTTGGATCGTTATGGCTGGTCTTGATTACCTGGTCTCCCGATACATACGGGTTCTCCGCGAATGCGAGATTCTCGTGTTTGTACGTCCAGAGCTTGACGTCCTGGTCGTCACAGTACGACGCGAGGATCGCGGGGTGGTAGTCGCGCCACGCACCCGGTCCTTCGTCGAGCGAACTCGGGAACGCGACCCGCACAGCTTCCCCGTCCATTTCGTGTCCAAACGCCCCAGTGTTCTGCTCCGGGGGCAGAACCTCGACGACGATCCCCACCGACGGCTCCGAATCCCCGGCCTTCACCACTCGATCTCCCGGTGAGAACGGATTCTCTGGCTTCTGATTCATGTGAGCGGTATTGGGCCCGAGATCGAGCAGCTCGTTCATCGGTCGAGCCGCGAGGTGGTCGAGCTTCTCCGGGGAGTCACCGGAGAAGGCCGCCTCCGTTTCGACCTTCGACTTCAGGGTCTCGAGGCGCTCCCACCCGAGTAGCATCAAACTGTCTTCGTTGTCCCGGTGCCAGACCATTACCACTATGTCGTCGTCGGGATCGCGCTCAACCAGGGACTGAGGAAGAAAAGCAGAGACATCTCGTGAGGATTTCACGTCGACCGTGTAGCCGAACACCTCGAAATCGTGTCCGGAGAAGCTCTCGGGGTTACACCGTCGGATCGCCTCCTCGTTTTCCCACTCCCACATCTCGACGGGGAGGTACTCGCGACAGAACTGTTCGAACGCGAGCTCGCCGAGGTTACCGATCCGCTTGACATCTAGGTCGTCGGCTCCCTGAATGACCGCTTGGTGGTGGGCTCGCTCGTGATCGATTTCGTCCGGGGTGAACCGATACATCAGTTGAGTATTAGACACCGGACAGATATATTTTCAGTATGAAATATCAAATCAAAGAAAGAGAGGGCGAGGGAGCGTCATGATTCCGGCCCCGACGAGAGCGGCTGGTTAATCGTGAAACCTCGAGCTAGACTGGCCTAGCACGACGAAACCACCAACCACCCAAAGGACTTTATCCCGACTCCGTCAGGTGTATTTCACGAACCGCACGAAGGCGACGACCCCCGTCACGCTGCCTGACGAACTCAAACCCGTCACTGGGGGTTCGTTTTATATACACCCGGCCGCCGTCCTGTCAATTTGCCCCGTCAGAAAACGGAACGGGCGCGACGGGATTTGAACCCGCGGCATCTTGGTCCGGAACCAAGTGCTCTGTCCGCTGAGCTACGCGCCCTCACGAACGCGTATTCCGGGCGAGCGTTTAACGCTTCTGACTCCCGGTGTTCCGGGTCAAGCAACGACACCCGAGCACCCCAACCGGACATCGATATCAGTTCTGGTATTTTGTGGGCGCTGGTTTATATACACGCACTCGTAGACGGGAACGAGTCGAACGATGACCCTGCGACCCCGCGACCAGACACGCCCGACGAACGACGCCCCTCCCACCGACAGCGACCGCTTCCTCGCGACGGTCGCCGTCGATGGCGAGGTGACGTTCGCCGGACCGTCGGTGCCGGGAGTGCTCGGGGTCGATAGGGGGACGTTCACGGGAAGCGACTTCCTGGAGTACGTCCACCCGAACGGCCGGACAGCCGTCTCGGACGCGCTCTCGGCGGTCGCGACCGACCGCCGAGTCACCCACCGGCTGCGACACGCGAGCGGCGGCTACGTCTGGGTCGAGTCGGTCGTCGACGAGGCGCTCGCGCCGGCGTTCGAGGGGCGCGTCGTCACGAGCCGACGGGTCGATGTCGACGGGGCGTTCCCGGACCGGTTCCGGGAGTTCCTCGAGTACGGTACCGACATCGTCACCGTCGTCGACGCGGACGGGCGCGTCCGGTACGAGAGCCCCTCGGTCGAGGACGTGCTCGGCTACGAGCAGGGGTCGCTCGTCGGACAGTCGCCGCTCGGATACGTCCACCCGGAGGACCGCGAACGCGTAACGGAGGGGTTCTATCGGGCACTCTCGGATCCCGACACGGCGGCGGCATCGTTCGAGTACCGCTACCGAACCGCCGACGGCGACTGGGTCTGGCTGGAGTCCAGAACCCGGTCGCTCCCGGACGACGCCGTCGGCGAACTGGTGATCAACTCGCGGGACGTGAGTGAGCGGAAGCGCCGCGAACGGCGGCTCGCGGACCGGAACGAGAGACTCGACCGGTTCGCGAGCATCGTCTCGCACGACCTCCGGAATCCCCTGTCCGTGATCCGTGCGTCCATCGAGATGGCCAAACACAAGGACGACCTCGACCCCCTCGACCGCGGCGAGCGGGCGGTCGACCGGATCGACCAGCTCACGACCGAGCTCCTGACGCTGGCTCGCCAGGGGGACGGCCTCGTCGAGCCGACGGAGTTCTCGCTCGAAGCCGTGGTCCACGACGCATGGGAGGTTGCGGGGACGGCCGACGCCGACCTGCTCGTCGGCGACGATGCAACGATCCGCGGGGATCGGAGCCGGATCCAACAGGTGTTCGAGAACCTGTTTCGGAACAGTGTGGAACACGGTTCCACGAGCAACCGGACACAGTCCGGAGACAGCGTCGAGCACGGCTCGACTAGCAGTCGGGCAGAGCCCGACGACAGTGTGGAACACGGTTTCACAAGCGAAACGTCGCGAACCGCGGGCTCGATGGCGGATTCAGCCGCGCCGACGATCGCCGTGACCGCGACGGACGGCGGGTTCATCGTCGCCGACGACGGTCCCGGCATCGACCCGGAGAACCGGTCGGACGTGTTCGAGTCCGGGTTCACGACCAGCGACCACGGAACCGGATACGGCCTCGACATTGTCCGCGAGATCGTCGAGTCTCACGGCTGGCGGGTCCGCCTCGCGGACCCCATGCCCGAGGCGGCGGACGACGGTCCCCGCATCGACCCTCCAGCGGACCGACCGGTACACGGACGCGCCCTGGCTGTCGGGGGTGCCTGCGACGACTTCCGGCCGAGCGGCGCGTGCTTCGTCGTTCACGCTCCGACGCCCTCGGAGATCGACCGATCGGAGCCGTGGATCGCTCGGTGAATCCCGACATGTCGGCAGCCGGTGGTCGGACAACCGCGCCATCGTGTGCGCGGGCGACCACGGGCCCGGGACCGTTCCCTGTGGCGCGTCGGCCCGCCGCGTTTATTCCGTTCGGCACCGAAACCGGGCCGTGACTCCCGTCGAGGCCACGATCCGGCGTGCCGAACGGGGCGACTTGCTCGATGTGGTTCGGATCGAGCGGGCGTGTTTCGACGACCCGTGGCCGTACGACGCCTTCGAGCGGCTGGTGGACGAGCCGGCGTTCCTCATCGCCGAGCGCGACGGGCGCGTCGTCGGGTTCGTCGTCGCCGACGTCACTCCCAACGCGGGTCGCGACATCGGACACGTGAAGGACCTCGCGGTCGCCCCCGACTACCGCGGCCGGGGGATCGGCCGCGCGCTCCTCCGGTCGGGACTGGCACGGCTCCACGCAGGCGGCGCGGCGGTCGTTCGATTGGAGGTCCGCGAGGGCAACGAGGCAGCCAGATCGCTGTACGCCGACGAAGGGTTCGAGCCCGTTCGGCGGGCGACTCGCTACTACCGGGACGGCGAGGACGCGCTCGTGCTCGTCGTCGACCTAGCGGAGTGGGTGTCCGGCGAGTCGACCGGGTGACACCGATCGACTGGCAGACATCGATCGACTGGCAGACATCGATCGGCCGATTGATACCGACCGGTGGGGCTCGCCGCCCGCCGCCTGTCGCCCGTCGCCTGCCGCTCGCCACCGGTCGCCCATCGCCTGTCGCCCGCTGCCGCGAACCGGTCCCGCCTTCCGCTTTTGACAAGGCTTAGTGCTCGGGGGGAAAACGGGTTGATATGAGTTCGGTTCCCGAGCGGTCCGATATCGACGAGGCGTACAAGTGGGACCTCGAGAGCGTCTTCGAGGACGACGAGGCATGGACGGAGGCGTACGAGGCACTCGCCGACCGTCTCGACGAACTGCGGGCGTACGAGGGCCGCGTCACGGAAGGGCCGGAGACGCTGCTCGAGCTGCTCGAACTTCGCGAGGACGTGTTCCGCGATCTCGCCCGCGTCGTCACGTACACCCGACTTCGGAGCGCCGAGGACACCCGCGATCAGGAGTACCAGGCCATGGCGGCGAAGGCGTCCTCGCTACAGTCCGAGGCGTCGAGCGCGACCTCCTACTTCGAACCCGAGCTCCAGTCGCTGACCGAGGCGGAGGTCCAGGAGTTCATCGAGGCGGAGCCCGAGCTGGCGACGTACGAGCACTACTTCGACGACGTATTGCGGATGAAACCCCACACGCGGTCGACGGAGGTCGAGGAGGTGCTCGCCGAGCTGTCGGAGGTCACCGACGCGCCGAGCGAGATCTACTCGATGCTGACGAACGCCGACATGACCTACGGCGTCGTCGAGGACCCGGACGGGGAGCCGGTGGAGATCACGCAGGCGAACTTCACGAAACTACAGACGAACCCCGACCGCGACTTCCGCCGCCGCGTCCACGAGACGTTCTACGACGAGTGGGCGGACGTCCGAAACACCGTCGGCACGTCGCTCGAGAAGGCGGTGCGCGAACACGTGACGAGCGCGGAGATCCGAAACTACGACAGCGCCCGAGCGGCCGCCCTCGACGGCACCAACGTCCCGGTCGAGGTGTACGACACGCTCGTCGACACCGTGGACGACAACCTCGACGTCCTGCACCGGCACGCGGAACTGAAGGCGGACGCGCTCGGCGTCGACCAGCTCCAGAGTCACGACCTGTACATGTCGCTAACGGGCGATCAGGGCCCCGACGTGGAGTATGACCAGGCGGCCGAGTGGGTGATCGAGGCGGTCGCGCCGCTCGGCGAGGCGTACCAGGAGCGGATGGCCGAGGGGCTCGACTCGCGGTGGGTCGACGTGTACGAGAACCGCGGCAAGCGGTCGGGCGCGTTCTCCTCGGGCACGTACGACACCCAGCCGTTCATCATGATGAACTACCAAGACGATGTCGCCTCGATGTACACATTGGCCCACGAGCTCGGTCACTCGATGCACTCCGAGCTCGCGGGTGACGCCCAGCCGTGGCACGACGCAAGCTACGAGATCTTCGTCGCCGAGATCGCCTCGACCGTCAACGAGACCCTCCTCACCCACTACCTGCTGGAGAACGTCGAGGACGACGAGCTCCGGACTCACGTGCTCGACGAGTACCTCGAACGGTTCCGGTCCACGCTGTTCCGGCAAACGATGTTCGCCGCCTTCGAACAGCGGATCCACGAGCGCGTCGAGGCCGGCGAGGCGCTCACTCCCGACGCCTTCGACGAGCTCTACGCGGACCTGAAAGGGTCGTACTACGAGCCCGCCGAGCTCACCGGCGGCATCGAGCGCGAGTGGCAGCGGATCCCCCACTTCTACTACGACTTCTACGTCTACCAGTACGCGACCGGCATCTCCGCCGCCGCCGCGATCGTCGAGCGCGTGCTCGAGGAGGGCGAACCCGCCGCGGCCGACTACCGCGAGATGCTGAAGGCGGGCGGCTCCGACTACCCGCTCGCGGTCGTCGAGCGCGCCGGGATCGACATGTCCTCGCCCGACCCGATCGAATCCGCGGTCGGGATCTACGACGGGTACCTCGACGAGGTCGCCGCGCTGCTCGATCTCGACTGACCGCGGTCAGTCGTCGAAGCCACTTATCAGGGTGACCACCCACTGTGCGGGGTCGCGCTCAGCTCTGACCTCCACCCGAGTCACCCATTTCACCCACTGGAAACCGCGCCGACCGGGCGCGACGAGCCGCACGGGCGCACCGTGGCCGTGTGCCAGTCGCTCCCCGCCGACGTGGGTGGCGAGCAAGGCGTCTTTCGCCTCCGCGAGCGGGAGACTCCAGCGGTAGCCGGTGACGGAGACGAACCGGACGTACGCCGGTTCCGCGTCCCCGTGTCCTTCGACCCCCTCGGCAGCCTCCAGCAGCTCGTCGACCCGGATCCCACGCCACTCCTGGACCGTGTACCAGCCGCTCGTGCAGTCGAGCAGCGCCTCCCGTTCGTCGTCGGCGTCGAGCGCCCCCACGGAGAGCTCCCGTGGCTCCGCGACGAGTCCCGTCACGGTCAGGTGGTAGTCGGTTCGGTCGATCGGGTCGGGGTCGTCGGCGACCCAAGAGGTGACCGGGAACGACCGGTTCCCGTCGCCCTCGCGGGGCTGGGAGCCGGTGAAGCGACGGGCCGCACCCGGCGTCGAGAGCAGTCGGTTGACCCCCTGCTGGAGCCGGTAGGTCACCGCGCCGGCGACGAGGAGGACCGTGTACTGCGCTGCGGTCCGCCGCCCCTCGAAGTCGACCCGGCGTGGGGGCCGGAATCGGGTGGTCGCGTGAAGGGCGACGAGTGGGACGAGTGCGAGCCCGAACCCGACGTGGACCGACAGCAGCGTCCAGTAGGAGATCCGGACATCGAGCCCGAACACCCAGAGGATCCCTGTCGAAAGCGCCCCGAGGGCGGCGACGAGCGTGAGCACCGAGATGGCGGTCGAGCGCTGCCACAGCTCCCGCCGCAACAGCCGGTGTCGCACCCGGAGGAGTTTGAATCCGATCAGGCCGACGATGGCGAGCCCCAGTGCCCGGTGGAGCCAGAACAGCGGCCAGCCGTCGGGAGTTCCGACAGTGAAGGAGACGAGCCCGGTGCCGACCTCCGCGAGGACAGCGACGAGGAGCGACCAGTCGACGAGCCGCGGCGGCGGCTCCAACCGCCGCCACGCGCCGGCGACCGCTTCGCGGAGCCGCATGGCGATCCCTCGAGGGACCGCGATATAAGCCTTGGCCGGCGACTCAGGCGACCGCCGATCCGACCGGCGATCGGCGTCCAGTCACCCGATCCGGTCCCCCGTCAGCGTGGATGTGATAGGTTTAAGTGTCTCACCAACGCATCATCGAATGCAACGCACGCACCGGTAGTGTAGTGGTATCACGCAACCTTGCCATGGTTGCAACCCGAGTTCAAATCTCGGCCGGTGCACTCCTTTCAGTCGTTTCCC
>NZ_JBHSWW010000060.1:0-12453 GCF_042661865.1 Halorubrum tibetense
CGAGCGCGTCCGCGCCCGCCGCGGTCGCCATCTCCACGACCGCCTCAGCGGGCACCGCGCTCGCGTCCTCGGCGGCGAGCTTACCGATCATGGCGGCGTCGCGCATCTCGTCGAACAGGTCGAGGTCGTTGTTCGAGGCCGCACCGTCGGTACCGAGCGCGACCGTGACCCCCGCCTCGCGAAGGCGTTGGACGGGGGCCATCCCGCTCGCGAGCTTCATGTTCGAGGCCGGACAGTGGACGACGGCCGCCCCCGACTCGGCCAGCAGGTCGATCTCCGTGTCGTCGACGTGGACGCCGTGTGCGAGGAAGGTCGAGTCGTCGAGCGCGCCGAGGTCGTCCGCGTACGCCAACGGGCGCTCGCCCTGCTCCGCGACGATCGGGTCGACCTCGTCGAGGGTCTCGTTGGCGTGGAGGTGAACTGGAACACCGGCCTCGCGGGCGTCCGCGATCCCCGCACGGAGGTGATCCTCGCCCACGGTCGTCAGCGAGTGGGGCATGAACGCGGTACGGATACGCCCGTCGGCCGCGCCGTCCAGCTCCGCGGCGACCCGAAGGCTCTCCGCTACGTCGGCGGCCGCCGCCTCCTCGTCTTTCCCGACCGTGACGACGCCGTGTCCGAGACGAGCGCGCAGGCCCGCGCGGTCGACGACGTCGGCCACGCGGTCCATCGCGAAGTACATGTCGGCGAACGCGGTCGTTCCCGACCGGATCATCTCGACGACGCCGAGCGCCGCCCCCGCCTCGACGTCGTCCGGGGAGAACGCGCCCTCGACCGGCCAGATGTCCTCTCTGAGCCACGTGTCGAGCGGTTTGTCGTCGGCGTACCCCCGCAGGAGCGTCATCGCGACGTGGGTGTGCGCGTTGACGAGCCCGGGGATCACGAGCGACCCCTCGGCGTCGAGCGTCTCGGCCGCCGCACCGGCCGCGTCGGCGACCTCGTCGGGGGAACCGACCGCACGTATCGTTCCCGCATCGCGGTCGATCAGGACGTCCGCCCGCTCCACGCGGCCGTCGGGGCACAGGACCCGGCCGCCGGTGACACACAAGGAGTTCATACGGTTCGATCCCGGCACGCCCACCAAACACCTTCGGTTCGATCCCGACACAGCCGCCAAACGCCTTCGGTTCGATCCCGTGTCGAACAGCCCCGACGCGGCGTGGGCGTCGTGAGTGTCGGTTCCAGCGTCCTGTTAGCGATCCAAGCAACACGGTTTTTAGATGCGACCGAAACACACGGGTATGAATTTCGGCAGCGTCGGGTCCGCGCTCGTCGCGAGTAAGCTCCGAGTCGCGCTCGTCGGCCTCCTCGTCGTCGGCGCGGCCGTCGGTGGCGCGCTCGCGCTCGGCGTTCTCGGTGCGCCGAGCGTCATGGCCGTCGACAACACGTTCGGCGACGTGACGGAGGAGACAACGGTTATCAAGACGGATCTCGTCGTCTCGAACCCGAACCCGATCGGCGTCGGTCTCGACGGCGTCTCGGTGAACTATACGGTGTCGATGAACGGGATCGAGATGGCTCACGGCGAGCGCGAAGGCGTCAGCGTCGCGAGCGGGAACTCGACGATCGACCTCGAAACGGCGCTCGAAAACGAGGCGATCCCGCCGTGGTGGACCAGCCACGTCCGGAACGACGAGCGGACCGTCGTCGCGATCGACGCGACGGTCTCCTCGGAGCTGCTCGGACGGAGCGCATCGTTCGAGCGCGAACACGAGATAGAGACGGACGTGATCGGCGCGTTCGACTCCGAGGAGACCCGCCCGGTGAACGCCGACAGCCCGCTGACGAGCGACCCCGTCCTCTACATCAACGAGACCCGTGGCGAGTGGGGGGCGGTCACCGACGACGAGATGCCGATCGACATGGCGTTCGTGGTGTACAACCCGAACCTCGAACCGTACGTGATCACGGAGCTCGGCTACGACGTCACGATGAACGACGTCGAGATGGGGTCAGGCGCGACCGAACGGGAGTACGTCATCCCCTCGCATAGCACGGAAACCGTCGCACTGACGACCGTTCTCGATACACCGCGGCTCGACGATTGGTGGGTGACACACCTCGACGAGGAGATCAACGGACACCAAGTGAGCGACCTCCGGATCGAGTTCTACGCCGTGATCGAGCTCCCGACAGGCGACGAGCTCACGGTCCCGCTGGACGAGCTCACCTACGAGGAGACCATCGAGACCGATGTCTTCGACGAGGGAGGCGAGGTCGGCGAAGCGGCCGAGTCGGGTGGCGACGGAGAAGCGGACGACGAAGGGACCGATGACGGCGATGGAAGCGACGACGACACGGGAAACGACGACGACAGCACTGACGGAAGCGACGACGACACCGACGGAAACGACGACGACAGCACCGACGGAAGCGACGACGACACGGGAGACGATGACGACGATGACGACGGCGGCCTACTCGCGATGACGTGACCTCGACCGCGACGCCCCCACGCCGGTCGTCTCCGAACCTTCTTACGCCGACGACACCCCGATTCGGTATGGCAACCGATGCACAGCAGGCGTGTTTCGAGGCCGGGATCAAGTTCGGCTCGCTGTACCACCAGTTCGCGGGGACGCCGGTGAGCCCGTCCAGCACGCGGAGCCTGGAGACCGCGATGGCGGAGGCGATCGAGAACCAGCCGTTCTGTGAGTCGGTGACCGTCGAGATCCACGACGACCGCGTCGCGGACGCGATCGACCACGAGAACGGGTACACGGAGCTCACGGGATCGCTGATGGACGTCGAGATGCGGATCGACCACGAGGGCGTCGTCGTCGACACGCGGATGACGATGCGGGACGGCTACCCGCTGATGGAGCTGGTGTCGGTCGACGCGGACGGGTCAGCGGGTGCGGACGGGTCGGGAGGGCGGTGAAACACCTCGAGACGGAGCTATTCCATCACTCCACGTCGCGGACGGTGCCGACCCCCTTGCTCGACCCCTCGCGGAAGACGAACCGTTGACCCTCCTCCACCAGGTACGGGCGGAACTTGAACCGGAGGCGGGCGCGACCGGTGTCGCCGGGGAGCAGTCGTCCCTCGTCGGGATCGAACACCGCGGCCTCCGAGAGCGTCTCGAGGTGGACCACCGGCTCGTATCCCGCCTGAATGCGCGTGGGGTGGTTGAGCACCATCACCTCGGCGTCGAACTCCCGGACCGGCGTGGGGTCGGCGTCACGCGGGACGAGCGCCATCCCGCGTTCGATCTCGGCCTCGTCGACCCCTTTGAGCGCGATGCCGACGATCCGGCCGGCAGTCGCCTTGTCGACTCGGTGGTAGTGCATCTCGATCGAGCGGACTTCCACCTCGCGGAACGAGCCGTCGGCCATCGGCCCCAACAGGAGCTCGTCGCCGACTTCGACCGTCCCGGAGTTGACCGTTCCGGAGGCGACCGCGCCGACACCCGTCACCTTGTAGCTGCGGTCGATGTACATCCGGAACGTCTCGCGTTCGGGGGTCGCCCGCTTCGGGAGCGACTCGAACAGGCGGTCGAGCGTGTCGATCCCCTCGCCGCTCACCGCGCTGGTCCGCAGGAGTGGAACGACGCCGTCGCCGACCTCCGCGACCGCGACGTCGACGCCGTAGCGGTCGACTAACAGCGGGGTCTGGCCGGCGTCACGCAGGGTCGACTCCACCTCGCGTTCGACCGCCGCGAGCCGCTCGTCCGAGACCGCGTCCGCCTTCGTGATCGCGACGATGGTCGGCAGCTCCGTCGCGAGCAGGATCCCGAGGTGCTCTCGGGTCGTCTCCGTCGGCCCGTCGTCGGCGGCGACGACGAGCAGCCCGTAGTCCAGCTTCTGGCCGACGAGCCCGCGGATCGTCGTCCGGAGCCACGGCTCGTGGCCGACCGTGTCGACGAACGAGACGAGCCGGTCGGCCTCCTCGACGATCCGCGCCCGATCCGACTTCCGATGCGGGTTGTCCATCCGGACCGGCTCGTCGGCGTCGTCCGCGAACCCGTACACCGCGTACGAGAGGTCCGCGGAGAGGCCGCGTTCGACCTCGTGGGGCTGGACGTCGAGGAATCCGCGAGTCCCGCCCTGGCCGTCGTCGGCGCGACCGGTGACGAGCGTGCCGACGAGCGTCGACTTGCCGTGGTCGACGTGGCCGGCCGTGCCGATCACGAGGTGGTCGTCGTCCGTCTCGAACATCCCTCCTTCGCGGACGGTGGCGAGGCCGACGAGTCCCGCGTCGTCGCCGTTGCCGTCCGCGCCCGCGCTCCACGTCTCCACGTCGGCGATGTGGGCGTCCGCCTCCTCGGCCAAAAGCGAGAGGACGTCCATCGTCTCAGAGAACGACTCCGGGGCGACACCGGCCAGCCCGCCGTCGTCGGTGACGCCGAGGACGTAGGTCGCCTCGCCGTCGCCGGAGAGGACGCGGTGGCGCAGCTGGGCGACGAGCGACTCCATACGGCCGTCCGCCAGGTGTACCTCGCGAGTGAGTCGCTCTTTGAACTCGATCGCGCCGCCGTCGCGTTCGCCGCGCTCGATGGCCCGCCGTAACGCGGACCGGTCAGCGCTCATACCCGTTTGTACGCGACAGCCGGGCTTAACGGTTTTCGTGGTAGCACCCCCCACGTGTACGGACCGCTGTGGGGCCGCAAGCCGGGGCGGGAGCGAACCAGTTTCGCTCCGCGGATTTCCGTCTCTGGTCTCATATATAACCGAACAGATATCCCAATACGGACCTGACACAGCGTATGGTTCCCCTCCTCGTTCCCGGCGGTTGGTTCGGATCACTGATCCTGATCCTCGGAGTGTTCATGATCGTGGCTTCGTTTTATATTCTTTATAAGCTGGTGCAGGGTTTCGAAGCGTTCGCAGACGGCTGGAGGAAAAGTTAGCCAGCAGCGCCGTGGATTGGGGACTGAAACCACGGAATACGCCTGAACGGAACGTCAACGGATCAGGGGGTTCTTTTATACACAGTTACGAAGACGGTGGCGCGCCGGTTCGCGTCTTATAAAGCGCGAACCGACCGCGAGGGCCGCGACGAGCGCTGAAACCGCGAGTCGCAAGGCTGGGGAGGTGTGAGGTGCGGTGCTGTGCGGGGCGGGACAGGGCGACTTAAACGGGAATACGGCGGCTTCGTCGCCGACGACTGGAACGTTAGAGAGCTTCACCGCGCCGGCAACTGCTCATAAACCAATCACCGAAGTTTCCACCACAGCGACCGGATCTTGTACCCCAGCGACCCCGTTTGATACCCGTTCCAGCCGCTCATCCCGCCGGCGAGCGTCGTCGCGTCATACCCCTGTTCGTCGAGGAAGCGCGTCGCCCGCTTCGCGACGATCCCCATCTTACACACCACGACAACCGCCTCGTCGTCCGGGATCTCACCGAGACGCTTCCGGAGCCCGGAGTCGTCCCCGCGTTGGAGGCCGGTGTACACGGGAACGTTGTGGCTCCCCTCGATAGCGTCCGCGGCGTAGTCGTCTTCCGGACGGATGTCGAGGAGGAACGGCCGGTCGCCGGCGTCGAGACGCTCGTCGAGCTCGTCGGGACGGATCCTACTCATCACACGTATATTGTAGTATACATACAAAACCGTGGCGTTTCGTCCGGGAGCGCGAGGGGTCGGAGCCGAACCGGATCGAACCGCGGCAACGGGAAGAACCGACGCTCGGACCTCAACGCCGGATCAGATCGCCGGCAGCCACCACGCCGAGACCCCGATGAATATCACCATCCCGAACACGTCGACGACGTTCGTCACGATGGGGATCGTCGTATCGTCCGGGTCGATCCCGAGCCGATAGGAGCCGTACGTCGCCGCGAAGCTGAACACGACCGCGATCACCGCCACCGACATACCGCTTATAAGCGAGATGACGAGCAGGTCGGCGAGGGCGAGCGCCTCGATCGCGCCGATGACCTGACCGATCGCCCACGCCCCGATCGCGAGGGCGGTGAAGATCGTCACCGCGAGCCCGAACACGGCCCCGACGTTGGCCCACAACACCCGATCGCGGACGTCGAAATCGGTCGTCCCGAGATGCATCCGCGTCGAGAGCCGCGAGCTGAGGATCGCGCCGAGGTTCCCGCCCATATCGACCATCGTGGGGACCATCACCGCGAGCAGCCCGTATCGCTCGAGCAGCTCCTCGGCGTCCTCGAGCGTGATCCCCGCCCAGAGGACGATGACGGAGAGGACGACCAGAAGCGGGAAGGTGTTGGTCACGATCTGTCGCGTCTCCCACGATCCGAGCGATCCGCTTGGAACCACCATCAGAGGATCACCTCGACGACCGCGACGGCGAGAAAGAGGAACGCCATTCCGAACACGTCACCCAGCGTGGTGACGATCGGCCCGACGAGGTTGTCGGGGTCGTAGCCCGCCTTGTACCCGGTGAAGATGAGCAGAAGGAGCCCGAATATCAACACGACGGACGTGAGCACGCCGGCGATGAGCATGATCCCGACCAGTTCGCCGAGCGCCGCTGATTCGCGCCCGAGGAGCGCCAGTGCGCCCCAGGAGATGAAGCCGATGACGATCGAGATGCCGATCCCGTTGATGAAAGAGGCGAGCACGGCGTTCACGAGCCGTTCGTTCCGCTCGAACCGCGGCTCGATCAACCCCTGATGGAGGCCGCTGGCGATCCGGCCGCCGAGCGCGCCGTACACGTTCCCGCGCGTCGCGAGAAAGACGGGGACCATCACGAGCAGCCCGGGGAAGCGTTCGACGCTCTCGAGCATTCCCTCGAGAACGAGCCCGGCGAACAGGCCGCCGGCCAGTGCGATACCCAGAACCGGGAGTGTCTCGCGGTAGATCGACCAGAAATCGCGGCGGACACTCATGGGAGCAACTGATCGAATTTTCGCTTAAAAGTACCGGAAGTGACGACCGTTCCCGAGCGTCTCACCCATGTGTCTCTGGAAGCCGTTCGGCGTGTTCGAGGACCATCCGTCCGAGCCGTTCGGTGCGGTCCCGTAGGGAGTCGTCGTGAAACGTCCCGTCGTCGGCGATGGCCGAGGACGCGCCGCGGATCCCGACTTCGTGGGGGACGACCCAGGCGTGAACGTTCCGGAACGTCGACCGGAGGTGTTCGAGCGTCCCGCCGTAGGAGCCGCCGCCGGCGGTCGTCAGGAGGCCGACCGCCGTGTACTCGTACTCCTCGGAGCCACAGAAGTCGTGGAAGTTCTTGAACGTCGACGAGTAGGAGCCGCGATACACCGGCGAGCCCGCGATCACGCCGTCCGCCTCACGAACGAGCCGCGTCAACCGTTCGCTCTCGCCCTGTTCGTCCTCGTCGGGGTGGTATAAGGGGAGGTCGACGGCCCCGAGGTCGATGAGCGCCGTCTCCGCACCGGCCTCGGCGGCCGCGTCCAGCGCGACCCGAAGCGCGGCCCGCGTCGTGCTGTTCGCCCGCCGGCTGCCGGAGATCGCAACGATCCGCGTCATACCCGATTCTCGTGTGGGGCTGACAAAAGCGCGGCGAGTTCCTGCTCGGGGAGTTCCATCAGATATCGACGATGACACCGCCCATTATGGTTCCAGCCGTAGAGGGTGCGCGTATGGACCGGATCTCCTTCGGGACCGACGGCTGGCGAGCAACGCTCGACACGTTCACCGACGACCGCGTTCGGATCGTCGGCCAGGCGGTCGCGGACCACCTCGACGCCGCCGGCCACGACGACCCAGTCGCTGTCGGCTACGACGCGCGTGAGACGAGCGAGGGGTTCGCCGAGAGCCTCGCCGAGGTGCTCGCCGGCAACGGGTTCGACGTGCTTCTCCCCGAACGCGACGTACCGACCCCCGTGATCGCTTACGGGATCGTTAACGAGGGCCTCTCCGGAGCGTGTATGGTGACGGCCTCACACAACCCGCCGGAGTACAACGGCGTGAAGTTCATTCCGAGCGACGGCGCACCGGCGCTCCCGGCAGTGACGGAGGACATCGTCGACCGCCTCGCGGAGCCCGACCTGCGCCCCGAGGCGGAGCGAGGGGTGATCCGACGACACGATTTCGTTTCCGCACACGCCGCGGCCGCTCGCGAGCTCGTCGACGCCGACCTCGACGGACTCACCGTGGCGTACGACGCGATGCACGGCAGCGGCCGCGGCGTCACCGACGCCCTCCTCGAGTCGGCTGGCGCGGAGGTCCGGCGGCTCCGCTGTGACCGCGATCCCACCTTCGGCGGGGAGTCACCAGAACCGAGCGCGGAACACCTGAGCGAGCTCGAAGCCCTCGTCACTGACCCCGACAACGGGATCGACCTCGGCGTCGCCAACGACGGCGATGCCGACCGGATCGCGGTGGTGACGCCCGATCGCGGCGTACTCGACGCTAACCTGTTTTATGCCGCCTGCTACGACCGGCTGTTGGAGACCGACAGCGGCCCCGCGGTTCGGACCGTCTCGACGACGTTCCTCGTCGACCGGATCGCGGAGGCACACGGTCAGGAGGTGTTCGAGACGCCGGTGGGCTTCAAGTGGGTCGCCGAGGCGATGGGGGAACACGACGCGCTGTTCGGCGGCGAGGAGTCCGGCGGGTTCTCGATCCGCGGACACGTCCGCGAGAAGGACGGCGTGTTGATGTCGCTGCTCGCGGCCGACGCGACGACCGCGGAACCGTTCGACGCGCGCGTCGACCGGTTGCTCGACGAACACGGCCACATCGCGGCCGGAAAGGTGTCGATCGACTGTCCGGACGACCGGAAGGCGGGCGTGCTCGACGAGCTCGAGGACCACATCCCGGAGTCGGTCGACGGGCACGCGGTCGCGAAGGTCGTCACCCTCGACGGGTTCAAGCTCCTCTTGGAGAACGGGTCGTGGCTGCTCGTCCGCCCGTCCGGGACGGAACCGAAGCTCCGAGTGTACGCGGAAGCCGACGCCGACGAGCGCGTCGAGTCGCTGTTGGTCGAGGGGCGTGAGCTCGTCGAACCGCTGGTCTGAGACGCGCCGGATCGACACTACCGGATCGACACCGCCGGATCGACGCTGTCGAGTGACGACCGGCGCGGCTGTCGGGGTCGTCGAAGTCGTCCAAAAACGCGTCGAGTACGTTTTACTTTCACCCTGCGTCTGACTCGATTATATACGACGTACGTGCGTAGCCGACGTCGTGGTCGGGCGGCGGCCACGTGGTGACCATGATTCACGACCCAGGACGGCCGTCGAAGCGGCCGTGCCCTCCGAAAGACACGAACGAGAACGACCGGAACACGGACGGCGACGAGGTCGACAGCGACGAGGACGACGGCGAGCGTGGCGGGGCCGACATCGACCGCGACCACGAGGACGGCGGCGCTAACGACGATGACGACGAGTCCTGTCCGGATCGGCGGACCGCGTGGCTTCGACTCGCTAGGGCGGTCCTGCTCGTGATCGTCGCGGTGGCCCGGCTCGTCCGGGCGCTGTGAGCGTCGCGCCGGCGTCGATCAAGTATTCGTCGCCGGTCACCTCGGCATCCGATTGGGTGCCTTTTTAGGGGATACCGCCCTAGCCGAACGTATATGTTCAAGGCCATCGTGAGCGCGTCGACGCTACAGGACGCGCTCGATTCGGTGAGCGTGCTGGTCGACGAGTGTAAGATCCGCCTGAACGAGGAGGCGCTCTCGATCCGCGCCGTCGACCCCGCCAACGTCGGCATGGTCGATCTCACCCTCGAAGCCGCCGCGTTCGAGTCGTACGACGCCGACGGCGGCGTCATCGGCGTCAACCTCGCCCGGCTCGAGGACATCGCCGGCATGGCTAACTCCGGTGACCTGATCCACCTCGAACTGGACGAGGAGACCCGCAAGCTGCATATCGAGACGGACGGCCTCTCGTACACCCTCGCGCTCATCGACCCCGACTCGATCCGCCAGGAGCCCGACATCCCGGATCTCGACCTCCCCGCAGAGATCGTCGTCGAGGGCGCACAGCTCGACCGCGGGGTCAAAGCCGCGGACATGGTCTCGGATCATATCCGCCTCCGCGTCGACGAGACCGACGAGGCGTTCTTCATCGAGGCCGAGGGCGACACCGACGACGTCGACCTCGAACTGACCCGCGAGGACCTCATCGCGCTCACACCCGGCGCGGCGGACTCGCTTTTCAGCCTCGACTACCTCAAGGACATGAACAAGGCGATCCCGGGCGACGCCGAGGTCACGATCGAGCTCGGCGAGGAGTTCCCGGTCAAGCTCCACTACAGCTTCGGCGAGGGGCTCGGCCAAGTGACGTACATGCTCGCGCCGCGCATCCAGAGCGACTGAACCCCGGACGACGCCCCCGTGAGGGACGCGCTCTAGCGTCCCCGGACGACTCGGACGCGTTCTTCGACACCTACTCCGTCGCCGCCTCGATCGCGGCTTCCAGATCCGCCACGACGTCCGCCGGGTCCTCGATCCCGACCGAGAGCCGTACCATGTCGCCGGTGACGCCGGCAGCCTCCTGTTCCGCCTCCGTCAGCTGCTGGTGGGTCGTCGAGGCGGGGTGGATAACGAGCGTTTTCGCGTCGCCGACGTTGGCGAGCAGCGAGGCGAGCTCCGCGTTCTCGACCGTCCCCTTGGCGGCCTCGTAGCCACCCTCCAGCCCGAACGTGATCATGCCGCCGTAGCCGCCATCGAGGTACTCACTGGCTTCCGCGTGTGTCTCGTGGCTCTCCAGTCCGGGGTAGTTCACCCAGGCGACGTCGGCGTGCTCGTCGAGGTACTCCGCGACGATCGCGGCGTTCTCACAGTGACGGTCCATCCGGAGGGGGAGCGACTCCGTCTGCTGGAGCGTGTTCCACGCGTCGAACGGCGACTGCTGATCGCCCAAGTCGCGCAGGCCGCGGGTGACCGCCGCGAAGGTGAACGCCGCGTCGCCGAACGCCTCGACGAAGTTGATCCCGTGGTATGCGGGATTGTCCTGTGCGATCTCCGGGAACTTCTCGGGGTACTCTCCCCACGGGAAGGAACCGCCGTCGACGAGAACGCCACCGACGGTCGTGCCGTTGCCGGTGAGCCACTTCGTCGTGGACTCCCAGACGAGGTCCGCGCCGTGATCGAGCGGCCGGCACAGATACGGAGTGGCGAACGTGTTGTCGACGAACAGCGGGACACCGTGGTCGTGGGCGATATCGGCGATCCGCTGGATGTCGGGCGTGACGAGGGCCGGGTTCCCGATCGTTTCGAGGTGGACGTAGGCGGTGTCCTCGTCGATGGCGTCGGCGTACCCCTCGTAGTCGAGCGGGTCGACGAACCGCGTCGAGATCCCGCGCCGCTCGACGGTGTGGGTCAGGTACGTGTAGGTGCCGCCGTACAGGGCGGACGAGGAGACGATGTTGTCGCCCGCGCTCGCGAGCATGAACGTCGCCAGGTCGAAGGAGGCCATCCCAGACGAGGTGGCGACCGCGCCCACCCCGTTCTCTAGGGAGGCGATCCGCTCCTCCAAGGCCGCGTTCGTCGGGTTCATGATCCGGGAGTAGACGTTGCCCGCCTCCTCGAGGGCGAACAACCGTGCGGCGTGTTCGGCGTCCTCGAACTCGTAGGAAGTGGTCTGGTAGATCGGCGTCGCCCGAGCACCGGTCGCCGGGTCCGGGCTCGATCCGGCGTGGACGCTTCGCGTGTCGAACTCGTGGGACGTCTCGCTCTCGTCAGTCATACGTTGGCCTCCGCGCGCCGACGGGTTAAATCCGCCCGCCATCGACAGACGCTGCCGAAGGCTCGGACACGTGTGCAGACGTCGACCCGACACGGGGCGAACACTGACGGACGCGGAACGCGGCATCCGGGCGGGCGGCGGATAGCGCAAGCCGCCTGAGCAGGCGAACTCGTGCGAACTGTTAACGTCGTTGAACCGTAACTCCGTGTATGGGAACACGAGGTCCGCAAGACGACCCTCCGGAGCTCGGGGATCTGGCCGGCGAGATCCCGGACGCCGTCTGGCAGTACACGGCACTAGCCGTGGCGCTGCTCGTCGGCGTCGTCGTGTTGAGCCAGAATCTCTTCCTCGGCGTCGGGGTGTTGGCGATCCTGCTCGCGCTGGTCACGCTCGCGAGCGCGGTCGAGATCGTCGACGCCTATGACAAGGAGGCGCTCACCGTCTTCGGCGAGTATCGGGAGCTGTTGGAGCCGGGCGTCCATCTCGTTCCGCCGTTCGTGTCGCGGACGTACGCGTTCGATATGCGGACACAGACGCTGGACGTGCCGCGACAAGAGGCGATCACGCGGGACAACTCGCCGGTGGCGACATGGAACTCGACGAAACGCTCTCCCAGCGCGACCGGATCAACTCGAAGATCCGCCGCGAGCTGGACGAGCCGACCGACGAGTGGGGGATCCGCGTGGAAGCCGTCGAGGTTCGCGAGGTCAACCCCTCCCAAGAGGTTCAGCGGGCGATGGAGCAGCAGACGTCGGCGGAGCGTCGTCGTCGGGCGATGATACTCGAAGCGCAGGGGGAACGCCGCTCGGCGGTCGAGCAGGCCGAGGGTGACAAGCAGTCGAACATCATCCGCGCACAGGGTGAAAAGCAGTCGCAG
>NZ_JBHSWW010000061.1:0-12153 GCF_042661865.1 Halorubrum tibetense
GGCGGGCGAGGCCGACGTCGCGCTCGGCTCGGACACCGGCGGCTCCGTTCGGTGTCCCGCCGCGTTCTGCGGCGTCGTCGGGATCAAGCCGACGTACGGGCTCGTCTCGCGCTACGGACTGATCGCGTACGCGAACTCTCTCGAACAGATCGGACCGATCGCGGGGACCGTCGAGGAAGCGGCCGCGGCACTGGAGGTCATCGCCGGCCCGGACCCCAACGACGGCACCACGCGTGATCCCGCCGCAGTCGACGGAGTCGACGCCGGCACCGACTACGTCGCGGCCGCCGACGGCGACGTCGACGGACTGACCGTCGGCGTCCCCACGGAGCTGTTCGACGGCGCGGACGAGCGCGTGGTTGAGACGGTCGAGGCCGCGATCGCGGATCTGGAGGCACAGGGCGCGGAGACGACGGAGATATCGTTGCCGTCGGTCGAACACGCGGTCCAAGCGTACTACGTGATCGCGATGGCCGAGGCGTCCTCGAACCTCGCGCGGTTCGACGGCGTCCGGTACGGCCATCGCGCAGAGTCGGACGGGAACTGGAACGAGGCGTTCGCGGATACCCGGGAGGCGTTCGGCTCGGAGGTGAAACGGCGGATCCTGCTGGGAACGTACGCGCTCTCGGCGGGGTACCACGACGAGTACTACGCCAAGGCGCAGGACGCTCGCGCGTGGGTCCGGGAGGACTTCGAGGACGCCTTCGCCGACGTCGACGTGATCGCCTCACCGACGATGCCGGTGCTCCCCTTCGAGCTCGGCGAGAGCCTCGACGACCCGCTCCGGATGTACCTCGCGGACGCGAACACGACGCCGGTCAACCTCGCGAACCTCCCGGCGATATCCGTGCCAGCGGGCGAGGCCGACGGCCTCCCGGTCGGGCTCCAGCTGGTCGGGCCGAAGTTCGACGAGGAGACCGTGATCCGCGCCGCGAGTGCGGTCGAAAACCCGCGTTAACTCGGTCGAAAACGGGGCAACGGTCTCGGTCGTTTATTTCGTTTCTCTCCGTTCGACCGGACGCCCATGAGCCGAAACGGATCCACCGCATCGACGCGATTCGATCGCAACACGGTTCGCTCCGTGAGTCGGGTCGCCATCGCGGCGCTCGCACTCGTCGGGGTGTTGTCCCTGTTCACGATGCTCCCGGGGATGGACCGGCTGGTACCGCTCACCCCGGTGACGTTCGCCGCGGTCGTGACGGCGACCTTCACGCTCGCCGTCGTGGTGCTTCTCGCCTATGCCGCACCGCGACTCGCGGCCCTGACACGCGTGAGCATCCACCGCCCGGACGGGGCCGAAGAGGTGAGCCGGGTCGCCGAGGGCGTCGGCAGCGTCGTCCACTGGCTCGTGATCCTCGTCGCGGTGTTGGTCGCACACGCCGGGCTCGCCGGCGTGGTTACCCCCCTCCTCGACGAAGTCGTGTGGGCGTACGACGCCGCGTTCCTCGTCGTCTCGCTCGTCCCGCTCGTGTTCCTCGTCGTCCGCCTGGCCGTCACCATCGACCCCATGTCCGAGCTCATTGCCGACCGCGTTGCCGGCGCGGAGTCGGCAGACGACGCCGACCCGGCACAGGCGACCGACGACGCCGACTCCAAGCGGGGGACTGACGAGGCCTACCCCGACCAGGCGACCGGTGCGGAGTAACGCGACGAACGCCGGCGTCGGCGCGGGCCGTCACGACCGCCGGTCCGATCCGGAACGTCAATACCTCGGGGGGAAAACCCACGTGTATGTCGTTGACCGACGAGGAGCTGGATCGGCTCGCCGACGTGGTACGTCTCCAGCCGACGAAGAACTCCGAGCTGGAGGAGGCGTGGGGCGTCGACGGCGGTAGCGCGGTCCACCGATACCTGGAGGACCACCTGAAGGAGTACTACTACCGCGACGACGACAGCCTGATCCGGGCGACCGCGGAGGCGAACGACCTCGTCGACGTCGAGCCAGGGATCGAGGCCGACGCGGTCGCGAAGGGTGGCGCGCCCGACACGATCCGCGTCCCGCAGCTCGAAGCCCGCGTGTTCGAGGTGGTCGCCGGCCCCGACGAGCGCTCCCAGTCGGTCGTCAGCGTCCTGAACGATCTCCGGGAGACGTTCGATATCGACCCGGACGTCGGCGAGGTCCGCCGCGCACTGCGGAGCCTCGAACGCAAGAACGTGGTCGAGGTGGAGTACCGGACCGTGCCGACGTTCCGGCTGGCGGTCGAGCGGGACGCGGTTACCGTCGAAGTGAGCGACTAGCACGGGCGACGGGAGTCGGACACGCGCCACGCGTGGCTCCGACGAAACGCGCCACGCGCCGCTCCGACGAACCTCAAGGTTCAACACGGACGAGCGACTCGACAGGGTATGAGCGACCAGCAGCTCCGCAAGGAGGCACACGACCTAGACGTGACCGTCTGGGTCGGCAAAAGCGGTATCGAAGCGGTCGTCGACGAGCTGGCCGACCAGCTCGACGACCGGAAACTGGTGAAAGCGAAGTTCCTTCGCGCGGCCCGGGGCGGGAGCTCCACGGACGAGCTCGCCGATGAGCTGGCGGAGGCGGTGGGTGCCGACCTCGTCGAGACGCGCGGCAACACGGCAGTCTTCCACTGATGCCCGGGGCGGACACGGTCGCGGTCGTCGGGGACGGCGTGGTGGGTGACGGGCTGTTCGACTCCGCCGGTGTGGTCGGCGTCACGCCGGTCGTGAACCTCCTCGAATCGTTTCTCGGCCCGCTAACCGGGCTCGTGATCTCCGCGGCGATCTTCCTCGTCGTCATGGTCGCGGCGTACGTGCTCAACAAGTCAGTGTTCAACCCGCTGGTCGAGCGGCTGCTCGACAAGCAGGGGCTCGACGAGCACGCGCGGCGGCCCCTGAACAAGATCGCGACGTTCCTCGTGTTGTTCGTCGGGCTGACGATCGCCTTCGGCGCGGCCGGCTACGAGGACTTCCTGCGGTCGCTGGCGACGATCGCCGCGGCGGCGACGCTCGCGGTCGGGTTCGCGTTACAAGACGTGATCCGGAACTTCGTTGCGGGCGTGTTCATCTACACGGACAAGCCGTTCCGCATCGGCGACTGGATCGAGTGGGACGACAACTCGGGGATCGTCGAGGACATCTCCTTCCGGGTGACCCGGGTTCGGACGTTCGACAACGAACTGCTCACCGTGCCGAACCACGCGCTCACGAGCGGCGTGGTGAAGAACCCGGTCGCGAAGAAGACGCTCCGGCTGAAGTTCGTCTTCGGCATCGACTACGAGGACGACATCGACCGGGCGACGGAGATCATCGTCGAAGAAGCCGAACAGAGCGATGCGATCCTCGACGACCCCGCACCGTCGGTGCGGCTGACGGAGCTCGCGGACTCACACGTCGGGCTGCAGTCGCGGATCTGGATCGACCAGCCGTCGCGGTCGGACTTCGTGAAGGCGCGCGCCGACTACGTCAAAGCCGTCAAGGAGCGGTTCGATGAGGAGGACATCACGATCCCGTTCCCGCAGCGGACGGTCTCGGGGCGGAACGCGTGGGAAGAGCCGGCGGCGTTCGGCGGCGAGCCGTAGTCGGCGTTCGACGGCGAGTCACACGCAGACGGTAGCATTCCGTCCGACGGCGACGCGCCCCTGCACTCCCCATCCGTGAGGTTCGATCGGAAACGGACCGGATAGTAACCCACTAGTGGATCCGGCGAGTCGGTGCGGCCATGCACGTGGTCGTCGTCGGCGCCGGTGAGGTCGGCACGAGCATCGCTGCGAGCCTCGCGCCCGACCACGAAGTCGTCATCATCGACGTCGACCCCGATCGTGCCGAGCAGCTCAAATACGAGATCGACGTGCTCACCGTCTCCGGCGACGGCACGACGGCGAGCATTCAGGCGGCCGCGAACGTGGGCGAGGCCGACATGGTGATCGCCTGTACCGACGACGACCGAACGAACCTCGTCGTCTGTGGGACCGCGAAGACGCTCGGCGACCCGTTCACCATCGCGCGGGTGAAACGCACGGAGTACCTCCGCACGTGGGAGGGAAGCAAGGGAGCGTTCGGCGTCGACTTCATGGTGTGTACGGACCTGTTGACCGCGGAGAACATCGTCCGCGTCATCGGGCTGCCGGCAGCGGTCGACGTCGACCCGTTCGCCAGCGGGCTCGTCCAGATGGCGGAGTTCGAGATCGCATCCGAGAGCCCGGTCGCCGGACAGACCGTCCGCGAGGCTGACCGGTTCGAATCCCTCACCTTCGTCGGGGTGTTCCGCGACGGCGAGATGATAATTCCCCATGGGGACACCGGTATCGAGGCCGGCGACCGCGCCGTCGTGATCGGGAGTCCGGAGAGCGTTCAGGCGTTCGCGACCGACGTCGCACCCGACACGACGCCGGGTCGTGCCGACGAGATCGTGATCGTCGGCGGAAGCGAGATCGGCTATCAGACCGCCCGACTGCTGGAGGAACGCGACTTCGAACCCCGCCTGATAGAACAGGACGGGGAGCGCGCCCGGTGGCTCGCGGAGAACCTTCCGGAAACGATGGTGATGGAACACGACGCGACGGACACGGAGTTCCTCGCGCGCGAGCACGTCGACGAGGCCGATATCGTCGTGAGCACCCTCGCGTCCGACGAGGGGAACCTACTGGTTTCGGTGCTCGCGAAGCGGCTCGGCGTCGATCGCGTCATCGCCGTCGTCGACAGCGCGGACTACGTGACGGTGTTCGAGGAGATCGGTATCGACATCGCGATCAACCCACGGACCGTCACTGCCGAGGAGATCACTCGATTCACGTTCGACAGCGTCGCGGAGAACATCGCCGTACTGGAGAACGACCGGGCCGAGGTCCTCGAACTCCAACTCACGGAGGGATGTAAGCTCGTCGGCCGCCCGATCTCAGAGCTGGTCGAAGAGATCGACGCGACGTTCGTCATCGGCGCGATCACGAGGAACCACTCGCTCGTCACCCCGCGAGGGGACACCGTGCTCCAGCCGGGAGACCACGTGATCCTCCTCGTGGACTCCGAGTTCGCGAGCGATATCGCGGCGCTCGCCTGAGATGTTCGACACGAGGATCCGCGTCGGTTGGCGGGCGAGCGTCGGGCTCACGAGCGACGTGCTCGTGTATCTGACCGTTCCGCTCGCGTTTCCGCTCGTGCTCGCCGTGTAC
This sequence comes from Halorubrum tibetense, assembly GCF_042661865.1. GTDB lineage: Archaea > Halobacteriota > Halobacteria > Halobacteriales > Haloferacaceae > Halorubrum > Halorubrum tibetense. The sequence goes on from NZ_JBHSWW010000061.1 coordinate 5,130, forward strand.
TACGGCGAGGCGGTCCTCCCGTTCCTCGCCGCGATTGCCGTCTCGCTCGCGCTCGGCGGCGGGTTCCGGTACCTCAAGGACCCCGACGAGGAGCTCGGTCCTCGAGAGGCGTTCCTCGCGGTCGCGTTGATATGGCTGTTGGTCGCCGCCGTCGGCGCGGTTCCGTTCGTCGTCGCGGGCGTCGGGACGATCGCACACCCGGTGAACGCGCTGTTCGAATCGATGAGCGGGCTGACGACGACCGGGGCGACCGTGTTAACGGATTTCTCGATCCACTCGCAGTCGATACTGATGTGGCGGCAGCTGATCCAGTGGCTCGGCGGGCTCGGGATCCTCATCCTGGCGACCGCCGTTCTCTCCGAGCTCGGCGTCGGTGGGGCCCAACTGATGGAGTCGGAATCACAGAGCCGCGACGTCAACAAGCTCACCTCGCGGATCTCCGAAACCGCCCGACTCATCTGGGGGTTGTACGTGGGCATAACCGCGCTCGCCGTCGTGGTGTTCCTCCTGTTGGGTTTCGCCGTCGACCCGCGAATGGACCTGTACAACGCGGTCGCACACGCGTTTACCTCCGTCGCGACCGCGGGTTTCTCGCCGGAGCCGCTGAGCGCCGGGGCGTTCCACCCCGTGATCCAGTGGGCGATCGTCCCGTTCATGATCGCTGGGTCGACGAGCTTCGTGCTGTTGTACTTCTTCATCAACGGCGAGCCGGGACGGCTGCTCCGGAACGAGGAGTTCCACTTCTATCTGGGTGGAATAACGGTGTTTGCGGCCCTCGTCGCGCTCGTGTTGTGGCTCTCGGGGGCGGTGGAAAGCGGGGGGGAAGCGGTGATCCGTCACGCCGTGTTCAACGTGACCTCGATCGTTACGACGACGGGGTACGCCAGCACCGACTTCGACGCGTGGGCGCCCGCCGCGAAGTACCTCCTCTTCGTCGCGATGTTCATGGGCGGGATGGTCGGATCGACAACCTGTTCGGTGAAGTCGCTGCGGTGGCTCGTGCTGTTGAAGTCGTTCCGCCGGGACCTGTTCACGAGCGTCCATCCGGACGCCGTCCGTCCCGTCCGCGTCTCCGGCGAACCGGTCGACGAGGAAACCATCCGCGATATCTACGTGTTCGTCCTGTTGAGCATCGCGCTGTTCGTCGTACTCGCGACGGTCATCGCGGCCGACGCCGCCCGCGCCGGGGTGGCCGTCTCCGAGTTCGAGGCGATGGGCGCGGCCGCGTCGACGTTCCTCAACATCGGCCCGGCGTTCGGTGACGCGGGGCCGTACGGGACGTACGCCTCCTTCCCGATGAGCACCCGCGGCGTGATGATCGTTCTGATGTGGATCGGCCGGATCGAGATCATCCCCGTGCTCGTGCTGTTCACCAAGGCGTTCTGGACCTCGTGAGTCGTGCCGATGGTCGATAACGGGAGCGGGCGAGTCGATGTGGCCGGGCGGTGCCCTTTTTGGACGCCCCAGTCGTTTTATAATACGGATAGCCGCTATGAGCGCCTCTACACCGCCTAACCGACACCAGTCAGGTTCTTAACCCGCGAATATAGATCATCGCGCATGACACGTACCGACGACGACCGACTGGACCTCCTCAGTCACGTGCTTCTTCCAGTTGCCAACGAGGAAGACGCCGCGGCGACGGCGGGGGTGCTCGAACCGTACGACCCCGAACGGGTGACCGCACTACACGTCGTCGAGAAGGGCGGTGGCGTCCCCGACAAGACGCCGGTTGAACAGTCCGAAGAGCTGGCGGCGGAGTCGTACGCCGCCGTCCGGGCGGTGTTCCCGGACGCCCGCGAGCACACGGCGTACGGACGAGACGTCGCCGCGACGATCGCCGACGCGGTCGACGAGGTCGGCGCGAGCGCGGTCGTCTACCGCTCGCGGGGCGGGAATCGACTCATGCAGTTCCTCTCCGGTGACGTCTCCGTGAAGCTCGCGACGAACGCGACGGTTCCGGTCATCGCGCTCCCGCGCGAGGGATCGGCCGAATGAGCGACGAGGAACTCGCGAAGGACCTCGGTCCGCTCGCGGCGCTCACGATCGGAATCGGGACGATGATCGGTGCCGGGATCTTCGTGCTGCCCGGCACCGCGGTCGCTCGCGCCGGTCCCCTCGCGGCGGCGACGTTCGTTCTCGGCGGAATCATCGCGCTGTTCACGGCGCTGTCGGCCTCCGAACTCGGCACCGCGATGCCCAAGTCCGGCGGCGCGTACTTCTACGTCAACCGGGCGCTCGGGCCCATGTTCGGCTCAATTGCAGGCTGGGCGAACTGGCTCGGGCTCGCGTTCGCCTCCGCCTTTTACATGTACGGCTTCGGCGAGTACGTCAACGCGCTCCTCGGGCTCGGCCCCATCGGACTCGGACCGGTGACGCTGGAAGCCGCGCAGGTGATCGGCCTCGCGGGCGCGCTCCTCTTTATCGCGGTCAACTACTTCGGCGCGAAAGAGACCGGCGGCCTCCAGATCGTCATCGTCGTGTCGCTCATGGGTATCCTCGCCGTGTTCACCGTCGTCGGACTGTTGAACGCGGAGATGCAGTCGCTGCGACCGTTCGCGCCGCCGGGAACTATGAGTCAAGTGCTCCCGGTGACGGGGATCATCTTCGTCTCGTATCTCGGGTTCGTCCAGATCACCTCGGTCGCCGAGGAGATCAAGAACCCCGGACGGAACCTCCCGCTCGCGGTGCTCGGATCGGTCGTCATCGTCACCGCGGTGTACGCGCTCTTCCTCGTCGTTCTGCTCGCGGCGGTGCCGAACGAACTCGTCGCGAACAACGACACCGCGGTCGTCGACGCCGCCAGACTCCTGTTCGGCAACTACTCCGTGTTCGGCTACTCGCTCGGCGCGGTCGGCGCCGCGATGCTGCTCATCGGAGGACTGCTCGCGACCGCCTCGTCGGCGAACGCCTCGATCCTCTCGTCGTCCCGGATCAACTTCGCGATGGGCCGCGAGAAGATCGTCACCCCGTCGCTCAACGAGATCCACGACCGCTTCGGGACTCCCTATAAGTCGATCGCGCTCACCGGCGCGCTCATCCTCGTGTTCCTCGTTATCGGCGGCGTCGAGCCCCTCGCGACGATGGGGTCGGTGCTCCACCTCGTGGTGTACGGGCTGCTCAACATCGCGCTCATCGTGATGCGCGAGTCGGGCGTCGAGGGGTACGACCCCGACTTCGAAGTCCCCTTTTACCCGTTCGTTCCGATTATCGGTGCGATCTCCTCGTTCGCGTTGATCGTGTACATCGACCCGACGATCATCCTGATCTCGCTCGGTCTCGTCGTCTTCGCGGTGCTCTGGTACCTCGTGTACGCTCGCGATAAGGTGGAGTCGCGCGGCGTGTTGGGGTCGTGGGTGCTCGACCGCTCCGACGAGCTGCCCAAGGCCGCCGTCTCGGCGGTGACGTCGGTCCAGCCGAGCGGCGACGACTACCGCGTGATGGTACCGCTCGCGAACCCGGCGACCGAGGAGCACCTGATCACCCTCGCGTCGGCGATCGCCAAACAGCGCGACGGCACCGTCGTCGCCGTCAACATCGCGAACGTGCCGGACCAGACCTCGCTCGAAGCTGCTCGCGATCGCGGCGCGCACGAGGCGGCACACGACCTCCTCGACAAGGGCCGCGACGACGCCGAGACGTTCGGCGTCGACGTGGAGACCCACGTCGTCCTCTCACACCGCGTGTTCGAGGAGGTGTTCGACGCGGCGCGGACGTACGGCGCAGACCTCACCGTGATGGGTTGGGGCGAGAACTCGCACGGCGCGCCGGGGCGCGCGGAGACGGCGGTCGACGAGCTCGCACACTCGTTACCCTCGGACTTTCTCGTGTTCCGCGACCGCGGATTCGACCCCTCGCGGATCCTCGTGCCTACCGCCGGCGGTCCTTCCTCCGATCTGTCCGCCGCGGTCGCTCGAATGCTCCAGGTCGAGTTCGACGGCGAGGTCACCCTCCTACACGTCGCAGACGACGAAGTGGCAGGCAAGGCGTTCCTCACGGAGTGGGCCGCCGAACACGGCCTCGCGGACGCGACGCTGCGGATCGAGAGCGGAGACGTCGAGGCCTCGATCGACCGGGCCGCGCGGGACGCGACGATGCTCATCATCGGTGCCACCGAGAAGGGACTGCTCTCGCGACTGGTCCGCGGATCGCTCGTGTTGCAGGTGCTCGATGACGTCGAGTGCTCCGTGCTGCTCGCGGAGAAGCGCTCCGAGCGCGGGCTCTTCGAGCGGCTATTCGGCGGTGATGGCCGAGCGAACGCACGGGCGGAGGAGACCGGCGCCCCGGAGGCAGAGACCGGCGTGACACGGGAGCCGACGACGCCACCGGTCACGGACGGGACGAACGACGAGTGATCGTCGGGGGCATCGCTCGCGTGGCGCAATCCTCACGCCGAACGAAACGTTCATAAACAATCTTTATTGATCCGGGGCGGATACCGAGACGTATGTACGACGACGAGGAGCTCTCCGAGATACGCAACGCGCACGCCGAGTGGGAGGCGGAGACGCTCGACCCCGTCCTCGACCGATTCGGTGAGCGCAGCGAGCGGTTCGCCACCGTCTCGAACCGCGAGGTCGACCGGCTGTACACGCCCGCGGACATCGCCGACCTCGACTACGAGGACGACCTCGGCTTCCCGGGCGAGGAGCCGTACACCCGCGGCGTCTATCCGACGATGTACCGCGGTCGGACGTGGACGATGCGGCAGTTCGCCGGGTTCGGCACCGCCGAGGAGACCAACGAACGCTTCCACTACCTGATCGACGAGGGCCAAACCGGGCTCTCGACCGCCTTCGACATGCCGTCGCTGATGGGGCTCGACTCCGACGATCCGATGTCGATCGGCGAGGTCGGCAAGGAGGGGGTCGCCGTCGACACGCTTCGGGACATGGAGGTGCTGTTCGACGGTATCGACGTCGGCGAGGTGTCGACATCCTTCACTATCAACCCGAGCGCGCCGGTGATCTACGCGATGTATATCGCCCTCGCCGACCAGCAGGGCGTCCCTCGCGAGGAGGTGAGAGGGACCCTCCAGAACGACATGCTCAAGGAGTTCATCGCCCAGAAGGAGTGGGTCGTCCCCCCGGAGCCCTCCCTCGATCTGGTGACCGATACGATCGAGTTCGCGGTCGAGGAGACGCCGAAGTTCAACCCGATCTCGATCTCGGGGTACCACATCCGGGAGGCCGGGTCGACGGCGACTCAGGAGCTCGCCTTCACGCTCGCGGACGGGTTCGCGTACGTCGAGGCGTGTCTGGACCGCGGGCTCGCGGTCGACGAGTTCGCGCCACAGCTCTCGTTTTTCTTCAACTCGCACAACTCGATCCTCGAGGAGGTCGCGAAATTCCGCGCCGCTCGCCGGATCTACGCGACGGTGATGGACGAGTGGTACGGCGCGGAGGCGGACGCCTCCAAACGGCTGAAGTTCCACACCCAGACCGCGGGCCAGTCGCTGACCGCCCAGCAACCCTTGAACAACGTCGTCCGGGTCACGATACAGGCGCTCGCCGGGGTGTTCGGCGGGACCCAGAGCCTCCACACCAACTCCTTCGACGAGGCGTTGGCGCTCCCCTCCGAGCAGGCCGTACGCGTCGCGCTCCGAACCCAGCAGATCATCGCTGAGGAGTCCGGCGCGGCCGACATCGCCGACCCGCTCGGCGGCTCGTTCGCCGTCGAGGCGCTCACCGACGAGATCGAGGCGGACGCGATGGCGTACATCGAGGAGATCCGGGAGATGGGCGACGGCTCGGTCCGTGACGGCGTCCTCCACGGGATCGAGCAAGGGTACTTCCACCGGGAGATACAGGAGTCGGCCTACGAGTATCAGGAGCGGGTCGACGCCGGCGAGGAGACGGTCGTCGGCGTCAACGCCTACGAGGTCGCGGAGGACACCGAACCCGACCTCCTCCACATCGACGAGACGACCCGCGACCGCCAGCTCGAACGGCTCGACGCCGTGAAAACCGACCGGGACGACGAGGCGGTCGCGGCCGCGTTGGACGGGATCCGCGAGGCGGTCGCGGCCGACGAGAACGTGATGCCCGCCATCGTCGACGCGGTGAAGGCGTACGCCACGATGGGCGAGATCATGGAGGTGTTCGAGACGGAGTACGGGACGTATCGCGAGCGGATCGGCGTCGCGTAAAAGGGGGTTCCCGGACCACACCGACCGTTACAGGCTTTCGATCGATTCCGCGGCGGCCGCACGCCACGCGTTGCCGCGGCGACCGGTGCGTTCGAGCTCGAGCCGGACGACCGAACCCGTCTCCGCCTCGGCCAAGGCTTCCTCGGCGTCGGTGTCGCCGTACTCGACGACGTGGAACGTCCCGTTTCGCGGGTGGTCCCGCAGAGTGACCGCCCCGTGGTCGTTACACGGCTTCACGACGGTGTACTTGCCAGTCCGATTCATCACGGCCCGAACTACGGGCTCCCGTGACTTAGTTATTGGTCGCTTATCACTCTCCCCCGCCCCTACTCGGCCGCCGAACAACGCGGCACTTTACTCGCCGCGTTTCGTGTTTCGAGTATGACGGAGACGGAAACGGACCTCGAACCGGACCCGGGGACGGAGATCCCGGAGGACCACCCGCGGTACGCCTCGCTCGTCACGCGACACCGGATCGAGGCGGGCGTCGACGCGGGGATCACCTCCCGCCAAGGACTGATCGCACAGGGCCGCGGCGAGGCGTTCGACTACCTCCTCGGCGAGCGGACGCTGCCGAGCGCGGACGCCGCCGAACGAGCTGCGGCAGCCCAGCTCCTGCTCGCCGACCACGCCGTGATCTCCGTGAACGGGAACGTCGCGGCGCTCGTCCCCGAGGAGACCGTCGCGCTGGCCGACGCGGTCGACGCCGACCTCGAGGTGAACCTGTTCAACCGGACCGCAGAGCGGATGGTCGCGATCGCTGACCACCTCCGCGAGCACGGTGCGACGGAGGTGAAGGGGTTGGCCGGCGACGGCGAGATCCCCGGATTGGAGCACGCCCGCGGCACGGTCGACGCCGACGGGATCGGCGCGGCC